>JBLIRF010000038.1:0-12096 GCA_049472175.1 Thermoplasmatota archaeon
GTCGAGGTGGTCCCTGATGACCTTCTTTCCATTTATAAAGGAATGCTGCAGTCCGAAACTACCTTCTTCACCACCGCCGTATTTCCATTCTGACCTCTCGTCAGCCCCTACATCCACGAAAACGCTTTCGGGACCAACGGAGCCTTCGACGGTGGAGACGAGAAGACTTGCGGAGATGACCGGTCCGCTATCTGGAATATAGATGGACACACTTGGATCCCTGCCCCCGCCTTCGGGAAACCTAAGATCGAAGAACTCCCCATAGGTATTCCCTTTCATGAGCAGCTCCGTTGTCTCGGCAGAACCCCGATCAGGTGTGTTGGCCAGAAAAGGCAAGGCCAACACGAAGACCAGAAGAATGGTATTCAGGTTGTAGATCTGTTTCATGCAGGCCATGGTCCATCTCGTATTTTACTAGTTTTCATTATATTTGTTTTTATCTGTACGTCCTTTCCTAATGATGTCTTTCTCCGAAATGATCTAGGTCCCTTCCGAACTTTTACAGGACACTCGATGACTTCAGTCAGGTCGATACATTTACAATTAAAATTTCGATCGGTCCTTGCTCATCGAGATCGAGTTCAATGTACGCCCTACAAATCTTTTATATCCGTACCCCACCTTTTAGAGGGTAAGCGGCCATCAGGGAGGGTCGTGATCATGTCTGGAATGATTTCATTCGATCGAGGTGCTCTCATCAAAGGACCGATCATTGTCCTGATGTGCGTGCTGATGCTTACAACGCTCCTGCCGGACAATTCCTTTTCACAGGGAGCGACGGTGATAGATTTCGCAGATGAAGTGACGGAGAGTGTCGAGGACCTGGACCAGGACGGTCTTGCCGAATACCTCGTGTTGAAGGTTCCGGTCAACGTTTATGAACCTGGTAACTACATCCTCCACGGGACGATGAGCGGAGATCGGATAGCAGCAGACTTCGGACCGCAAGCCCTGGATATAGGAGCCCATGAACCGGAGCTCAGGTTCTCGGGGGGGGACATTTCGCTTTTCGGGGTGACCGGTCATTATCCGGTCAGGCTGGAGCTTTATTCCACCGATTCCAGCCTAGACCCGGTGGTCAAGGATATCGTCACATCCGATATCTATTCACCGGACATGTTCGAACCGCCTGAGGGAACAGGAAGGGTGTCTGTAAGGACAGAAAGAGATAAGGTGTATGTCATCGGTGACCCTCTGACCATTTCTGTGAACCAGACCTACCCTCGACTAACCTTCTTCTATACCGTGGACGAGGGAAAGGTGTCCAGTTCATCGCTGACATATACCACGATCATCGCCTTCGATGACTCGAACGGGGACGGTGTATGGGATCCCGAATTGGAAGCGAAGAAGTACGAGGGCGACCTGACAATGGTCGACTGGGAGCTCGATCTTGATGTCAAGAATGGGGTTGTCATCTCTCTCTATGGTGTCGTCCAGCTGAGGCTTGTGGGGACCACGACCTTCGTTGCCTGGGCAAAGGTCACCTTCAGGCTTTCCTCCACATTGCTGCTCGATACCTACGAATCCCAGAAGTTCGATATAGATATAGATCTGTGGCAGCCTCTGGATGCGACCCATCTGGCAGTGCTCCACACATTGAAGGATGATACCGGAGAGAGGTCCATCGAGGAAGGTCCGGATGATGGGACCGAAAGCGGTGTTCACCAGATCAGGGTCGTCAACGAGAAGGGGAAGACTCAGAACACTTATTCATGGACCGATGAGATCACGGTAGGATACTCTTCACTGAGCACGGGATCAGAGGCTACGACATGGTACGATCTGGGCGATGGTGAAGCTGACATCTGGTTCTCCTACCCGCTTGAAGGGGACGTTCAGGTGATCCATCACGATCCGACCGTGGGAATGGACCCCGCCAACATACCGAAATTGGAGCCCGACGAGGATTTCATCCGTAACAGCGTTCTTATAATGCTATGTGGCCTCGCGCTCGGGATACTGGTTATCGGAGCGACGCTGTACTCGAGAAAGGTCTTGACCTTCAGGAGAAAAGGAGGTGATATCTAGATGGAATTCCTGGATGTTGCCGCAGCGTCGAAGGATGTCCTGGTGGGACTTCTGATCATTTTATCCCTGGCCCTCACTGTGATAGGTTTCCTGTCATACCGGCGTACCGGTAATCCCAAGGTGAGGATGGTGACGATATCATTCGTCCTTTTCCTCCTCAAGGGGATATTCCTTGCGATCGGTCTCTACTTCACAGACCTTGTAAGGGTGCCAAGGGATTTCGCGTTCTCCTTCGATATCATGCTGACAATAGATGTGCTGGTCCTTCTGGCACTGTATCTGGCTTTATTCAGGAAGGGCAGGTCCTGAGGGCCAAGGTGATCACCCGATGAAGGAAGACCCTCTTCAGCTGGAGACCAGGAAGAAGATATTCGACCTGATAGAGACCTCGCCAGGGATACATTTCAGGGAGATATCGAGGCGTCTGGGCATACCTATGGGTGTGGTGGAGTACCACATCAACTACTTGTTGAAGAGGGATATGATAGTTGCACGTGTGGAAGGCAGATACAAACGATACTACACCGAGGGCAAGATCGGGTCGAAGGAGAAATCCATCCTCCCATTCCTCAGAAAGGATGTCCCAAGGGCGATACTGATGCATCTGATGCTCAATCCCGGTGCAAGGCACAGGGACCTCAAGTCCGAACTGGGACTCTCCGGTTCAACGCTGACCTTCCATCTCAAGAAGATGATCAGAAGGGGTCTGGTGGTGGAAGAGGGTGATGAGGGCGGAAAGGGATATCATGTAAAGGACCCTGACATCGTTTCGAGGACCCTGATAATATACAAGAAGTCCTTCATGGACGATCTTGTGGATTCATTCACCGAGACCTGGCTGGACCTGGAGTTCTGAGGCCATTTTAGGCTTGGAAGGAATTGTTGTCCGAAACTATGGCATCCCGTGTCAACCGGAACCTCTTCTGAAAAAGCTGCCAGTTCTCATCGTTCCAGTAAGGCGAATCCAAAGGGTCCCTGCCCAGCGAGCGCAAGCCGATCGAGATGATGGATTTGACCTCATTCTCTCCGGTATGGACCATCTTGAATATTGACCGATAGGTGCTGGGTCCGACCTTTATACCCCTGATAGAGACATTTGGTCCATCATTGATCATGAAGACCATTTCCCATGGGAACGGTGGCTCGACGTTCTTAAGCCTGACCTCAGCCTTTCTCTCCCTGAAGAGACGGAAGAAGATATCTCCAACATCCGTGAGGTTGAACCTGTCCATTCCGGTCGACGGTTCCCTTATCCTGCCGTCGAGCAGAGCATTTAGGGAGATCACCGGCCGAACATGCATCGGTATCACCCAGAGGATCTCCATCCGCTGCTCACCACCTCTCTCTTAGGTCAAGGCCCACCGTGGCCATTTCCAGTTTCGGGATGGCAAAGGAAGATCTCTTGTGGCGCATTCTCCATACGGTCCCCAGGATCTCTTTTACCCTATCAGTGGAGATGGGAGGCTCGAAATCCGCCCTGTCCATCTCCTCCACCGTCGTGGTGGTGTAATCAATACTGTCGGCTATCTCTTCGGGTTCAAGGTCCCGTATGTAACCATAGAGGACCTGGTCCACTATGGGGTATGGTATCCTGAGCTCTCCCTCATCCGTCTGGCCTGCAATGAGACCTGCGGATGGTGGCCTTTCGATGATCGGTCGAGGTACACCAACCTCCTCCGCGAGCCCCCTCACCTGGGTCTTGTACAGGTCCCCCAGTGGATAGATATCGGCTCCCCCGTCCCCGTATTTGGTAAAATAACCGAGGAGGAACTCGGTCTTGTTCGACGTCCCTATTACGAGACCGTTCTTGAGGTTGGCCTTGGCATAAAGGACCGTCATCCTTGCCCTTGCCTGAGCGTTTCCCTTTGCCATTCCCTCGAGTGTGAAGGGTATGGAATCAACGGTCCTCGTAATATCGATCTCCTCGAGCTCCGTCCCGAAGACATTCGAGGCCGATCGGGCATGAACCCTGTCAGTGTTGCCCAGGTCGCCGTAGGGGAGGAAGTAACCTTTCACCCTCTGCTTCCCAAGTGCCTCAACGGTCAGCCCCAGTGCAAGGGACGAGTCCAGTCCGCCGGATATCCCGATCACTGCTGTCTCCGCCCTCGCTTCCTGGAACCTGTCGATGATGAAGTCCACGATCACCCTTCTGCTGTGAGGGCCCGATCTTGGAACAAGGTCCTTCATGTATGGGAGGTATTTTACTGGTCATATTCATTGTTTTTTATTTTTCACAATCATCGGCAAGGGAAATATCGACAAAAAATCAATATACCCATGCACCCACTTTCCTTGAAGGGATAGGTTTGACCAGCTACCAGATAGAGAACATCATAGCATCCTCCAACCTCAATACAAGTCTGGACCTTGATGAAGTGGCCAAAAGGCTCGATGATTCGGATTACAACCCCGATAATTTTCCCGGGGTCATATGGCGGCCAAGGAACTCCTACGCCGTAGTTGTCATAATGAATGATGGAAAGCTCATGTGCACCAATGTAAGGTCTCTTCAGGAAGTGGAATCCCTTTTCAAGAAGCTCACGAAGAAGCTCGAAGAATCGGGTGTGATCACCCCCAGGAAAACATGCCCCAACTGCGGTGCAGTGGTCGATTCCGAGGACATGGTCTGCATTGAATGCGGATACATGCTTCAGCATTAGGTGATATGATATGGGACGGGAACTTCTCTTCAAATTGGGGGACGACCCCCTCCATGAGCTTGCGGAGATGGACCATTTCTACAAATGGTCAGATCGCATAGCAAGGCTAAGGGGTATTTACGAAAGGAAGAGCAGAACGAACACTTACCTCATAATCGCGCTGATAATATCACTTGCCGCGGCTGCATGTCTCATAGGGGCTGTGGCATATCTCCATTTCTTCTGAAATGGACTATAGAAGGATGGACCTTGCTGTCCTTTCCACATCCCCCACGTACTTGCTGGGACATGATATTATCAGGCACCAGGGTATCGGTGGCCGCCTCTGAAGGGCTCTGGCCAGTGACGATATCCTCGAGAGTATCTCCGGCCTGTCACCAAGAACCTTGATATCAGTCCTCCTGAGCCTTGGTTCGGAAAGGGTCAGGCTTGGATCGGGGATATCCACGATAACGGACCCCTCCGGCATGGAGGCCTTGCGCTCTATCTCCCTTTCGAGCCTTTCCGAGTCCCTTCCATTGGACAGTTCCCTGATGAGGTCCCTCAGACCTGCCGCTTCCCTGCTCTCGTCCATTACCACCTCGGAATCGATCCTGAACGCTGATTTGTACAATTTACGATAAGTGAGGCGGGTCGAGAGCTCCCCGCAGATGCCGGCTTTCTCCCTCATGAACCTCAATGCCTCTCCGTCCGACATTTTCCATACCTTGAACAGTTCATCGTCGGACAGTATGCTCCCGGCTCTGCATAGCATCGATTCGGCTATTCTCGCGGTCTTGTGGAAATAAACAGAGCTGTACATCAGACTTCTAGCAACAAGCATACCCTCAAGTGAAGAGATACCCCTCTTCTCCACCATCAGCTCTCCGTGGAAAAGCGTTGTGGTGGCTATTATCCTGTCAAGGTCGATTATGCCGTAAGCGACACCCGTGTAATGAGAGTCCCTTAGGAGGAAATCCAGCTGATCAGCGTCAAGGGCGGAATGAATGATCTGGTACATGTATTGCCTGGATGAGAAGTAGGACTGCTTTTCCTGGAGTTCCAGGGTGATCTGCCCTTCCGATGCGCCGGAATGTTCCTGACAGATGAGCGCAGCCACGTTCTTTGGTTCGAGGTCGTGTTTTTCAAGGAGCTCCGGGACCCTCGGTCCCCGGTCAACACCTTTCAGGTTCCACCATTCTTCCTCCCACTGATCGACCTTCCCTGTGATGATATCCCTCGTCAGTGCCATATGGTCCATGCCGATACGGTCGAAGAATATCTTCTCCATGGTATGTGAGAAGGGACCATGGCCTACGTCGTGAAGCAGTCCGGCCGTCCTGATCAGGTTCAATTCATAGTCGTCGATCCCGATGGAGTCCGCGAGCAGACCGGCGACATGGGCCACTCCGAAGGAGTGCTCGTACCTGGTATGATGTGCCCCCGGGAAAACCAGATATGCAAGCCCGAGCTGTCTTATCTGGTTCAACCTGTTTATCTCAGGAGTGGCTGCCAGGTCCAGGAGAGGCCCTGAAATCTTGATCGTTCCGTGGACGGGATCGTTAATGATCTTGTGCTCGCTCATCCTCCCCCGATCGACGTTTACCGATAAACTGTTTTGGAAAGCGGATTATATATTCCTTTTGAGATATACTTATCAAGGGGGAAATCGAAGATTGGAGATCGGCACCAAACTTAGAAGATGGACGCGACCTGAGGATGTCGTGTTCGTGACATTCTTCCTGGCTTCGGTCACCTTGATGTTGGCCTTTTCCGGAAGAGTGGCCTTTAAGTTGGAATCGTTTGAACATATAATGATAGGCTGCCTTCTTTGGGTGCTCATTGCTCTGCTGATCAATTTCCCCCAATACGCACGGGGAGGTTTCAGGGAAAGCAGGGTCTTCAGGGAAGGCATGGGAAGGTCCTTGAGGGATTATCTGCCGCTTTTATTGGTTGTGCTCGTGTACGAGAACATGACCCATCTATTTCCACTGGTGGTCGAACACCTTGCCGATCCGTCTCTCATGGAGCTCGACAGTATCATCTTCGGGACACAGCCCACCATATGGATGGAAAGGATCAACCATCCTTTATTGACCGATTATCTGACATTTGCGTATCTGCTCTATTTCTTCCTACCGGCCCTTCCGGCGCTCGTTTTCTCGATAACGGGAAGAAGGGGCGACTTCAGGGACCTTATGCTGGCCATATGTCTTTCGCTGTATATCGCGTATCTCGGATACACGCTGGTGCCGGCTATCGGACCCAAGTACTACATGCCCGAGAGATATTCGATGGACCTTCAGGGGATCTTCCTCTACCAGAGGGTCGAACCAGTATGGGATCTGATGAGAAGCACGACGCGGGATTGTTTCCCGAGCCATCATACCGCAATGTCGCTGATATCCTTCTATTACATCGGAAGGCTGAAGGACCATTCGAGGGCTTCGAAATGGGTATATTATGCATACATCCCGCTCACTCTGTCCCTTATCTTCTCGACCATATACCTTCGGTACCACTGGGTGGTCGATGTGGCTGCAGGTTTCATTTTGGCTGGCATATCCATATGGGCTGCGAACTGGTTGAACAGAACTTGGTCCTCAAAGGTTGCCCCGCTTCCAGGGAACGAGGATGGGAACTCCGAGAGAGGCATGCCGGTGGTCTGATCCCGTAAGGAAAAAAAAATTATCGGAGCAGGTCATTGAATGTCCAAAGCAGTGACAATGATTATACGGCAGTTCACGAATCAACCCATCATGATGCCCCTGACGGACGATGAGAAGAAGCTTCTCGAGATGGCCCTCTGGCAGGATTCAGGCAAGGGAGACCTCACCTCCTGTATGTTCGATGGAGAAAATGGGACTGCCGTTATCATCTCCGAGGATGATTGCATACTTTCCGGGGTTGAGGCCCTTGAATACATATTTGACCGGGCCGGTGCGGAGGTACTGTCATCTGAGGGGGCTTTCCCGGGCTGCATATGCGGAAAGGACGCGGTCATAGCGACGGTCAAGGGACCGATGCAAGCCCTTCTGAGAGCTGAAAGGGTGGCCCTCAACGTTCTGTCCAGGATGTCCGGCATTGCCACCATGTCAAGGAAAGCGTCGGATATCGCGGAGAGAGTATCACCCGGGACCCGCGTCGCCGGGACCAGGAAGACGACCCCGCTCTTCGGGACCTTTGAAAAGAGGGCTCTCATGGATGGCGGGGCCCTTCCTCATCGCCCCGATCTCTCATCGATGGCCATGCTGAAGGACAACCATATTGCAGCTCTCGGAGGCGGTCCCGATGCGATCAAGGACGGAGTGTGGAACATCCGGGAAAGATACGGGCTTTATGTCAAGATCGAGGTGGAAGTGGAGGACATCCCTTCGGGGATCGCGGCAGTGGAGGCAGGGGCTGACATAATTATGATGGACAATCTCTCCCCTAGGGAACTTATGAAAGCTTCCGTGGAGATCCGGAGGTGCGCGGAGGAACTCGGCAGGGGCACGATACTGGAAGCATCGGGCGGTATCACACTGGATAACCTGGACCTCTATGCTCCCCATGTAGATATTGTCAGCATGGGGTCACTCACCTATGCAGCCCCGATAGCCAGTTTCAAGATGGAGTATCTGACCAAGAATGTACAATGATATTCCTACACTGTCGGATCATTGCCCTGGCTTAATATCCCATAGGGTGTTCCGTTTCTCTTCTCCCATCCACAACCTCTAGAAACCCCAGATGTCTGAATTTTCCCGATACCTTGGAATGCGGACATATAATAAAAACTTTATCAAAACCTTTAAAATCCCATGAAAAAGGCCTCATTAAAAAAGATGATGTCTGTTGGACGGGGCGGAGGATATCCTGACTCTTTAGAAAGTCTCTTTTAATACGAACCTATACACCTCCTCATCCAAAACAGGGAACCTCCCAGCAGGAGTGAAATTGATGGACGGATACGTATCCGCAGAGATCGAGAAGAAGTGGCAGAAAAGATGGGCCGATAAGGATATTTTCAAACCTGTCGGACCGGACAGCAGGACCGGAAGGAAGTACTTTCTGATCTTCGCCTATCCGGGAATATCCGGTTACCTTCATGTCGGTCACATGAGAGGTTTCACCTACGCGGACGTGATCACGAGGTACAAGAGGGTGACCGGACATGACGTCCTTTTCCCTGTTGGCTTCCATGCTTCCGGCATTCCGGCCATATCCCTGGCCAAGAGGATCGAGAGAGGGGATGGGAAGACAATAGAGTACATGATCAGGAACGGATGCCCGGAGGAACAGGTCAACGAGCTTGGAGAGGTCGAAAGGCTCATCGAGTTCTTCTCCAACGTCTATATCGAGGAATACTGGAAGAAGTTCGGCTTTGGCATGGATTTCACCCGCTGCATGTCCACCACTTCCCCTGGTTACAACAGGTTCATAACCTGGCAGTTCCACCGGCTCTTCGGGAAAGGGCTGCTCGCAACAAAACCGCACTATGCTCCGTTCTGCCCCTCCTGCGGTCCTGTGGCCGTCGATACCTCGATGACGGATATCTCCCAGGGCGGCAGTGCGGAGGTTCTGGAGTTCACCGCCCTCAAGTTCAGAATGAGCGATGGGACCGTCCTTCCCGCAGCGACCCTGAGACCAGAGACAGTGTTCGGTGTGACCAACATGTGGCTCCATCCCGAGGTGGAATATGTGAAGGCAAGGGTGGGGCCGGAGAACTGGCTGGTCTCCCCCGAGGGGTTCGAGAAATTGAAGTACCAGATGGAAGGAAGGGAGGATGTTGATAAGATCGGGACTGTGAAAGGTTCCGAACTCATAGGGCAGAAATGCCGTACCCCAGTCGGGGTCGAGATACCCGTACTTCCGGGTAGGTTCGTGGACCCGAAGGTAGCCACCGGGGTGGTGATGTCGGTCCCTGCACATGCACCTTTCGATTGGGTTGCCCTTAAGGATGTCAAGGAGGAGGTCAAAGCAGGGGAGAACCCCTTCGCGCTCGATGTTGAGGAGGTCCTGTCCCTGACACCCATCACTCTGATCCAGTCCGGGAAGGAATTCACGGAGGATCCCGCCGGCAAGCTGTGTATCGGGATGGGGATAGCTTCCCAGGATGATGATGAGAAGCTGGACGAGGCCACCAAGATAATCTACAAGGACGAGTTCCATTCCGGCATACTCATGGGAAACTGCCAGGACTATGCAGGTCTGAGGGTCTCCCTGGCAAAGGACGCTCTTCGGGAGGACTTCATTGGTATGGGGCTCGCCGATGTGTTCTACGAGTTCTCGGAACAGGTCGTCTGCAGGTCCGGGGACGATGTGGTGGTGAAGAGGATACCCGACCAGTGGTTCATCCGTTACTCCGATGAAGAGTGGACCCGGATGTCAAAGGAATGGTCGCAGGAGATGAACATCCTGCCGGAGGATTACAAGAGGGAGATGCCCTCGGTCCTGGAATGGTTCGGGGACAGAGCATGCATCAGGAAAGGGTCCTGGCTCGGGACCGAGTTCCCTTACAAGAAGGGATGGATAATCGAGCCCATATCGGATTCCACGCTATACCCGGCCTATTATATCGTGTCCAAGTACATCAACGATGGTTCACTGAAGCTCGAGTGGATGGACGATCTCTTCTTCGATATGGTTTTCCTCGGTCAGGGCGACGCTTCGGGACTTGAACCCGAAAAGAGGGAGCTTTTCGAGAAGATCCGTAAGGATTTCCTGTACTGGTATCCCCTTGATGTCAATCTCAGCGGGAAGGAGCACAAGACAGTGCACTTCCCGGTATTCCTGATGAACCATGTGGCTCTGTTGAACAGGGAACACTGGCCGAGGGGCATATTCGTCCACTGGTGGGTGACGATGTCAGGGGGGGACAAGATATCGAAGACGAAGGGTGGTGCGGAACCCATACCCGAGGCTATCCAGAAATACGGTGTCGATGCGATGAGGTTGTACTATTGCCATGTTGGTTCAACCAGCATGGATGTGGAATGGGTGGAGGAGACGGTGTCGCATTACAAGGCAAGGACCAAGAGGATATACGATCAGGTGGAGGAGCTCCTGAACATCCGATCGGTCGAGAGCACCAAGATCGACCCTTGGATGGCCTCGATGATGCAGCTTCATGTCCTGGAGACATCTGAATTCCTCGAGGCAGGGAAGCTCAGGGAGGCTTCCAACGTCGTGTACTTCGCGGTCCCCGGCGATATCAGGTGGTATCTTAAAAGAGGCGGGGCAAATAGGGAAGTCCTGCAGGAGACGATGGACATCTGGGCGAGGATGCTCCAGCCGTTCACCCCACACCTTGCCGAGGAGATATGGGAGCGTATGGGAAAGGAGGGGTTCGTCTCGAAAACTCCCTGGCCCCGGCACGATGCGGAGCGTGTGGATCCCATCGCTCTCAATACGGAAGATTACGTATCGACGCTGCTGGACGATCTTCGCAGCATCCAGAAGATGACCGGTATCCAGGAGCCGAAGAGGGTCTTGCTGTACACCGCATCTGACTGGAAGTGGAAGGTGCTCCAGACCATGTTCGCCATGGTTGACGAGGGTGACGGGAGGCTGAACCCCGGTGACGTGATAAAGAAGCTGATATCCGACCCCGAGCTATCGGAGCACAGGGCGGTGATCCCAAAGATGGTCGGGAGACTGTCCAAGGATGTTGTCAAGATGGGCAGCGAGGAAAGGCACCGTTTCAGCAGAATGAGGAATGAGAGTGAGATCCTGGTGGGTGTCGGAGATTTCCTATCATCCGAGCTCGGATGTGAGGTCAGGGTATATTCGGAGGATGATGATGAAAAGGTCGACCCCTCGGGAAGATCGAAGGCATCCGCTCCTCTGAAACCGGCCATTTTCATGGAGTGAGGTCGAATAGATCGATATACCACCTTGTCTCCTACATAGTCCGGGGAGGTGAACCATCGTGATTGGAAAGGAGATCCCCCTAGAAAAGGGGCTCGAACTCTGCATGAGATACCGTCAGCGGCATAAGGTCAGGCTCTTCTCGCAGTGCTGGGGATGCGTCAAGTTCTCGAAGGGGGACCCGAAGAAAATGTGCTTCTACGACGGGAGCGACACTAGAGGGTGCGCAAAGGTCAACAGGCTGTTCGATGGTTAGCAAACCTCATTCTGTGATCCTTACGGGATCTTTAGATCGATGCATCTCTACTCAATGTCGGGATCAGGGTGGATTCTTTATCAATATCGATGGGAATGGAGGGTCTGGAACAGCAGAGTAGTGGTAAATTGACAGTGACGGGGCAATCTACCTCCTGGTGTTAAGGTTTTTCTGGGGTTATAAGGAAATTTTTAAATTATATGGGGTTTGTAAATGATACATGCAGAATGGTGGGATCACGATGAAAGCAGGAAAAATACTGATGTCCACGATCATGTTCATCTTGATGTTCTCGATATTTTCAATTGTCGATACTGC
>JBLIRF010000039.1:0-12037 GCA_049472175.1 Thermoplasmatota archaeon
CCCCTTCTCTCTCTGCAAACCATGCTCCCCATTTTCTCGTCGTGTAGCTCGGATGTTTATCGACCACCACCGCCTCGATCTCGTCAACACCGAACAGGTACATGAACCTCCCCGCGGACCGCTCCATGTATTCCAGAACGGACGGGTGTCTTGAATTACCGATGTACGGACTTGTGAAAGCCCTGCCATTCCGGGATACGGAAACGGAGACGTTCCTCTCTGCTCCGACACCGAGAAGCCGTCTTTCATGGGGAACATCCAAAGGATCCGGTATCATCCCCCTTGACTTTCTGATGACCAGGCCTTTGCTCCCAAATGGCCCGGCCCTGGAGATGATCTTATCATTATAGGGGAAAGGCACCAGAACCGAATCATCGCATCTGGCAAGAATATCCCTGTCGTGGACAAGATAACCATCCGCCTCCAGTTTCGAGGCATCATCGAGCTCAAGGGCCATGGGCTCACCTGGGGGGTTTGCCGAGGTCATTACCATCCATTTCATTCCAGAACCGGTTTCATCCAATGCCTTGAAGAGAAGATGATGTATTCCGGAATAGGGAAGATATATGCCGATGCTGTCCAGACCTGGGGAGATGAGCTCAAGCTCATTTCTGAGCTTGTCAGGTATGTCCCGCCTCTTCCGAAGAAGGACTATCGGCCGGGCGGGTGTGAGGAGAAGGTCTCTTTCAATGTCAGAAACGTTTGCAAGCTCCTCAGCGGTTCGGATGTCCCGGACCATGACCGCAAATGGTTTGAAAGGTCTTCCATACCACTTTCTCAGCTCCGAAGTCCTTCCCGGATCGGATACTATATGCATACCGCCCCATCCCTTGACCACCAGAAGCTTCCCTTCCTCGATGGCCCCTGCACAGTCCAGAAAGGATGACCAACCTGTGCTCCGGACCTCAAGATCAGCATCAAGGAAACGGTAAGAGGGACCGTCAGCGGAACATGAAAGGGTCTGGGCATGGTATCTCCTGAACGAGGGGTCCGAGTATTCCCTGAGGCATTCCCCGCAGAGCTTGAACGGGGCCATCGAAGTCCTTTCCCGGTCGTATGGGAGCGAACCTATCAGTGTATATCTGGCTCCGCAATCGGTACAGTTCGTGAACGGATACCTGTATCTCCTGTTGCCCGGGTCCAACATCTCCCGAAGGCATTTCTCGCAGATGGCGGTGTCGTATGGCAGCGATGAATCCCTCTCTCCCTCTTTCGAACCGAGGATACGAAAATCTTCTGGGGGGGTCATACCAAGATCGGACCATTCTGATCTCTCGATGCTCCTTCCCTCGATCCGGGCCATCGGTCCGAGCTCATTCTCAAGGGTCTTCAGGAACAGGGACGGGTCAGTATCAGTTCCAATCGTCACATGAGAGCCGTCGTTCCTGACGAAACCCCTGGACCCTATCTTTATCGCAGCCCTCGCGACAGCAGGTCTGAAACCGACCCCCTGGACCACACCAGTGAGTTTGATGGTCCACATCCGATCATTTCTCCGTCTCAGAGGAGACCCAGAGCTTCAACGAGCTCCTCGATCCCGGCACCGTGCCTTGCATCGGTCACAACTATCCTGGAGTTCGGTCTTACGATGTTGGCGTCCTTCTTTAGGACCTCGATATCGACTTCCATTACCCCGGCCAGGTCCGATTTGTTTATCACTATTACATCAGCCTCGCGGAATATCACGGGATGCTTTCTTATCATATCATCCCCTTCCGTGACGGATATGACCACCGCCCTTTTATCTGTACCCAGTGGGAAGTCCGCCGGACAGACAAGGTTCCCCACGTTCTCTATGAGGAGCACATCGATCGAATCGAGGTCCATATCCTCAATGGCATGCTCAGCGAGATGAGCGTCGATATGACACTCTTTTCCGGTGTTGACGTTCACTGCCGGAATCCCCAGAGCGGAGATCCTCCTGTGATCGTCATCGCCCGCCACATCCCCGGTGATGACCCCGGGTCTGATCCCCCGGTCCTTCATGACCTTCGCCATCCTCTCAATTAGGAGCGTCTTACCGGAACCGATCGAACCCATCAGGTCCACCGACCTTATACCTCTGCCCTTTAGCAGCTCGTGGTTCTCCTCGGCTAGCCTCCTGTTCACCTCGAGGAGGTCGCGCTGCATATCGACAGTCAACAGCTGATGCATTACGATCCACCTTGTTTCCGTCCTATGGCCTCCGATTATTTAAGAAGAATGGCCCGAGGACCTGCAACTTCAGAGAATCTCCGAATATCGCTTGGAGGTCTTTTTATTCCTGCCTAAAGTCAGAATATAATAAATAATTGTAGTACTATTTCCGATTAAGCACGTTCTTATGGGCGGGCTATCTCCGGGGATGTAGATGCACGAAAATGCTCCCTATAGTACTCGAGGAATCGGGAGGGCAGAATATGTATAAGAGGTTGGGAATTTTTTTAGCGGTGTTGGTACTCCTTGCGGCATTCGTACCCCTTTGGGGAAATTCAATGCCAACAAGGGCCATGGAAGCAGAGATCATCGATGTTTTACTGGATGGTCCAGTGGCTGAAGGGGGTGAGTTTGCAGAAGGAACACACGCTGTCTCCGTGCTGATGAACAACACTGGCGACGAGCATTTCATGAAGTTCCTGGATTTCTATCTGAACATCACATACACATCGAACGATACTGTTCTCTTGGATGAGATCGTCAACAAGGTGATCTATATTGCGCAGGATTCCACTGCTACATTGAAATTGGCTGACGTTGACCTGCCCGAGGGAGAGTTCCAGATAAAGGTCAACACCACTATCGGAACGAGCGATACCGATTCCGAGGTCATATTCAAGATATTGAACGTGGTAGACCTCAGTATTACCAACATGGAGTTCGAGGAAGGGGCAACCTACCCGTTGAACGACCAGGTCGAACCCAAGTGCACGGTGACCTACGAAGGCAATGTACAGGATTTCGCAGACACAGTGACCATTTACCTGCAGATAAGTACCGATGAAGTTGATCCAGAAGTCATCTACAATGAGAGCATGGAGATCCTGACACCGACCTCGATGCAGGTGGCTCCGGGGAAGGAATGGATAGTCCTCTTCCCCGCATGGACGCCGTCCGCATCAGGATCTTACAAGGCCATCTTCAGCGTGGATTACGATACCTACAACCTGGAGAACAATGTGGATGAGGTCCTATTCAACATTGCAGAACCACCGGTGATCAAAGGAACGGTAACTGCCAACGGGATGCCCGTACCCGGCGTCGATGTTACGGTTTCCACGGATCCCGTAACCAAGACCACCACTGATGCGAACGGTGAGTATCAGTTCCAGACCATACCCTCTGGAAGCTACACCATAGAGTTCTCCAAGATGTGGATGTCGGGCAACCTTACGACCGTCGTGGTGACGCAAGGGCAGACCCTGGTTGTTGATGCGACCCTCGAACTTCTCGATGCAGGCGGCCTCAGGGGATTCGTCACCCTTCCCAACGGGTCCGATGCGGTCGGTGCAATAGTTGTGGTCGAGGTGACAGATTCTCCACCCTACACGACCACCACCAACACCGACGGTTTCTACGAGTTCGAGGAGGTTCCCTCGGGTAATGCAACGGTCACTGCCTCTTCCTCCGGATACGATGATGATATTGTCGAGACCACCATCATAAGAGGTACCTGGAACAACCTTGACCTTGCCCTCAAGGAGACCCCGTTCAATGTTTCCTTCTCGGTCCCAGACGAAGAACCGGGATTTCCGATATACGACCACATAGCGGTGTTCTTCACCAGACCGATCATGAAGGCTTCGATCGACTCGAGCACTCTAACCCTGAGGAACATGGAAACCGGCTCCATAGTTACCGTGATATATTCCTTCGCGGACTCCGATATGACCGTCGTCATCACGCCCAATCCACCGCTGGAATACGATACACAGTATCAGATAGAGGTCAAACCTTTCATCCAGGACACGAACGGGCACTTCTTCCCGAGCACAATATTCTCAACGTTCACTACCGAGTTCCAGATCCTCGAGGTCGAGCTCGTATCCTTCTACCCGCAGGACGATCAGAACGAGGTTCCGATCACGGCTGTGATAACGGCCGTCTTCCCGATAGCTATGGACGGGGATACTATCAACAATGATACTTTCCTGCTCTTGGCCCAGGGAGGCGCGGTGGTGGAATCAGTTATAACCTACGAACCGCTCACAAGAACGGCAAGGCTGGAGCCTGTCAGCGATCTGAACTGGGGCACCAGGTACTCCGTGTCCTTGGATTCGGACATACTCGCAGTGGACCCCTCTTGGGACTTCCTGGGGTTCACATGGTCTTTCGAGACCGAGGTCCTGGTGACCACCGGATCGCTGGTTGGGAAGGTCCTTGATGAGGACGGTGATCCCTTCGAACCCAGCGCTGTCTCCATAAGGCTGTCGGCAACATGGACCACAAAGGTCCTCACGAAGAACCCCGACATAAACGGGCGTTTCGAGTTCCTCGATGTCGATGAGGGGTTATGGACAATGGCGATAACGGTCAATGGATACAAGATATTCACATCTGACTACACCATCACAGCGGATGATACATACGAGATCCCGGATTCGATCGAACTCGAAAAGGAGGACACTTCGGACGACAATGATATACCCTGGCCGATCATCGGGTTGATCGCAATCGTCATTCTCCTTATCATCGTCATAATCTACTATCTCCTGAACAGACCGAGAGAGGCTCCCGCCGAGGAGGAAAGGAGGCCGGGGTTCGGAAGAAGGCGTGAAGAACCGGAGTATTACGGCGGCGCGGAGGAGTTCGAGGAAGGGGAGTTCATATGCCCCCAGTGTGGATATGTTGTGGATGAGGGGGACGCGATCTGCCCCAACTGCGGGTCCGAGTTCGAGGAGGGATTGTTCGAGTGTCCCGAATGTGGTGCAAGCATACCCGCCAATGCCGATACCTGCCCGGATTGTGGTGCCATGTTCGAGGGGGAGGGCGCCCAGGTGGAGAGTGAGGGCGATTATTACGAAGAGGACGAAGATGAGGACATCACGGGGGATTACGAGGTCGAGGATGACGATGATGACTACGGCATCCCCCAGGTAGAATAAGCCATAAAAGGAGAAAAGCATCGGGGGAGGGACCCGCCCTCCCCCTTTTTTTCGGATGCTGTTGTTTTCCACTTTATTTTTCAGGTTTGTTGGCCCCTTGCTGAACATTGGGGTCCCCTTCAACATCTATTGAGGCGATCGATACTGTCATACCGTTAAAGATACTATCATTGCCATCTTTGATCTCATCAAGCGAACCCGAGATCACGTTCACAACTTCCCTTTCTACATGGACAGGTGCCTCTTTTCTTTTCTTTACCACTCTCTGTTTCACCTTTCTGCGTTCCTCCGAGACAGGAAGGGGCTTGCTCTCTTCCCGGCTCTTATCAGCATCATCGACGGGTTTCTGATTAAAGTCCTTGGACTGTTCGGACCTTTCCAGCCTGCGTCTCTTCAGCTCCACTACCACCTCTCTTTCATCCCTACCCATGATCTTCTTTCCATCATATCCCAGGATGGTCCCGTCGCGAGACTCGATCCTATGCTTGTTCAAGCTGGGACGCAAGTAAGTATCATCGATGACCTCCAGCTCATCCATGCTCAGGATGAAATCCTCCTCTCTCCAGCTGTAGAGATCGTCGAGGAGCATCTGGCTCAATCGCTCAATATCCGGGTTCCCGGGGTTATGGTACCTTATGTTCTGGTTGACCTTGGTGTTCAGTATCTCCCTTTGGTATCCCATCGAGGATATGGAGTTCAAAATGAACAATGCATAGGATACTGTCAATTCATCATCCGATCCGACGAGCTGAGAGATCCTCTCAATACCTCCATTTCTTACGATGATCTCGGACGCTCCCATGGTGCACAATACTGATAAGCAGTAGGCTACACCTTTTCGTATCTCCCCTTCCTCTTCCCCATCAAGGAGCTTCAGCATGTTCTCGATGACCCCATCATTCGCAAGAACGATATCACCTCTGCCGTGGGTGATCAGGGAATAGAGGAGGTACATCGCACTTTTCTTCTTGTTCAAAGATCCCATTTCCATTGCCTTTACGGCCTTCGGAATGACTCCGTAGGAGATAATACGGTCGAACCACCCGAGGTCTGACAGATATGTCAGATACTGGAAGACAAGAGGAACAAGATCGTAGTTGACCCTGTCAAGGTTATCGATCAGCCCTGCTACATCCACATTCTCTGCCATGAGATATATCCCATAGGGGTTGGATCTACCCAATCCGCTCTTGATCACCTTACGGATCCCCATTGGATTACCAGCTGACTTCTTCCCGAAAATAATATCCATTTCATGTTATATTTTAACTTTGGTGCGGTCCTTTTTCCCCCCGGACCAGGTCAAAGGTCGTCCCATTCCCTTACGGGAAGATCATCGAAATCGTGGTGTTTCAAAGCTTCCAGCATACGCTCTGCAAGTTTTAGATTGGTTATCAAAGGCACGTCATTGTCCACCGCGGTCCTTCTTATGAGATAGTCGTTCGAGAGCTCCTCCTCCTCGTTGCTCTTTGGAATGTTGATGACAAGTCCTATCTTCCCATCCCGAATGTAATCGAGAGAGTTCGGGGGAGCCTCTTCCAGGGGCCATCTGAGGGTCTCCGTCTCGATATCGTTCACCCTCATATATCGGGCCGTTCCCGCGGTGGCATACAGCTTGTATCCCATCTTCTCGAGTTCCCTCACAACCGGGAGCCACTGCGCCTTCTTTATCAGAGGCCCTGTCGATATCAATGCGGTCCTCTTTTCCATCCTGAAACCGACGGACCTCAGGGCCGATAGCAGCGCCTCGTCCATGTCGGCACCTATGCATCCGACCTCTCCCGTGGAGGCCATTGCAACCCCCATGGTCGGATCGGCCCCCTTCAGTCTGCTGAATGAGAACTGGGCCGCCTTTACCCCCACCCGGTCAAGGTCTATGGATGAGCTCTCCACCCTATTCACGGGGCTGCCGAGCATCGCTCTCGTCGCCATCTCGATCATGTCGTGCCGCAGGACCTTGGATGCGAAGGGGAAGGTCCTGGAAGCCCTTAGATTGCACTCGATGACCCTGAGACGGTTCTCCTTGGCAAGATACTGGATGTTGAACGGTCCTGTTATATGAAGTGCTTTTGCTATTTTCCTCGAAGCTTCCTTTATCCTCCGTATGGTCTCCACGTAGAGCCTCTGCGGAGGGATCACCACCGTGGCATCTCCCGAATGCACACCGGCATTCTCGACATGCTCGCCAATCGAATATAGAAGGATCTCGCCGTTGTTGGCCACTGCGTCGAACTCTATCTCCTTGGCGTCCTCGAGGAACCTGGAGACGACCACAGGGTTCGCCGGGTTCACCTCTGTTGCCCTGGTAAGGTAAGATTCGAGAGTTGCCGGGTCGAATACGACCGCCATGGCGGCTCCGGAGAGTACGTATGAAGGCCTGATCATTACAGGATATCCCACATTTTCAGCGAACTCCTTCGCCTCTTCAAGTGAGTTGGCCTCGGTCCATTCCGGCTGGTCGATCCCAAGCTCGTCAAGGAGCGAGGAGAATTTATTCCGGTCCTCGGCCCTATCTATGTCTTTTGGGGAGGTCCCGAGTATCTTGACACCATGAGCATACAGCCTTGGGGCGAGGTTATTGGATACCTGCCCTCCTGTAGATACAATGACCCCTTCCGGATACTCGAACTCGTAGATGTCAAGCACTCTCTCGAAGGTAAGTTCCTCGAAGTAGAGCCTGTCACAGATATCGAAATCAGTGGATACCGTTTCGGGGTTGCAGTTGACCATGATCGTCCTGTATCCTTCCTTCCTCGCGGTCCGGACGGCCGTTACGCCGCACCAGTCGAACTCGACGCTGGACCCGATACGGTAGGAGCCGCTCCCGAGCACCATGACGGAACCTGCTCTGGGCTCGATATCATTGAAGGACCCGTTGTAGGTCATGTACAGGTAATTGGTGGAGGCAGGATACTCCGCTGCAAGCGTGTCTATCTGCTTGATGGACGGGAGTATGCCCCAGGCCTTCCTCATCTCTCTGACCTCGTCCATGTGGATGCCGGTGGCCTTCCCCACCTGGAAATCGCTGAAACCGAGCCTCTTGGCCCCTATCAACGTTTCCCTTGTGATCTCCTTTCCTCCTTTCTCCAGCCTCTTCTTCACCTCGACGACGTTCCTTATCCTGTGGAGGAACCACCGGTCGATCCTCGTGAGAGAATGCACCTCTTCCACATCCATATCTCTGGAAAAGGCCTCGCTCACAGCGAAGATCCTGCGGTGGGTCGGCTCCTTGAGCTCGTCCTCGAGATGATCGAACTGGAGCCGGTTAAGGACGAGCCCGTGCATGCCCGTCCCGAGCATTCTCAGGGCCTTTTGAAGGGTTTCCTCGAAGCCTCTTCCTATGGCCATGACCTCCCCGACGCTCTTCATCTGGGAGCCGATACGTGTATCAATGCCCCGGAACCGTTCGAGGTCCCACCTCGGGACCTTAACCACGACGTAATCGAGAGCGGGTTCGAAGAATGCCACTGTCTTCCCCGTGACCTTGTTGGGAAGCTCCGCAAGGGACCTGCCGAGTGCGAGGTGGGCGGCCACGTAGGCCAGAGGGTATCCGGTGGCCTTGCTCGCAAGGGCCGATGAGCGAGATAGCCTGGCGTTGACCTCTATGACCCTGTAATCGCAGCTTTTGGGGTCCAGTGCGTACTGTATATTGCACTCCCCGACGATCTTTAGGTGCTTGACGGTCCTTATGGCTACCTCCCTCAGAAGGTGGTACTCCATGTCCGTCAGGGTCTGGCTGGGAGCGATGACGATCGACTCGCCAGTATGGATGCCCATGGGATCAAGGTTCTCCATGTTGCATACCGTGATGCAGTTGCCGTACACGTCCCGGACGACCTCGTACTCGACCTCCTTCCATCCTTCAAGATACTCCTCGACAAGTATCTGGGGGGCAAGGTTGAGAGCTTTCTTCACGAGCTGTCTCAGCTCCTTTTCATCCTTGGCCAACCCGCTACCGAGGCCTCCCAGCGCAAAGGCGGCCCTGGTCATCACCGGATATCCGATGTCGGCCGCCGCCTTGACGGCGGTCTTGATGTCGCTGCATGCCCTTGAGCGCGCGGTCTTGACCTCGATCTCGTTGAGCCGGTCTATGAACCGCTCCCGGTCCTCGGTGTCCTTTATCGTCTCGACCGGTGTACCCATCACCTCGACGCCGTACTTCTCCAGGACCCCTTTATCATAGAGCTCAACCCCCACGTTCAGACCGGTCTGGCCGCCGAAACCGAGGAGGATCCCGTCTGGTCTCTCCCTCTCGATGATCCGTTCAACGGTCGGGGCGTCCACGGGGAGGAGGTAGAGCTTGTCTGCCATCTCCTTTGTTGTCTGGACCGTTGCAATGTTCGGGTTGACGAGGACGGTCTCCACACCTTCCTCTTTAAGTGCCTTGAGGGCCTGGGAACCCGAGTAGTCGAACTCCCCGGCCTGTCCTATCCTCAACCCGCCGCTTCCCAGGACCATGACCTTCTTAACCACGGCGGACCACCTCCAGGAACATATCGAAGAAACCCTGGGGGTCTGTCGGTCCGGGAGACGCTTCAGGATGGAACTGGACCGCCATGAAGGGTTTGGACGAGTGCCTGATGCCCTCCACGGTGCCATCGTTGAGGTTCCTGTACCAGACATCCCAGCCTTCCGGGAGGGAAGAGTCGTCCACGGCGTAGCCGTGGTTCTGGCTCGTTATAACACAATGTCTGGACCCGACCTCCTCGCACGGCTGATTATGGGACCTGTGTCCGAAGGGAAGCTTGTATGTTCTACCTCCTGCGGCCAGGGCGATCAGCTGGCAGCCAAGGCAGATGCCTGCGGTGGGAACGTTCCTCTCCAGAAGTCCGGCAACTGTCCGGATGGTCTCCCTGCATATCGCAGGATCTCCCGGTCCGTTCGAGATCAGGACCCCGTCGTACTCGATCCCAATCAGATCATGGTCGTGGGGGACGACCGTGACGGAGCATCCTCTCAGTCTCAAGGAGCGGACTATGCTCTGCTTGCAGCCGCAGTCGATAACGGTTATCCTTGGGCCTTCTCCTTCGTATTCCTTCACCTCTTTTATCGAAACTCCAGCAACGAGATGTCTGAGGTTCGGGTCCTCGATCCCGGACCCGCCGGGTCTTTCATCGAGAGGGTAGACCCTTCCGAGCATCGTCCCCTTTTCCCTGAGGACCTTCGTCAGCTCCCTGGTGTCTATACCGGAAATGCCCACGATACCGCTCTCTTTCAACCAGTCATGAAGCCCTTTTCCTGACTCCCAATGGGAATGCTCCTTGATGAGGTCGGAGACGACGACACCCCGGACCTGGACCCTCTCGGATTCGAACTTCCCGATGTCCCAGGGAGGGACACCGTAATTGCCCATGAGCGGATAGGTGAATGTGAGGACCTGCCCCGAATAGGAGGGATCCGTAAGGCTCTCGACGTAACCGACCATACCCGTGTTGAAGACGACCTCTCCATCCGTATGGCCGATCTTTCCGAAAAGGACCCCCTCGAACATGGTGCCATCTTCGAGTTCGAGTACCCCTCCCGGACCGTTGGCTTCGCTATCCATCCGAATTCACGCTCCCGGAACATGGTGAAAAGAGATAATAAATTCCATCAGGCCGTCCTTTTTCCGCTGACCCGACGTTGCAGATTTCCATCTGGGAACTTCCCACATGCGGCATGGTTTATATCGGTTTTGCACGGCGGAGCGTCACTATCCTCCGTAAGAGTCGAAAATGACCTCGACCTTCCAGTCCTCACCGACCCAGAGACCAATTAGCCTTACAGGGAGGTCCCAGGATCTCAGGACCTCGAGACCTTTCAGGACATGTTCCACCTGCATCTCCTTCGGTCCCGGGTTTCCAGCGCAATCATTGTGGCCGACAAGAGCGATGACCCTGGAACCATGTCCGTTCACCGATATCAATACCCTGTCCTTGATGGTCGAGACGAGAGGCTCCTCCCCTTTCGCCAGCACTCCGTTGGGCCCAGGTTCTGTAATTGTGTCCACGTAGTCGACAACGAATTTCTTCTTGATCCAATCGTTTATGGGTATCTGTGTCCTTCCGTCCATGCAATTGATAGCAGTTGCAAATCTGCCCGTTGCCATTTGCTCACCTGAATGCTTCATGGCAGATTAGGACTTAAAAACTTTGAGCGGCCCGGGTCATTCCAATGGTTCGATCCCCGCATCGAGCAGCAGCTCCGCCGTCCATCTTGCCGTATTCCCCACGACCGAGGGGCACTTGTCATCGTGGCCTCCCGCCTGGTCGAACTCGATGTTGCCCTCCCTTGTCCGAAGGTCGAAGGACCGCCCGAATATCTTTCTCTGGACATCCGGACAGAGAGAACTCCCGTATTCCTCCAGAAAGCGGTCGTAAAGTTTCATCGAGATCTTGTACGACGCCTTGAACTCCCTCTCCCTGCCGAAACCATCCTTGGGGCGTCCAAAAAAGCAGCTTACTGCCATCAGCCCGCCGCTCAGGGAGCCACAGGTGCCCTCGCACCCAAGTGCCCCGCCTCCGGCAAGGGAATGGCCTGCTTTGATCACATCGTCGGGGATCCTCCCGAAATGCTCTTGGATGGACCTCATGACCGATTGGGTGCATCCCCCGAAATCATGCTCGTATCCGAATGCCGTATCTTGAACGCTCTGCAGAAGTTCTTCCCTCGTTCGGACCATGCTCCCTGAAAGACATCAAGGAATATTAGGTTTGATATTTGTGGAATGGAAAAATACTGAAGAAATCCTTGGAACCCCAAAGATTAAGTCGGCCGATCCGTATCTCATCAGGGAGTGTCTGAGAATGAAACTTGAAAACTCAACCTTGATAGGCGACCTTCTCGACGAATTCCCTTTCCTCCTGGATCATCTTCCACGGATATCACCCGTTTTCGAGAGACTTCGGGACCCCGAGATGAGGAAAAATATTGGGAAGATAGCCACGCTGGAAATGGTCTCCCAGATGGGCGGGATC
>JBLIRF010000004.1:0-27200 GCA_049472175.1 Thermoplasmatota archaeon
CCTTTTTCTCCAGCAGCTTCCTGGCCTTATCTCTCAGGAGCTCAAGAGGGCCTTCGTTAATGAGGATCATGTCTGCCAATGCTATGGTATCCCCCAGCCCCCACCCGAGTTCTCTCTGGTCACGCTGGTCGAAGGTCTTTCTGTCAAAGGGATCGTCACCCCTCCCCCTCTGCCTCAGTCGATCGAAACGAGTAGGGGGAGAGGAATGGATGGCCAATACCAGGAACTCCGCCCCCCACCGAGCCCTGAACAGTTCTCTCTCTCTGGCACTCCTCATCCCGTCGATAATTATCAGTTCGTCACATGGTCCGATCCTGGTCTCGATAAGGTCCATGAGCCTTCTTGCCCAGATATCCTGGCCGTGCTTCTTCCTCTCCATATCGGCATATATGCCGGTCTCGATGGGGTCCCGGTCCGGGAGGTCGTGTTTGAAGTGGAACCGGACCACATCACCCATTGAAAAGACGGGCATCCCCATCTTTTTGGCAACATCGGCCAATTCTCCCTTGCCGCATCCCGGCATGCCGCATACAGCAATTATCTTCATGTCAGCACCGTAACAACCATATTATTGATGAGGTCCCCCTAAATATTTTCTCGTAAGGAAATAATCTTTTTTATTGTTCCGTTGTCGCAATAGATATCGGAGTGATCTACTATAAAAAGGGGGTGGAGTGAAAGTAATCATTCAGATACCTGCTGCTGGACCATCTCTTCCGGAGGGGTAAGTATAGGAAGATACTCCTTTAATGTTAAATATGAAGAAAGGGGAAATGCAAAAAAGATTTATAATCCAAAACCGTTAGTCAGCTGAGTAACGATTCAGTATCGGGCAGGCGTACTGAAGAACGATCCTATTAGAGGTGCATACAATGAGAGAACTGTCTAGCAAGTCTCTTAATTTGGCCGTGATTATGGTAATGGTGATATCCGCGATCTTTTTTCTGGGATTGTATACAGGAAAAGATCAGTCGGTAGAGGCGAAGGTCTCCTCACCTGACGGTTATGGGTATATGTGGGCCGACACGAACGATCCTGAACCTAAGATCGAGTACGAATGGATCGATGCTACGAAGGATGGATATTACTTGTCACAGGCATGGGCTTACAACAGCGGAAGCACGCATGAATATTATGACCTGCCGTTCCAATTTCCATTCTACGGTGAGTATTTCGATCAGGTATTGGTGCATGCTTCGGGATTCATAGATTTTGCCCCCTATTATACCAGCTATTCTGGCTATTCCACCAACATCCCTTCGACATCCTACGCCAATGGTATGATTGCCGTATGTTGGGGGCCAATAGGAAGTTATTCTTCATACGGTCCCGGTGATTTCAGGATATTCGCCCTTGAGGGCAGATCGTCCGGCGAGAGATGGGTGTGTTTCGAATGGTACAAGGCGTACGCGCCTGGCTCCTATACGAACAATGGCGAAGGTTATCAGATCACGTTCGAATGCATCATCTACGAATCCGGTGTGATCAAGCTCCAATACCAGGATGTTACTTCGGCTTACTCCTCACCATATTACAGTAATGGATACTATCAGATGGTTGGAATAGAGAATCACGCTGGAAACATCGGACTCATGTATTCCTCCTATACCACTGCAAATCTCAAGGAGGGCCTTGCTGTGATGTTCGGAAAGAGCATCATGGATATCAAGGAAGCTTCCCTTGAAACGGACGAGGGAGGTGTTCTTTACGCTCAGTACAGGGATTATACGATCGAAGCACTTGTCAATCATCCGGTGAGCTATTCCGAGGTCAGGGCGGTATCCGCCACCCTGGGACAAGGACTTGCCGATCTGATGATGTATTATTCAGCCGATGGTTCCTATGTTTTCTCAGAGATAGATCCTGATGGCTATGTTACTTTGAACACGGAAGCGTCTCGAGTGTATATTGAGGGGACCGACCTGAGGGTGACATTCAAATTCTCACCAACGTCTGCATATCCCACCTCATCGTTCCAGAGCTTAAAGATAACAGCTTTGGGTTATGGAGCGATCATCAAGACCTACGTTTTAGATAATGCCTACTGGGTGGAAAACAAGCTAGACCTTGCAGGCTCTCTCTATGCATATTCATTCGATAGGGGTTATATCGGGAACGGTGGCTGGGTACACGGTAACGAGAATTTCCAGTTCCGGGGCGTCAAGGCGATCTATCCGAACACCGATCTATCACCGAGACCGGGATCGGTCGGTTTCGCGGTGACCGATGAGAACGGAGTTTCCTGGACCCAGGAGTACGTCGATGGCACATGCATGATAGATGTTACTGCAGAGAACGACTACATCAGGAAGCTATACAACCTTACCCTCTCCAACGTTCCAGAGGGAACCGACCTCTCCGGAGGTCTATCCTATGTCATCAACATAGACCCCTTCAATCCGCTACCGCCTCAAGATATCAAGGTCCATGCTGATTCGTTCGAGGACCGGACCGTGGACTTTGACGATGACAATGAGGTCTATGTAACCTGGGAGCCAGCAGAGGATTATGAATCGGGCATCCTGGGCTATTATGTTGCGGATTTCGATCCGCTCGCCGAGGAAGGAACGAGAGGCGCCGCCAAATGGGTAGAGAGCCCCGACACATCGACAAAGCTTATCTTCGATGAAAAGGGGATCAAGAAGGTATGGGTCTGGTCGGTGGACCGCGCGGGGAACCCTTCAGCTCCCAATCTGGCAATTACCAATATAGATGGCGATGAGGTGATATTCTCTGAGTTCTCTCCCGGTCACCAGGTCTGGGTCAACACACACACACCTGTTACTTCCATCCTTATCAGCGACGGGAAGGGCTCCGGGGTATCAGCGAAGGACGTTCAGTACGCCATATCCACATCCACCAAAGATGAATACTCGTCCTGGGTGACGGCCAAGGTGGCTAGGGACGACCAGGAGGTTAGGATATCCGTGAAGAACACCTTCACGAACGGTAAAACCAACTGGATCAAGTTCCGGGCAATGGACCTGGCAGGCAATGGTTGGACCGTTTCAGATGATTACAATCTCTGGATAGATGAGGAATCCCCGAGCTACATCAATTTCAGGCCACACGAGACCGATGTCCAGAACGGAAGATATGTGGTTGTTTCACTGGATATATCCGATCAGCACGATTTCCGGGAGGGCTCCGGGATAAGAACGGAAACCACCGAATACCGGTACTCCACAGGAGGCAAGGAGCTGTTCGGAGACTGGATGCCTGCCGATATCACGACGTTCACGGACCAGTCGGTCCATGTCGAGATGGAGATCCAGTTCGAAGAGGGAAAGGACAATTACGTGCAGTTCCGAACCTACGATAACGTGGGGAACTTCGCTCAGAGCAGGGAGTTCAACGTTGTGGTGAATTCAGCCCCGACTATCAAGGCAACCCTTGGAGAGCCCTCGAACGGTCTAAATTACCTGACCACGGAACGGATATACTTCGACGCGTCCCAGTCGGAGGACCCCGACGGGGACGATCTCGATTTTGCCTGGTATTCCGACATAGACGGCTTCCTTAGTTCTTCGGAATCCTTCTTCAAGGCACTCTCACCAGGCAACCACATGATCACCCTGATCGCCAGCGACCCGGCCCACTCGGTCGTTATCAACTTCGATATCACAGTAATGGAACCTGAGCAAGTGGACCCGGCATCCATCGACTCTGACGGAGACGGCATGTATGATGCATGGGAGATAAGATACGGATTGAACCCCCTCAGACCAGATGGGGCCATCGATTCCGATAATGATATGTTCACCAACTTCCAGGAATACCAGAACAATACAGACCCGACAAGAAGGACGAGCCATCCCGCCTATCCCGTGGGAGAAGGACCGGAGACGGAGGAGGATGACGATGCCAAGGAGCAGTATCGCGTTGTAACAATTGCCGTGATCCTTATCTCGATGGTCGTGGTCCTGGTACTGATCCTTCTCGCGCTTTCCAAGAGACGCAACTTCCTGCTCGAGGTGGAGGAGGAGAAGGAGCTCGAAGCAGAGGAGCTGGATTACAGGCAGACGCTCGATAGAAAGAAGAGCGGGAATCCCAAGTCAAAATGAACGATCCAATAGATGTATTAACAGGAGAATACAGGTGCGAACATGCATGAGGTGAAATACAGGTCCGCTGCCTTCATTGTGGCGGTAGCGGTCATGGTCAGTGGTTTCCTTATTCTAAATATCCAGATGGTGGAAGCCGTTGATTCGGGTATGCCATTATCCGGTCCCGCAACAGATGTATGGGATGACACCACCTCCCCCGCATTTGACCTGCTTTCACCTCCCGAGGATGAATATCAGCTTGAACCCTTCCAGATCGTGCGCATCAAGGTCACTGACGAGCAATCTTGGGTGGACGCAGGTTCCATCGAATATCGCTTGACCACGCAGGGTCTAAGACACTGGACTCAGTGGATGCCATATACTGAGGCCATCGACGGTCCGATCGTTCATGTGACCATCCGTGAGCACTTCAGACGAGGTGACGACAATTACGTCCAGGTCCGGGCATCCGACCTTGCAGGGAACCCGTTTTCCACCTCAAGGGCCTTCAAGATTCGTATAAACACCATCCCCGAGGTCGTCGTGACCTCGCCATCCCCTGGCGACCCTCTTACGGTTGCTGATATCATCGAATTCGATGCATCGACATCCTATGACCGGGATGGCGATGCTCTAACGTTCGAGTGGTACAGATCGACCCCGTCCGGACCAGTTCTAATAGGGGATTCCGATCAGATCTCCTGCAGCCTTCCAGCCGGTGAGTATTCAATAACCGTTGTTGCAACGGACAGCGTTCACAATCAGGGGCGGGCTTATCTCATAATCCGGGTGATGGACGAGGAAAAGGTCAGCAAGGACCAAGATAGCGATGGGGATGGCATCCCGGATGAATGGGAGATGAGGTTCCAGTTGGACCCCTCCAAGGACGATACCGGTCTCGATCCGGACGATGACGGTTTCACGAACCTTCAGGAGTATGAGAGCAGTACCAATCCCATCAATAGCGTCAGCAAGCCGCCGATCCTCACGGGTCCTTCCAAGGACGATACATTGAAGCTTTTCAGTCCTGAGGCGTGGCCGATATGGGCATTTCTTATGATCCTAATATTACTGGTAATTATAACGATCTCGGTGATCAAGCTAAAGAACGAGAGACAGGTCCGAAGGATCCGGAGGATCCGGTTATTGAGTGAGATCACTCCTTCGGTGTCCTGGGATCACGTGACCATCACTGCTTCCCTGGGCCCCCTGACCCGAGGATTGACCATGCCGGCAAACGCTGGAGCAAGACACACGCTCCCGCCCCCCAATGATATTCCGTTGGAACATGTGGCCCTGCCGGCCATAGAGATAGAGAATAGGGAGAGGTCCCCCGGACCTATCGAGGAACCGGCACCTGCACCAGCCCAGGAGATACATTCATCTCAAGCAGGGAACAAGCCGCCGCCCGCGATGTGGATCGAGGGTATAACAGCCCGCAGGTACCCGCAGATATGGAATGAAATAGCGACCCGAAACGGGATGAATGCATGCGAAAACCGTTCCGGTGGATATCCGGAGGTCGGTCCCAGGTCATTTCCCTTCGGTCGTTTTTCTCACGATCCTTTTTCGGAAGAAAACTCCTTCCCCTCTGACCATTCAATTTCATCGTTCGATCCTATCGAATTTGAATATAGATTTCTAAAGGAGGTTAGAAAATGAAAAGGAAAAGTAAAATGATATGTACATTGGCTTTGACCATTCTCCTTGCGGCATCGGCATTCCTGATGCTCCTGCAAGGGGAGGAGACAGAAGTGGAGGCGATGCAGTCCTCGACAACAGACCGATCCGGGTACTGCTGGATAGATAACAGGGACCCAAACCCCAAGGTCCAGTACAATTACATAGACATTCACTCGACCGGAACGAAGATCTCATCCTGGGACAAATACAGCTACTACTCCACATACCCTACCTATTATTACGGCTACGAGAAGGTCACCCTGCCCTTCGCGTTCCCCTTTTATGGAAAGTATAATACCGAAGCCTACATCGGGACGAAGGGGGTTCTCGGCTTCGACAACTGCATAAGCTGTTCCTATTTCACTTCCTGGACGTATTCGTACAATATACCACACGCCACATATACACCCGATGATACCATCAACGTATACAGTGGATACGGCATGGGAGTTCCCAACAGCTTCGGAGGTGTCTATTACCAGTCGGGCACGGATGGAGGGAGGCAATATTTCATCGTCCAGTGGTACCGGGTTTCGATCTATTATTATTATGGAGAAAGGTACAAGAGCACTTCGTATACACTGGACTTTGAGGTGATACTCTATGACGATGGGACCATCCTCTGCCAATACAAAGATACGACAACATCCTACAGTTCTTCCTACTCCACGGGTGATGGAGCACTCGCGGGCATCGAGGCCCCGGACGGCTCTCATGGCCTTCAATATTCGAGGGACAGCAGGGGAGCACTTCCCGCGGGACGCGCTATAATGTACAAGCAGTTCGGAACCGAGATCTCCGACATCACATTCTCCCAGAGATACGGTCCCGATGAGAATATTTTACCTGCGCAAGCCGGTGAGGGTGAACCACACTGGGTTTCAGCAAATGTCTGGGTCGAGTCCAAGGTCGGGGATCTGAAAAATATCGATATGGTGATCGGTCCGGGGACCGGTGAGGAGAACATCATCTTCAGGTATGATTTTGCGACTGAAAGCTTCCAGGAGCTCAATGACGTCAACCGAATGACCATCCTGGATGCGGATCGGTCCTACATATCCTACAGCACATCCACCCCCAACAACGATCTTACCGTGATGTTCTTCTTCGATTTCAACCTGAACTGGTTGAGAATAAGCCTTATTGATGTTGAATTAAGGGTCGAGGGCTCCGGTGTGCGTCCATCAACAGTACTGGTAAAGGATGCCTTCCGTGTGGAGACAAGAATGGCAATGGAAGGGAACATTACCGCGACGGACTTCAAGGGCCGCGAGCTGCAGAGAGGTGACTGGGTCAAGGGAGGGGACAATATCGTCTTCACCGGTGTTACTCGCAGATACGCCGATCCCAGCATAATCCAAGCACCTCCCGACACGGTCATGATCGGGGTAGAGGACGAGACAGGTACAAAGTACATCGGGGAAACACCCGATCTAATGGACGTCAAGGTCCCGGTTCCCGAACATTACAGTAATATCGAGTACGGTCTCACATTCATCAACGTTCCCGATAGGAACGATGTGTCGGACACCTACTATAAGAATTACAGGTTGTTCCTTCAGATAGATTCCGACAAACCGGGTCTTCCCGGTGAGCTCGTCATCCGTCCAGATTCCTTCGAGGACCAGTCGCTATTATACGACGACGACCCGGAGGTATATCTCAGCTGGAAGGATGCGGTGGACCAGTCATCTGGTGTTACGATGTATCATATCTCGGTCAACATGGACCGTGAAGAAGCTTATGCCAGTGAAGCGCGGATAATAGACGTCCCCAAGGGTACCCTGACAGCGCTGATCGATGGACTGGAAGAGGGTGTGAACACGATATACATCTGGGCGGAGGATGCGGTGGGTAACGAGGGAAATTCCATCTTCATAGATGTGACCATCGACCTCAGCCCCGTATATTTCAGTGATTTCTATCCTATAACAGGAGAATGGATCAGCACACTACGGCCCCGCTGTTCGATGGTTATCCATGATGATCTGACGGGAGTGGACCCTCTGACCATCGAGTATGAGATCTCGACGACTGGGGAAGTAGGTCTTGTTGGCGAGTGGAATGCCATCTCGGAGCCGTATGCTACGAGTGATGAGCTTCGAGTGGTTGTGGAGGGCTGGTTCAAGAACGGGAAGGACAACTGGATCCATTTCCGCGCCAAGGACATGGCCGGGAACGGATACGTCGAATCCGAGTCCTACAATGTATGGGTGGACGCGAAGTCCCCCACATACAAGCTCCTGTCCCATACGGAGGACGAGTATCAGAACAACCCGCTTCAGGAGGTGAAGGTCCAGATCCTGGATGAGCAGTCCTGGGTGGATGCGTCTTCGATAGAGTATCGTATAACGACGCAGGGCCAGACGAAATGGTCGTTGTGGCTTCCATACAAGGATGCCTTGGATGGTCCCAATCCCGTGGTGACGCTTCGAGAGCATTTCCGTAGGGGGGACGACAATTATGTACAGGTTCGTGCGAACGACCTTGCTGGTAATCCGATCTCGACCTCGAAGGCGTTCAATATCCGCATCAACACGTATCCAGTGATAGTGGTGGTGTCGCCGTCTCCTGGAGATCAGCTTTTCGAGGGTGACATGATAGTGTTCGACGCGGGGGATTCCTACGATCCGGATGGTGACAAGCTTTCCATCACCTGGTCCAAGTCTACCCCGAACGGTACGGAATCGCTTGGTGAGTCCGAGCAGGTTACGGCGAAGCTTCCTGCGGGCGAGTATACCATCACGGTAGTGGTGAGGGACCGTGTGGACAATCAGGTTCAGATGACGTTCCCGATAACCGTTGAGAAGAAGGTCATTCCCCCGGAAGAGGATAACGATCTTGACGGGGACGGCATTCCGGACTGGTGGGAGGAGAAGTATCAGACGGATCCGGAGGCGAAGGATGCGCAGCTCGATCCCGACGGTGATGGTTTCACGAACCTCCAGGAGTTCCAGAACAATACGAATCCCAAGAACGGGATAAGCCGGCCACCAACTCCTCCCCCTCTGGGGGATGATGGGACCCTTGACCTGTTCAGTGTGGACGCCTGGCCTCTGTGGGTATTTTTAGTGGTCGTGGTTATGGTGGTAGTTCTCACGATGTTGGTGATGAAGTCTAAGAAGGACCGCCAAGTGAAGCGTATCCAGACGGTTCGGAACATGCGCAAGATCATGCCGTCTGTGTCCTGGGACCAGATCACGACGACGGCATATCTGGCTCCCATGATGGGGATGGGTCTTCCCGCCTCGTCCGGTCCGATCCTTCCTTCAGGTTCTCCCGGGCTGGATTACGTCAATGAGGCGCTTCCGCCAGCAGCCGAAGCCGGGGAATGATCTGATCCTATACAAGCGACCATACCCACCACCACCATGGTCTTGGATTACCAACCCAGTAAAGGCAATAATGTAAGGTGAAGAGGTCCAATCGGCCTCTCCATCTCTATTATAGGATGATAGGCCACCATATTTTTAAACCAGACATCTTATGGGTGTGCAATATGAAGATCGCGCTTTTTGGCCCGCCAGGGGCAGGTAAAGGGACTCAGGCAAGGTATATGGTCGAAAGGTACGGCATTCCTCAGATTTCAACTGGCGACCTGCTGAGAGCCCAATTAAGAGAAGGGACCGAACTCGGAAAGATGGCAAAGGGATACATGGATCGGGGAGCACTCGTTCCGAACGAGGTGGTGATCGGAATGATGAAGGAGAGATTATCAGAGGAGGACTGTGGTGGAGGTTTCATCCTCGATGGATTCCCAAGGGAGCTCTCGCAGGCCGAGGCACTCTCGAAGCTTACGGAGCTGGATGCGGTGGTCAACATAGTTGTGGATGAATCCGCACTGATACGAAGGATAACTGGAAGAAGGATGTGCAGGTGCGGAATGACCTACCATATCGAATTCAATCCACCGAAAAAGGAGGATGTATGCGATCGATGCGGGAGCCCATTATACCAGAGGGACGATGACAGGGAGGAGACAGTGAGAAGCAGGCTTGAAGTTTACCGGTCCAAGACAGAGCCTTTAATGGAATATTATCGCACAAAGGGCATATTGAAGGATATCGACGGAAACAGATCGATCGATAAGATCTCACGGGACATAATGCGTTCTCTATCGGTGTTAGAGGGTTAGAAAATGAGGATACTCGTGGTCGGAGCAGGAGCCTTGGGCAGCTTTGTGGGCGGACTTCTTTCAGCGAACCATGACGTTACCATCATAGGAAGACCGGAGCAGGTATGGGTCCTGAAAAGAAAAGGTCTGAGGATAGAGGGCATCAGCCACGGGGAGTTCAGGCCGAAGGCATTTTCTGGCATCCCTCGTAACGAGAAGTTCGATCTGATAATACTCTGTGTCAAATCCTACAATACCGAAATATCCCTTGAGCCCTTGACCCCGCTGCTCATCAACAACACCCCCATACTGTCTCTCCAGAACGGGCTTGACAACGAGGAGAAGATCTTCAATTTCATAAGATCCCACGGTCTTGGTTCGAACGTTATAGGCGGGATAACCTGCCATGGGGTAACCTACAGGGGTCCGGGACTTGTGAGACACGCGGGAGTGGGTGAGACCATAATCGGGCATTTCAACCCTCCCCACGAGGCTGGAGGAGAGATCACACCTGATGTTGTATCGATAGCAAGGATATTCACAGATGCAGGCATCGAGATCCAGACTACATCCTGTATCGATAGGGAGATCTGGGCCAAGACCATAATCAACTCGGCTATCAATCCTCTTACTGCCATTGTCGGGGGGCCGAACGGTGTTATACTGGAAAATGAAGAGCTTAACGGCATGGCGAGGGACCTGATATCGGAGGGTGTCATAGTAAGCCGCAGGAACGGGATCGATCTTGAGCTGGAAGAGATGACGGAACGCACATTCAAGGTGGCGGAGAGGACCTCCCAGAACCACTCGTCAATGTATCAGGATATCAAACTGAAGAGGAGAACGGAGGTAGATTCTATCAACGGTGCATTGTACGAGAAGGCAAGGCAGGTATCCATGGACGCTCCCCTTAACCTCACGATGGTAAGATTGATAAAAGGCCTCGAGGTCCTCAACCTTTCTCAATGAGGATATTGGAAGAACTCGTCCATAGCCCTCTCCATGGTCTTCCCCTCCAGCAAAGCAGGCCGAAGGTCCATGGGAAGGAATTTCAGGTACCTGGCTTCTTTCAACCTGCTTTCCATGAGGATCACCACGGAACGGTCCTTCTCCGATCTGATGGATCTCCCGGCAGCCTGTAGTATCTTGTTCATGGCCGGGTAAATGTAAGAATATTCCTCCCCGAGCACGAACCCGAACTTCCCCCTGAAGTATTCCCTTAATGCCTTCACTTCCAGTGAGGGGGGGGCCAGAGGAAGCCCGACAACGAAAACGCCAGAGAGCAGGTTATCACGATAATCCACACCTTCCGAAAGGGAACCTCCCATAACCCCTAGAAGGAGTGCTCCCCCCTGCTCCTTGTAATGGACCAGTTCTCTGATGATCCTTTCCTTCTCGGAACGGGTCATGGACCTATCCTCCACAAGGACCTTCTTTGGACACCCCCATAGGTATTCCTTGACGTCAAGGAGTATGGAATATGAGGGGAAGAAGACCGCCACGTTCCCGGGAATGGGTCCTGTGAGGAAAACGATCCTCTCTGCCATGGTCCGGTACATATTGGCCGATCTTTTCTTGTATGCAGTTGTTATTCTGTCCTCAAGCAGCACGAGCCTGTTCTTCTTCGGGAAAGGAGAAGGGTATTCGCGTTCCTTGCTTCTGGACCGTTTCATTCCGAGGATATCCCCGAACATCGAAGGAGGGGAGAGTGTGCCGCTCATCAGGATGGCGCTGTGGCATCCTTTGAAGATCGGGCCGGAGACCTCTCCCGGATCGAGGTTCCTGAAAGCAAGCCGGAGTGACTCGACGGACCTCCCCTCCGGGATCGTCAGGTACAGGATGTGGGAAGCTTTGAGATGAAGGAGACCCTTCAGGAATTCCGCCACTTTGATAACAGGTTCCTCATCATCCTTCGTACTTCTCTTCTTGGCATGATCCTCCAGCATTTCTATGAACATCCCCAAGTCCATTGAACTGTCGATGGAGGTCTGAAAGAGGGCAAGGAGTTCGGACATGAACTCCCTCTTGTCAAGCTCGGCCTCGCCCTCGTCCCCAAGCCTCTTCTTCGCTTCGGCGATGATGACATCTCGGATCTGTCCCAGAAATAGTTTTAGATGTCGATGGTTGGAAACCGTCTCCCTCGCGTCCTCGATTACCCTGACAGAGAGCTCCTGCGATTGGTTCGAACGTATCCTGTCGGGTAGATTGTGTGCCTCATCCACTATAATGACGAGTTCATCCAGGTCCCTTGAGAGACCGGACAGGATGGTATCCGTGAGGTCCGAAAAGAGGTAGTTGAAGTCGCAGATGAGGACATCTGCCTCCCTGGCAGCATCCAGAGCCGCCCTGTGGGGGCATATTCTCTGTTTCCCGGAAAGCTCGATTATATTATTGACATCATGAACGTCCTCGAGTATGGCCCGGGTTAGGGGTCCAGGAGGAGGTTTGAAAAGAGGACAGGTTCCATCCTTGGACTGCTGCTTGCAGAGGATGCTGAAGGTCACATGGGGGAGCTTCGATAGTTCCCTCGGACACATGGACTGCTTCGAGACGACATCGACCACCTTGAATCTCCTCTTCGCCCTTTTTTTAAGCCTCCTCAATGTATCGACAGCTATGCGGTGCTGTGACTGCTTGGAGGTCATGAACAGGACCATTTTCTTGTTGGCAAGTGCGTATTCCAGTGCCGGGGAGAGAGAGGCCGCGGTCTTTCCTATGCCCGTTGGGACACTTGCCAGCAGAAACCCCCCCTCACTTATGTTTTTCCCGACATCCTCCATGAACTCTTTCTGACCCGCCCTCACCGTATCGAAGGGGAACATTTCCGGAGCGGGATCGCCCTTATCGGGTCCGCGGGTCGCTGCGGCATTGCCCTCGGTGATACCTCCTTTATGCGGGCCATCACCTGCCCTGGGAAGTGAGCGGTAAAGCAGGTTCGTGGCATATTCGGAAGACCTCGGTGAGACTCCTTTTTTCACGAAGTACTTCCTGCTATCCATACCTGATCGAGGAATAGCCCCCCTATCGATGGAGCCAATCTCCTTGCCTCTTCCACTCGCCATATCCGGGGATACCCTGCCGCATCTCGGGCATTTCCGTGACCTCTTTCCATCGGAGAAGTCCCATACCAGGAGAGAGCCGCAGGAATCACAAAAGTGTGACATGATGCAACCTCAAAGGGGAGTCTTCCTTTCAGCTTCCCTCCTTAATAAATACATCAAGGGAGGGGTCCGAAATAACACGTTGCATCATTCTATGATCTCCACTCTGAAATCCCTGTCGTGGTGTATCATCGATCGAACATCGAAGACCTGCTCGATATGCTCTGATGTCAGCACCCTCTCCTTCGGGCCGTCGCTGTGGATCCTTCCATCTTTCAAAAGTATTATTCTCGTGCAGTACCTTGACGCCAGGCCAAGGTCGTGCAGCACGGCGACAACGGTCAGGCCTGACCTGGCATTCATTTTCCTTACAAGCATCATGAAATCGAGAGAGTGTCTTATGTCCAGGTTCTTGGTGGGTTCGTCAAGGAGCAATATCCCCGGCTCCTGTGCAAGAGCCCTTGCCAGTATAGCTCTCTGTTTCTCCCCCCCGCTCAGCCTGGAGAATGGCTTATCGGAGAGGCCCATGACCTCCGTTGTCCTCATTGCGCGGGAGACAGCTCTCTCACTTTCTGTATCGTTGAACTGGAAACGTCCCAGGTGTGGATATCTGCCCATCGATACGACCTCCCTGACCGTAAAGTCGAACCCGAGATCGGTTTCCTGGGGGACCACTGCCATTCTTCTTGCGATCTCCTTCCTTCGTATTCTCGAGATGTCCTTCCCGTCAAGATACACTATCCCCCTGCAGGGTTCGAGTGCTCGGCTCATGAGCTTGAGAAGTGTGGATTTCCCCGATCCGTTCGGCCCGAGTATACCCACCATTTCCCCGGGATCAATGGTCAGGTTCAAGTTCTCCATGACCGGAGGGCCTCCGTTATAGTTGAACGTCAGGTCCTTCAGACGGATCAAGGACGACCCCTCCTTGCCCTGAGAAGATAAATGAAGAAGGCACCGCCTATGAGGCCGGTGACAATGCCGAGTGGTATTGCAACCTCAAGGACCGTCCTTGAGAACAGATCGCAAAGGATCAGGAAGGCCCCTCCGAACATCGCGGATGCGGGGAGCAGGTATCTGTGGTCCGGTCCGACCAGTCTTCTGACAATGTGGGGTATCATCAACCCGACGAACCCCACCATCCCGCAGAACGGGATGCTGATGGCAGCGACAAGTGTACCAACGACAAGGATGACAACCTTGACCCTCTCGACCTCTATCCCGAGGTATTTTGCCTCTTCCTCCCCAGTGCCGAATGCGTTCAGTTCCCTCCCGTAAAAGGAAAGGACCACCGTTCCAACGAGGACCACAGGAGCGACAATTAATATCTCCGACCACCTCGAGTTGGCGCAGCTTCCCATAAGTGAGAATATTACCGGTGTCGGATTATTGATGAAAAGATAGACGGCAAGCTGTGTGGCCGCGGTCATCGATGCTGAAAGTGCCACCCCGGCTAGAAGCAGGTTCGACAGCGGGATCCTGCTCCCGGTCCTTGAAAGGACATAGGCTGCCGTTACGGCCCCCAGTCCGAACATGAAGCTGAAGACGGTCCTTACGATATCACTGTCCACGAAGGATATGCTCTCGCCAAGAAGCAGTCCAAGGACCCATCCGAAAGCACCCCCAGCAGATATACCCAGAATGAACGGGTCAACAAGGGGATTCTTGAACAGACCCTGCATTGCAGCACCTGAAGCAGATAGACCAGCGCCCACGAAAAGTGCCATTATAACGACCGGCAGCCTGATGTCCATGACGATGGTTCCGTGAGAAGAAGGCACTCCGTCATCAAGGTTTGACAGGCCAGGTAGATTGGACGCAAGGACCTTGATGATATTCAGCAGGGGCAGGCTCACGGGTCCCACCGATGTCCCGATAATGACCGCGCATACGAGAACGAGAAGGAGTATTATAAGAACCAGGGGTCGTCCTCTCATCGTCACTCCCCGATGAATTCCAGAACCCTCTCATGTATCTCCTCGAGACCCTCGATCAGCCTGGGTCCTGTTCGGTCCACTAGATCACCATCTATGTCGTAGACCCTGTTCTCCCTGACGGCCGATATGTCTTTCCATCTATCATCGGCCAATATTGTGTTCCTGGATTCGGTGGGCCAAACAGTGCTCTGCGTGCAAATGATTATGTCCGGATCGGCTCCTATCACTTTCTCTACCGGTACCTGGACCACTATCCCTGTGCCATCAGAGATAATATTGGTCCCACCTGCCTTTTTTACGAGCCCCCCCGCCATGGTAGAATCGGTGGACACCCAGGGGTCCGATCCCTCGTCATAATAGGTCACGAGAAGGACTCCAGGCCTGCTTTCTTCTGGAAGATCCATCAACGCCTCTTCGATATCGTCCATACGCGACCTGAAACCTTCCACGATCTCGGCCGCCTTCATGCTGGAGCCAGTAATGTTCCCGATGCCAATGATCGCCTCAAGGACATCCTCCAGGGTCCTTGGATAGATGCGGTAGACCGGGATCCCCAGGCTTTTGATCGTGTTATATGCGTCCTCGTTGATATCCAGTGTCTTGTCCAATAGAACCAGATCAGGCTCGGAGACTATCAACTCCTCCGTGAACAGACCCATGTAGGAGAACACCTTGGGCAGATGGACGGCCTCATCCGGGTAGTTGGAAACATTGTCTGTCGCCACTATCCTCCCACCTATACCGAGAGCGAATACAGTCTCCGTCAGTGCAGGGGAGAGGGTGATGATCCTCTCTGGGAGTCCCTCAAGTACAACCTCATTTCCAAGCGGGTCGTGAAATTTGACGCCTTTTCCTTCCTCTTCATCGTCCAAGCACCCGGAGGCGAGGACGGCAGGGAGCAGGATGAATATTACAATAAAGAAATTCCGAACCTTCAAACACTTCACCCCGTTAAACAGACTTTATCAAGAGTCAAGTAAACTTTATAAATATAAAGTAAACTTTATACATAAACCGCTTGGAATATAATACCTTTTCCGGAGGAAGCTTATGGACATGATAAGAAGTAAAGGCGAGGTGACAAGGATACTGATCCTCAGGGAGCTCGTCATCGAGGCGCCGAGGGACCAGAGGTCCATTGCTCATTCCCTGAACATTACGCCCCAGGCAATTTCAGACCATCTCAAGAAGATGGGAAGAGGGGGATTTGTAGACCTTTCGTTCAAGCCTCCCAGGGTGACGGTGGATGGTGTGGAATACCTTCAGAGGAACCTCCTTCAGCTGAAAGCGTACATCGACAATACCATCGAGAGGCTTGATATCATCCGGTCGATAGATGCCATCGCAGAGGTCGAAGTGAAGTCCGGGGACCGTGTTTCGCTCTTCATGAAGAACGGCCTTCTTTACTGCTTGCCCGGCGTATCCGGAAGTTCCACCGGCAGGATTGATGTGGGCGGGAAACCGGGCGACCTGGTGATCATATCGGAATTGACCGGGGTCGTATCGATGCCCAAGAGCTCGCTCTACCTGTTCGAGGTGCTTCCGGCCAGGTCCGGCGGGGGTAGCAGGAGACTGTCCCGTGATCTGACAGGGTCAATTATCGATGAGCCGGGATCGGGGCGGGTCCCCCGCCTGGCAGTACTTGATCTTGAGGCAGCCTCCCTCATGCTGAGAAGCGGTATGGAGTATCATCTCGAAATGCCTGATCCCAGAGCAGTCGCTAATTATCTGGAAAGAGGAGTAACATTGGTCTGTCTCGGGACACCGCATTCGATCTCACGTCTTGCAGGGTCCCCGGAGATCGGCAATCTCTCTGTAGAACCGGTAATGGTGAGGGCGGAGGACCATTATATCTGAAGAAAAACCATTTTAAGGAAAAAGAGCTACCTGAGTTCATGAAGGGATGGTTAGGAAGACGGTCCTGCCTGCTTTCAGTGACATTTGTACTACTGCTTCTTGTGTCCGCGGTATCATCGTTGGGACAGACCATCGATGAGCCGATCGAGGTGGAGGACCTTCAATCCCTTCTAGATATGTATAACCCCGATAGCGGGAGGTTCGGGGACATCGAAACGGGTTCTTTTATCTCCTTCCAGGATGAGGTTTCCTACATCGGGACCCTTAGTGAGAGTACGGTGGAAGGAGGTATGGAGGTTTCCGTGGAAAAATCGTACATGATCCTGGCCTCAAATGAAGAGAGATCGGATGAACTTTTCATGTTGAAGTTCCATGATACGGAGCTAGTGGAAAAGATCAAGGTCGGCGCCAAGGTCGCCATTACAATCAGGATAAGCGAACATATCGTCGATAACCGTTCTATCCAGTACATCAGACCTCACTCAGAGGTCGAGATCGTAAAGCAAGGTAGGGATGATGGAGTTGTAAAGGAAACCTACATCGAGATCTTCGGAATAAGTATACCCGTTTCCTTTTTACCCAAGGAATATCGGACCCCTTTTGTAAGGTTCCTGATAGTCTTTGCCATCTGGGCGGTGGCCGCCCTCCTTATATGGCTCTTGTTCATGGTCGTGGTGAAGTTATCACGGAGAACGAAGACCGAGGTAGACCAACAGATCCTCGGCATAATCACGGGGCCGTTCTTCATAGTATTCCTCCTTTACGGTCTGATAATCTCCATATCCCAGTTCGATCTGGACCACCGTTTACTGGACATACTGGACAAAGCCTACCGTGCAGTGACGATCATATTGGTGGCATATATCGCGGTGAAGGTCTTCAGGAAGGTTATAATGGCATATCTCAAAGTGTTCTCAAAGAAGACAGAGACACAGGCAGATGATGTTCTGGTCCCGATCCTTGGAAAGGTAGCGACGGTGGTGATATGGATAGTGGCTATTGTCCTTTTCCTCAAAGTATTCGGGATAGATATCACGGTCTTTATCGCAGGCATGGGCATTGCAGGTCTAGTGATCGCCCTTGCCGCCCAGGATACGATGTCCAACTTCTTCGCAGGTCTGATGATACTGATCGACCGCCCGTTCAAAGAAGGCGACTGGATAGAGATGGAGGGGTCCACTTATCAGGTGAAGCACATAGGTATGAGATCCACCAGGCTTTTCCATACCGTATCGAACCAGGTAGTGACAATACCCAACAACCGGATCTCGGACCATATGTTCTCGAACCTGAGCGAGCCGGATTACCTTGGAAGGAAAACGGTGGAGGTTGGTGTCTCCTACAAGCATGACCCGAGGAAGGTCGGAGCGCTCCTTCTGGAGATCGCCAATTCACATTCTGACACCCTGGTCGACAACGATCATCAATCATTTTACAGGTTCAATTCCTTCGGAGACTCATCACTCAATTTCGCCGTCACCTTTTGGGTCAGGGATTTCAACGACCAATGGAGGGTTGCCTCCGAGATCAGAGAAAGGATCTACGATAGGTTCGAAAAGGAAGGGATCGAGATACCGTTCCCTCAAAGGGTCGTTCATATGACGCAGGTAAGCGGTCCGGAGGAGAGACCGGTCGGAAGCCCCCCCCAGATAGGGGATATGCAGAACCTGAGCGTGTAAACCTATCATTTCCTAGAGGAGTGTGGAGCGTTATGGTTGTATGAATCATCCGAGTAACGCCCATTCACGGTCACCTGGTACCAGTCGTAGAAGGGGACATCTGCTGTGGAGCTTGCTGTGCCGTTGCCCTTGACCCTCAGCGACCATAATCCCATCTCAGCATCTTCGAGCTGGTCGATAACCTCGGCGATGTCGAACCTGCCGATCTCAGGTGCGGTGTAGACCTTGTGCGATCTCAGTTCGGGCCCCTCATCCTCCGGGAGGTAATACAGGCTGACATCGATCTCCCTTTTATAATCCACACGCCTTTCCGAATCCGATCCGAAATGGACCTGGCCGTATACATATAGGTCCCCACCGCCCTTTCCTATGTAGAAATTGTCCACGGAGAAATGTTCCTCCTGGGAAAGAGCCTTTTCATTCTCTCCCAACCCCCCGGTGAAATTGTGTCTGACCTCAGCAATTGTTCCCTGAATGAATTCCGGCTCCTCCTCATGTGAGGGGAAGAACAGTTTCCTTGCTGAATGTATATCGATGCATCCTGACGTCGATAAGATGAGGATGATAGACGCCACTAGGATGAGGGACAGGTAAGGTGTCTTCACTTTCACGGTCTGGTATACTGTTTGTCCATTTATAAAAGATTTCGAGAGAGAGCAGAAATGTCATGCGACGCGCAGGAACCTTTTCCTGTCATCAATAGGCATGCAGGCATCCAGACCGAGCTTCGAGGTCGTTCCAGAACCGGGGTCCGCGCTTGGATCGAGGGTGGAACCCCGGGCCCCATGGACCATGACGATGTCCTTATGGGCCTGAAATCTTGTTGCAAGCGCCCATTCGACCTGCCGATCGTCGAAGGGGTCTATATCATCATCAACCACGATCACCCTTTTCATGGAGGGATGCCCTGCGAATGCGGCCATGATGGCGTTCTTCGAATCCCCTTCCTTTTGCTGAGTGATAGAGACGATGCCATGGAACCAGCAGCAACCCCCCTCGGTCAACCTGACGGCTTTCACCCTGGGAACTACCTTCTTGACAGACTGCATGATCGATGGCTCCTTGGGGATCCCCATCAACATGTAATGTTCATATCCTCCAGGAAGCAGTACATGCATTATAGCTCCCTCCCTGGCCAGAACTCTATCGACCTTGAAGACCGGCTCCCCTGGCTGCATTCCCGAGAGGTCCATGGTCGAGGTGACATCCACGAAAGGCCCCTCCTGTGTCCTTTCCCCGTTGAATGACCCGTAAAGGACGATCTCTGTCCCCACGGGCGTCCTCGGGCCTTCCTCATCATCGATCGGAGAGAAGGTTCGAAGAGGGCCTTCGCCCGCCCTCCTGGTAAGGGAAGAAGCCACTTCCAGTTCATCCTGCCCGTAGGGGAGTGTGATCGATCCAGCGATTAGTGCTGCCGGGTCTGCTCCGATGGATACCGTTGCATAGAGCTTCTCCCCGGAGGTTTCCGATTCCCGGAGCAATGCTTGAAGATGCCTTTGAACGATCCTCACGGCGAACTTCCCGCTCCCCGTGTACATCATTCGGTGGAAGGAGAGGTTGAACTTGCCGTCATGCCCTGCATGGAAGATGCCGGAGGTAATATAGGGGCCGCCGTCACTTTTAAAATAAGTGGGAATGGGTAGCGAATCCACGTCCACCTCCCTGTATCCTGACGGTCTCTCTACCATCTCACAGGGTTGAGGGTCCTCCATTCCTCTAAGCAAGGTGTCCCCTATGCTTTCAATGTTGCAGCCGAGCGTAAGGGCCATGCCCCTTCGGGTGGCCAGGACGTTCCCTGCAAGGGCGAAGCCTTCGTGACTTTTGGCTGGGGAGAACCATGCCCTTCCAAGGTCTTCCATGCAGATCCTGGAAGCATCCAGGTAAGGGTTTACAGGCTCGTTCAGCTTTTTAAGCTCATTGGCGAAAAGCAGATCACGGAATTGCATGGTCCATACCCGTTACCGTATCATTCTATCTCTATGATAATTTTATCTCAGGGCACCGATGTAGGCCTGTCTTCTAGAAACGTATATATTTTTCAAGGACCTACCCGGCGATGATTATCATGGTCCAGAGAACGCGGCTTTTGGAATGCCCGAACTGCCACAAGCAGCTTGAGGATACAAAGCAGGAGAACGTAACCTGCAAGTTCTGCGGTTACACCTTCCGAAGGGTGGACGTTGCCCAGGAGGACGAGGAGTACATCCGCAGGAAGATGATCGTGGAACTGAGAACGGATATGGAGATATTTAAATCGAGGAAGAAATTCGCGATAATATTCATGGTAATATCATTTGTGCTGGCAATACCGGTTTTCCTCAGTATACCCTTTCTTGTAATCCACTGGATCATGCTGGGTTTGTTCATTGGTGGAGGTTTCGCCTTCTTCCTAATAATGCTTTTTTGGGATAGAAAGTATGAATCGAGCAGGAGCCAGGCAAGTGACATTTCAATGAGAAGGAGGCTGTAGAGAATGAGGTCTGCGGGATTTTTCAAGAGGACATTGGCATCTCTCCTCATCCTTGCTGCATTGTTGGCAGCCTCGTTCGTCACCACGGTCTTGCCCGGTGATGGTATCGATCAATTAGATCTCCCTTCCACCAGAGCAGAGGTCGAGGATCTGAAGCTCGAGAACACGACCCACACCGTTTCCTACCCTTTTAATGAGGAATGGGGGAATGTCTATATCGGGTACAATTCCACTCTTGTGATCGAGGGTTCTAACTTTATAGCCAAACGAGTGATCTGCAGGGCCGAGACCGAGAAAACAGCCCTCAGGATCCTGGATTTTGAAGGAATCCATGGACTTCTATCCGTTTCCGAGGGAATAGTCAACGTAAAGGCCGATATTATCGAAGTAGTGGGTTCCACGATATCCGTTGTGAATGGCACAGCCACCTTACCGAACGGAGAGAACGGAGGAAATGCAGAGATCTCTCTTCTCAGCAAGGATTCGGACCTAACGATCACCGATTCCGAGCTGAACGTAAAAGGCCATAATGGAGGACAGGGGGTAACGGAATATGGTGGGAAGGGAGGCAAAGCCTATCTATTCCTCGGCAGTCTGAACTCGCATAAGGTCGCATTGACAGGGTCCAATTTCATAGTGGAGGGCGGAGCCGGGGGTAATGCTTTCGTTAATGATCAAGGTTCGGGCGAGGGCGCGGAAGCAACCTTGAAGATATCCTCCGAAGCAGTGGATATAAAGTCCAGCACCTTTTATGTAAAGGGTGGTAATGCTGGGGCTCACAGTCTGGGCAGCCAGGGAAACGTCGGTGGAAATTCCTACATGAACATAGAATCTGCCCAGGATTTGTACCTCTCCTCGATCGATTTGGAGGCCAAGGTCGGGATCAATACCAATAATGAAGTGCCGAAAAAGTCGTTCATTGTCCTGAAATCCATTTCCAGGAAGGTTCTTTGGGACCATGAAAAGACCGGAGATGATATGCTGGCCACACTTTCACATGTATCATCGGACACTCTGAACATTGATACAAAGACGGGAGGAGAGCTTCATCAGGTTGACACCGGGATCGAACCGCCACAACCCCTCGGGACGGGGGCTCTCAAGCTCTATTGGTGGGCGAAATTGACCGTGAAGGACAAGTACAACGAACCTATCAAGGGGGCCAAGATAACATATACGATCGATCCAGACCCCCTGCCCTATCCGAGGGGGGAAAGCCCAGAGATAATAACGAACGACAACGGTATGGTGAACATCGAGATCATAGGGAGAGAGGATCAGAACTGGAACAAGTTAACCTTCCAGGCCGAGGATTACGGTGGTGCTTTAGGATTGTCGGACCAGTACCGGTTCGATGAGAACACAAACCGGGATGTCCCCATCGAGATAGTCCGGATGACAATAGATCTGGTGGAGCCCGACCTTAAGAAAGATGTCGGAGGAAGTGAGGTTGACTTCCGTGGAACAGCTGTCCCAGGGAATCCAAAGAACATCGTCCAGAACGTAACGCTTTACGTGGACCTGGAAGTGATCGGTTATGGCCGAGATATCTCCGAAGAGGGAGCCCCTCCCTTTTCACTCTGGATACTGGATAATTGGGATTCCACCACTGTACCGGACGGTCCGCACGAGCTCCTCATAGTGGCGATTGATTCTGCCTACCAGGTCAGGTCCAGGCAGCCCATGAACGTGAACCAGCAATCGGTCAATCACAGACCCACCCTGGACATGGTGACAATGATCGACCGGACCGGATCGTATGAGGTCGAAAAGGGCGGGAAGGTCGATATTCACGTGAACCAGGATGAATCGATCATCAAGTTCAATGTGGAGGTCTACGAGATCGATATGCTTTCCACGATCCTGAAGACGGGAGAGGGAAAGAAGGTCGTGAAGGCGACGGTAGATTTCATCCATATTCCAACCAGTACTGTCATTCTCAATGACAAGGTGATCGGGGAGGACGATATAGAGAAGATCAATCTGACTGGCGGGTATGGTTTCTCATTCGAAATAGATGCCAACAAGAGACCCGGTAAGGATGAGCCGTATGCCGAGGGCGAGTATAGGGTCGCATTTATCATAGAGGACGACGGGGGCTTGACCTCAAGAGAGGAGAGTGTATTCTTCACTCTGTATTTCGACTTCTATCCCCGTATTGTAATGTATATAGAACCGAACTTGCGCCCTTCAACGGACCCGGAATTCACGGAAGAATCGTTCATAGTCGAAACAAAGAAGAGTGACACATATACAGCAAGGTTCAACCTGACAGATTCATCCGATAGGGACGACCCGCTCTGGTCAAGCGACCCAACCCAGGACCGTTCATGGATAAACCTCAGGTATCATATAGAGATCATGGACCCCGAGGGCAACAGGGAGACGGTTTTCGGCCCCGATCAGAAGGGGGCCGGTTTTGTTCATGACTTCGACGTGAGCGATGTTCCCAAAGGGAAGCAGGGGATCTTCACAATATTTATCACCTGCAAGGACCAGGAAGGCCTGGAGTCCACCCTGAGATTGAAGATAAGGGTGACCCATAATCCGCCCCCCGTCGATAAGGGGATACTCGGTCAGGAGTTGCCGTATGGCATCCCTGGAGATATCATGTCGATAGTATCCCCAGCTCTCTTCATCGTCATGGCAATGGTCTTCCTCCTCCTCCTCCTCCTCATCCAGAAGAGGAACAATGACGACAAGAAAAAGAAGATGGAACTCCTGGATAAGAAGAAGAAGGAGGAAGACAAGGCAAAGGGTTCCTCGGCCATCGAGGATGAGTTCACCGCTGGACGTACCCAGGATTCGAGGGCGTACCTGAAAAGCTCGGGCGGGGAAAAGGGAAGGGAAGAATTTGCAAAGGAACTTCAGGCAGCACAGAAGAAGGGACCAGAAGGTGGACAGGTGCCCGATAAAGAACATCCTGAACAAAAACCTGCACCTGTAAGCCCCCAAAAAGCCCCTATAGCCCCCGAGCAGAAACCGGTAGCTCCAGCAAGCGCCCCCACGGGTATACCGAACCCACCCCCACCTTTGGCATCGCAAAAACCCCCACATCCAGCTCCGGAGATCAAGCCGTGACCGGGGATCACTTCAACCAGTAGGGACCTCGATACCCCCGAAACCCGCTGAATAATTCTGAGGTTTTGTATCGAGGTCGGGAAGCTTTATATCCAACCCCATGCTAACACTTGGCAAATGGAAGACACATCCAGCAATGGCTCTCCGATGCTTTCCATAATCATTCCCACCTACAATGAGAAAGGGAACATGCCATTGATAATACCGAGGATCGCCGAGGTCCTTGGAAAGGTGAATATCCCTTACGAGATCGTTGTCATGGATGATGATTCTCCGGACGGGACCGCCAGTGCGGTCGAAGAGCTTTCCCATGAGTTCCCCCAGGCCAGATGTGTTGTCAGGAAGACCGATAGAGGCCTCTCCCCCTCTGTCATCCAAGGGTTCAGGGAAGCAAGGGGTGATATTTATCTGGTCATGGATGCCGATCTATCACACCCCGTTGAGGTGCTCCCTCTGATGTATCGGTCACTTGTAGAGGATGGGTCCGATGTGGTCGTGGGATCGAGGCATGCCAGGGAGGGCGGCATCCAGAATTGGCCTTTGACAAGGCGCATCATTTCATGGGGTGCGGCCTTGATGGCAAGACCTCTCACATCATGCTCGGACCCGATGTCGGGGTTCTTTGCCCTTAAACCGGGAGTAATAGAGGGGGCTCCCCTGAAAGCAAAGGGCTACAAGATCCTCCTGGAGGTCCTAGTAAAGGGAAGGTACGAGAAGATATCCGAGGTTCCGATCACCTTCAAGAACAGGGAGATAGGAGAATCAAAGCTTGGCAGCAAGGTGATCATCAACTACCTTCAGCACCTCCTGACGCTCTATTTGTACCCCGGTTCAGCCCCGCTGATGAAATACCTCTTCGTCGGCGGGACCGGTATGCTGGTGGACCTTGGGATGGTCTCCATGCTCCTGATGTTCCTGGGGGATAACAAGTTCGATCTTTTTTCTTTCGAGGATATACGTTTCTTCTATCTGTTCCAGGCGGTTTCATTCGTATATGCAGTGACATGGAACTTCGTTTGGAACCGCTACTGGACGTTCGATGCAAGGTCCGGGTCGAGTTCCGGACAGTATGTACGCTTCTTCCTGGTCGCGATCTTCGCTTTCCTCGTGAGATCCGTGCTCCTAGTCCTTGCCGTTGACCTCCTGGGCTTCGATCACCAGCCGTTGTATGAGGTCGCCCTTGTTGGTGTTATCATAATTGTAACGGCCATCAATTACCTCGGGTCCAAACTCTGGGCTTTCAAGAAATGATATCACAATCCTCGATTCGGCAACCATCCCTCCACAAGTTTAAAAAGGGAGGAGGTTGGATTTTACCACGTGTTCCTGAAGTTAAGATCGATAATGACATTTCTCCTGATCTTCTGGATTATGATCCCGTTGGGAAATGCTGTGAGCGGAATCGAGACCCCGTCGCAGATAATTGACCTTGTAATCATGGAGATAGATGAGGAAAGGATAGAGGTGGATATCAGTTTCAACGGGACCTCCACTGGACAGCTTCACTGCCGTGCCACCCTGATGTACGACATGGGGCTCCTAATCGAATATGTGGACCTGCATATCGAACCGGAGTTCCCGCCCGAGCACATATCCGTCGTACTTGAAGAATACGATGTTCGGTTGACACCTTCATCACCGGTATATGAGTTCATTGCGAACATCACAGTTCTGCCGAAAACCTCGTCCTCTCTGAATCCCAGTGTTATTATCGGCGGGACTGCAAGGACGGACCGAGGGACGGAAGGAGAGGTCCGGGAGGATTCGTGTGAGATAGATGTACTGCCCTACTATTCCGTTACGATATTCTTTCTTGATCCCACGGGGGACATGGATATAGGATCCTCAAAGACATTCCCCCTCACCATGCAGAACACTGGAAATTCTGGAGAACATTTCATCCTGGCAGTGAAGAACAGGGATTTCCTTGTAAAAGAGGGTATAGAGGTTACCTTCTCCGAATCAAGGGTATATGTTGATGAAGGAGGGGTCAAGGAGGTCGATGTGAAGGTCCGTGTGGCTGGCGGATCCGAACGGGGGTCTTACCTCGTAGAGATATATGTATGGTCGGAGCGGAACGGTCGGCCAACTGAAGAGGATAACGAAGCATCCCTCACGTTGAACGTTGACAGGCCCTACATCGATCTGGTAGAGAAGTTCGTGAAGGACCCGATCTACCTGTGGATCGGTCTGGGAATCCTTGTCGTATTGGTCGTCCTGGCTATCTGGGGCCTCATCAAGCTGAGGGAGCACCTCCTTTGGAAAAGGACCCTCGAAAATATCAGGAATGCGAACAGTGCGGAGGAGTCCAAGGGTCCCGGGGATAGGAGATAAAGAATTCTCATTTTAACTTCTCTCATTTTCCTGGTTCAGTCCTCGTCTATATCATCGAAATCGAACTCTTCTTCCTCCTCGTCCTCCTCGGTTTCCTCGAAGGCGACCCCGCAGTTGGGACATTCCTCATCATCGAGTGATACCAGCTCTCCACAGTTCGAACAGGTCCCCATCTTCTCGATCTCCTCAAGCTCCTGGATATCGACCTTCTTCGGCGGGAGCTTGGCGATGCCGGGCTCCTCCTCGTAGATGGCCTCCCTTCCATCGGCATCGATCGGAGGTGGTGCATTTGTGGGAAGGGTGATTGTACCGTTGTAGACCAGATAGACGAAGATGATGATGGCTATGATTATCACCAGAACGAGCAACAGGGTGAGTATCTGGATCCAGAGCGTTTCCCTTGGTTTGTCCTCTTTCCACCTGAACTCATCCCACGGGTAATCGTCGATATCATTGTCGTATCCGTCCCCATCAATGTCCGGGTCCTGATTGTTGCCTATGCCGTCCAGGTCATAATCTCCGGGCATCGAGGCGGTGGTCGGGTGAGTGTCATACCAGATAGGATTGTTCATATCCGGGTTTTCAGGGTGCACGTCCCATACGCCGTCATTGTCATCATCCAGGTCCATCCATTCCAGCGTATTTCCAGTATCACCGTCGGGTTGGCCATCCCCGTCGGTGTCCAGAGGTTTGCTGAGCGGGTCCTTGGGGTCGGTTCTCAGGGCAATTTCCCATTCGTCAAGATATCCATCGTTGTCGTCGTCATTGTCATCGTTCTGATCGTTCCTACCATTTCCGTTAGCGTCATCGAGCCATTCGTCCCCATCGGTGTTAGTGGGGGTCACATCGATCGAAAGTGTATAAGTGGCTCCTTGAAGATCGTTGTACTCGTCGTACGGAG
>JBLIRF010000040.1:0-11964 GCA_049472175.1 Thermoplasmatota archaeon
CGCAGATGATTGTCCGACACTGGAGCACAAGATGGTTGTCGATGCACCGGTGATGGAGTGGCTCTATTACAAGGAAGAGATGCAGAAGGCCCCTACTGAACTGGACATGAGCAGGGTCGATCGGACCCGGTCCGATGATCCACTGCTGATCTACTTCACTTCAGGTACCACGGGTAACCCAAAGATGGTCCTTCATACACATGCCTATCCGCTGGGACATCTCGTAACGGCAAAGTTCGCCCAGGCACTGACATCATGCGACCTCCACTGGACCATCTCCGAGACAGGCTGGGCAAAGGCTGCCTGGGGCAAGCTGTTCGGTCAGATGATCGTTGGAGCTGCAATAATCCAGTGGGAGACACCGGGCAGGTTCGATCCTGACGGTCTACTGAGGGCGATGGAGAGATACGGTGTGACGACCTTCTGCGCTCCACCGACGGTCTACAGGATGCTGATACAGCAGGACCTGAGCAAGTACAGGTTGAGCCTTCGCCACTGCATGTCAGCCGGGGAGCCGCTGAATCCCGAGGTCATCAAGATATGGAAGGACACCTTCGGATTGGACATCTACGATTTCTTCGGACAGACCGAGACTGTTTGCGTTCTCTCCAATTTCCCTTTCATGCCGATAAAGTACGGTTCCGTTGGAAAGCCGACCCCGGGCCATGACGTTCGCATCGTGGACGACGAAGGGAACGAGATGCCACCCAACGAAGAGGGGAACATCGCCATCTACCTTGGTGGCATCAGGCCTCCCGGTCTGCTCAAGGAATACTGGAAGGACCCGGATGCCATGGAAAAAGCGTTCCATCACGGCTTCTATTTTACCGGGGATCGGGCATACAGAGACGAGGAAGGTTATTTCTGGTTCGTGGGCAGGGACGATGATGTGATAAAGTCATCCGGTTACCGTATCGGGCCCTTTGAGGTCGAATCCGCCCTCATGGAGCATCCCGCAGTGGCGGAGTGTGCAGTGGTCGGAGCCCCGGACCCCGAAGGTGTCAGGGGGATCCTGGTGAAAGCCTATATCGTTCTGGCCAAAGGATTTGCACCATCAGGCGCTCTCACAAAGGAGATCCAGGAACATGTCAAGACCACGACAGCTCCTTACAAGTACCCGAGGCTTGTGGAATATGTAACGGAGCTTCCCAAGACCATCTCGGGAAAGATCAAACGAAAGGAGCTTCGGGAATCCAGCGGTTGAGCATCATTTCTTCGGGGGAAGGGCCTTCTTCCCATCTTTCTGGCCCTTTAGCTCCTTCCTTCCTTTTCTTCCGTCGTGGATCTGCTTCCTTGGGGTTACAACGATCTCCGCCCTCTCGTCCCTCTCCCTCTTATCCAGTCGATAATAGGCATAACCCATGGATGCTATTATGATAAGAAGCAGTATCACGAAAACCACCATGAGGATCTGAACGTTGGAATTGTCCCCGTTTTCCTCCCCATCATGCGGTGAGGTCGGAATGTCTCTGGGATCCACAACCTGGATAGTGAGGGGCAGAGTATAGGAGCTGATCCCGTCCAATGATATTATCGTGATATTTAGGGAAAACATCCCCACCTTGGCGTCCTTTGCTGCATCCACATGGAACGTCGTGTTCACCGATGATCCCTGAGCGACCTCGATCTGGTTTGTGCCCAGTGTTATCTCCAGGTCCGACCTTTCCAATGCCTCTCCATCTGCCCTGATCTTGATGTTGTCGAAGGTGAAGCCGCGGTTGGAGATCGTGATATTGATCGTAACACCATTATCCTGGTAGACGACGACCAGGGTCCTCTGGAGCTTTAGCACGGGGTTATAGACCCCGATCGACATGGTGAAATGGGATATCGGTGCGAAATCCTTCCCGTCGGAGGAAAGTATATCGATATAGTAGGTTCCCTCCTGCAGAGGCGAGCTCACGGGATACCTGTTATCCGTGAAGACAGAGGTCCATGGAAGGACCTCTGATCCTCCGTAATATCTTCCCATACGGATGAAATAATAGACCTGGTCTCCGTCTGGGTCCTCGGCCGGGGTCCAGCTGATGATGGGGGTTCTGTCGCTCGTTGCCTTGGGTTCGATGTCAGCAACGGGGTCCGGGGGATAGTTCGCATCGGTCGAGATCAGAAGGGTCGAGTTCGTTGCCGGCCCCTCGAGTCCTTTGGCAACGGGTATCAGCTCGACCAAGTAGATATGGCCTGGTATGAAAAGCTGGTCGATATCGGGATCCCAGTATGTGTCTCCAGGTGTTACCTCCTCGTCCGTTACCAGTGATCTGGACTCGGACTGATCATATATGGATATCATATAGATGACAAGGTCACCGTCCGGATCGAACGAGGGGGACCACGTGATATGAGGCCTCACGGACCCGGAGACCTTGGGCTGGATCGAGGAGATCTTCGAAGGGGGTCGATCTCCAACCTCTTCCTCCTCCTCCCGTATGATGATCTGCACGTTCGAGGAGAGCCCGTAGTTGCCAAGCAGGTCTCTGGCCCTGACCCTAACGAAATTGTAGAAACCGAAGGATAGGGATACGTTGAATTTGATCTCCACCGCATCATCGGCCATCTCATAGCTCCCCTTGAAGCTTGAGAGGTTCTGCCACGGGAGGAAATTGTCCACACCGTCAAGGGAATAGGAAATGGATATATTGTCCGGGTCGACCCCTACACCTCCGTCGGTGATGGTCGCTGTGAAAGAAACTTGAGTATCCTCGAACAGGGTTCCCGACCTGGGAGAGGTTATCAGAACGGAAGGGCCGGTTGCATCGACCCAGACCTTGTAGGTCTCGCTGATCGAATATTCCTCACCATCGCCGCCGTTCCCGAGCATATCCTTTGCCCTGAACCGGATCAGGTTCCCACTGCCCTCCAGGAAAGTGACGTTCACGTCGTAGATCACGGTACAGTTGTCGACGGGGTAGACATTGCCTTTTCTCTGCCACGTGTCCCAATCCCCTTTCTCTTCCTGATAGGACTGGTAGAACAACGACCATGGGTCAACACCGGACAGGTCATCCTCCACCATGACCTGGAAATGAACGATATTTCGATCTATCCATTCTCCCTGCCCGGGTTCCAGAAGTTCGAAGGAGGGGCCTTTCCCGTCTAGCTTGGGGAGGTTCTCCACCTGCGTCTGGACGATCGACCGGTTCCCCGTTGATGCCTGTGCCTCGAAATAGTAGAATAGGTCGAGCAGACGTTCGATCTTGACCGACAGTATGTAGGTCTCACCGTTGCGATAATCGAAATCCGGGGCCGGGCTCTTGCGCATTGTCATATTGAAAGGTGACCCGGGGTAACGGAATAATGAACCTCCTAGTGTCCTGTAGAACAGGTACAGCTTCGGGAACCCTTCATCCGGAGGGTCGTTCTCGACATCGAAATACGAGACCTTGAAATGGAATGAATCCCCAACATTGCCTATCAGTGGGTTCACCGAGCCCTCCTCCAGCTGGGGGCCGAAGCCGGCTTCACCGGACTGTGTTGTCCTGGTGTAATATATGTCGGTCTGTCCTTCCCTCCGGTTATCTCTCCAGACGAAGAACCCCAATCCGCCATCCACCACAGATATTGCAGGAGTGTCCTGCACGGAACCCTGCACAGGCTCGTTGATGGTGTACACCCGATCGTTGGTTCCGTTGGAATAGATCCTTGTCATCATAATATCGGATTTGTAGTCCGAGATACCCGGTGAGGATGTCCATGCGATGGTAATATTGCCCTCCGTGTCCATGGCGATCCTCGGTTCGTACTGATGTCCCGAGGTCTCGTTGGGATGGACGCACCTGTCCAGCGAGAAAGTGGCTCCCTGATCCAACGAAACAGCGATATAGATATCCGCAGATGTCGACCTGGGGTCCTTCCATACGATATCGATCTCATTCTCATCCGCCACTATATCCGGGTCCCCCTGGTCCGAACCTGTTGGGTCCCTGCTGATCCTGATAGAGGGATCGTAGTGGTCGCCTCCATCGAACGACGTTGCCATGTAGATGTCGTCATCCCATACCCTGTCGTCGACCCATGTGACGTGAAGGCGGGTACTGTTGGGAAAGGCCACTTTGGGCTGGGTGCATTTGTAGGTGGTGGAAACATCGGATATCTTCACTGCAGTATCGAAGCCGGAACCGCTGTCTATGGACCCGTATATCTGCGGATATGATGTTCTGTCCCTTGAATCCTCCCAGACCACAGCGATATCATTGTATGGAGAGATATCGATATCGGGAGCGGATTGCGATCCCGAGAAATGTTCGCTCACAATGATGTTCGTGGAGTAGGAAGAGCCATGGTCCTCGGACCTTGCATAGAATATCATCGACCTGCCCTCACGGTCATCGCTCCATACAATATGAACGATACCGTTCGAGTCCACCCCGGCCCTTGGATTGACCTGGTTGGTGATGTCGTCCGTGAAGGTGGCTGTTCTGAGAGTATCGTCAACCCGAACCTCCTGAGCGAACGTCAGGCCGCCGTCGTGAGATGCTCTCGAATAGATATCCCAGTTGCCAGCCCTCTGGTCCTGCCAGAAGATATAGACCTCATTTCCATCCGAGACGATATCCGGAGAAGCCTGGGCACTCGTGCCTGTGTCCTGGTTGATGATCCTATCCCTTTCGAAAGCTATCGAACCCCCCGCCTCCTTGGTTTGCAGGACCATAAACGAGGTGCAGATGAGCAGTATCACTATGGCTATGTTCCATGATTTCACCGCATTCATGGCCCCACCTCCCAATCGTCCTCGTCGTCAAGGTCAAGCTCCTCAATGTCCAGCTCCTCGAACTCCTCTTCATCCAAGAGATCTATCTCATCTTCACCGACTTCGTACAACTCTTCCTCCTCCGGAACAAGTTGATCACTTTCACCTTCATCGAAGTAGAGCACCTCTCCAGAGGGTTCCCAGATCTCCTGCTCTTCATCTCCTGCTGCCTCTTCCTCCTCGATCAGTTCCTGTTCATCAACTTCTTTTTCCTCTTTCACTTTTTCGGGAAGCAACTCTTTCCGCTTCTTCTTTGCTTTCTTCTTTCCGGCCTTCTCCATCTTGACCTTGTCCTCGGGGGTGAAGACCGTTCCGCATTTCATGCAGTACTCGTCCGTGAGCCTGACATCGGTTCCACAGTACGGGCATACGGGAATAAAGTGATCGGGTTCGTACACGGCGTCCACAAGGGGCTGGTCGGAACCTGGCGCAGGCTCATTTCCTCTTCTTTTTAGGATAATGAAGACCAACAGTCCACCGATAATGAACCCGATAAGGAGTGCTATCAACAGGAAGGGGAACCAGTCGTAGAACCTGTCCCAAATGGAACCTTCTCCTTCCCCGGTCTCCGAACCCTCTTCGTCCGATGAAACGACGCTTAGCAGATATCTTTCCGATTCCACGACGTTCTTGCCATCGGATACGACGAGCCAGATCCGGTGAACACCGGGTCTGTTCAGGGTCATGTTGATCGTCATTCCACTTCCGAGGCTTTCTTCGGATGGGTAGAATTCGAGATCGGAGTACCAGCTATATGTCAGCTCCTTCCCTTCTGGGTCGTAAGAAACCGACCCATCGAGAACGAGGCTGTCACCCTGGGTGATTACCTCTGTCGCGGGATAGACCGCAAAGACCGCTGTCGGAGGGAGGTCGATCTCCGTGATCGCGACCTCGATGGTGACGGGAGACGAGACCACCCACCCGTTGCCAGCACGGTCGATGACCCGGAATCTTACCTGGTTGAACGGGCCCTCGTCCAGAAGGACCTCGACCGAAGCTGCGAAGAATCCGCTTCCCCTGTCCTCCACCTGGTCAACCGTTTCCCAGGGAGAGTACCCCCCAACCCCGTAATGGACCCATCCGCTGATCGTGGAGAGAGCGAATTCGACACTGGATGGCTCCAATCCTGATCCCTCCTCCCTGATGAAAGCGGTGACGATCATCTTCCGGTCATTGAGCTCTTCGGAGCCGTTGGGGAGGAAGCCCGTGAACGCTGGCATTTCCTCATCTATGTAGATGGATATCATGTCGCTCTCCACATTATTCCCTGCAACATCACTTACGGTCCACTGGGCAAATCCCCATCCGCGGTATGCAGGAAGGACCTCAACGGTCGGGGATGCGCTCGCGCCCGCTCCGGCCAGACCGAGCTCTACCCAGGGCAGGGTGTAGATCTCCTCCCTTCCACCTATCCTGTAGCGTATGGAATCCAGCAGAAGCCCGGAACCCATGTCCTCCATGTAGCAACCAATTGAGAACGATACGGGACCGACAAGCATGCCATCCTGGTCTCCGATATCTGCAGTGGGCAGTCCGGTGTCCATGTTGTAGGAAAAGGGAAGGGATATCGAGGTCTGCCCGGCGAAGTCGCTCACCTTCCATTGTATATAGTTCCCGAAACCGTTGGCAGATGGGACGGTTGCATTGAGCTGCACCTCATCACCGATCCTGACAGCCTGCTTAACGCTGATCCAGTCGCTGAGCAGTTTCACATCCGAGCGGAAAACTCGATACATGGCAGAGGAGAGATCGACCCCTGAACATGGATCACTGACCTTGATGGAAAAGGCATTCGTCTCGTCGTTTATCCAGGAATTCTCACGCGGAAGTGCGTCGTGGAATCTCGGGACATCAATATCGAGGAGGATCGTCCGGTTCTCCGCAGGTCCGGAATTCCCCGCCCTGTCGTAGGCATAGAAAGACAGGGTATATGTGCCTCCGGGAAGGAAGATCATGTCACCGGAAACCAGGTAGTCCATTTCGGAAATGACCTCGGAATCCTCATTGAGTACCAGCAATGTATAGTTGGATATACCGCTCCCTCCCTGATCCGACACGTCGGTCCAGCGCACTTCGATGAACTGGTCATCGTCGATGCTCGATATACCAGATTCCTGTCCATCGGGGAAGATATTGAAAGATGATACCGGAGGCGGCGGGGAGGTATCCACGTTCAGCTTGATCGTGACATCACCGTTCCATATTGCCCCTTTGGGCAGCGTCCCATTTGTGAGTGTGAAGTGCAGGTCCCTGCCGCTGATGCCGCCACCGGGGACTGTGGTTATCGGGTCGATGAAGGTCCCGTTGATATTTGCATTTCCTATACCGATACCGTCCGGTCTTTTCAATATGATATCAACAAGTGATGCGTTCGGACCGAAGGGTGCACCGGACAATCCATGGATGAGCGAGAGGTTGGTGACCATGAAAGGAGTATCATCCTTCAACCAGCCCGATACTGCGTTTCCCTCCGGTGTGAGGACCTTCATGAAGGTCCCGTCTAGCTCGATCTCCCTGTCGACAATGAACTCGCTGTTCAGATAATTGAAATGGGAACCGATCAATCCTTCTGTCGAGGTATACATGAGGTCAGGGTCGGGAAGGTCCCAACCCACCTTCACCGCAAAATCCACGAACCAGGATTGGACACCATCCGTTCTACCGCTGCAGCTCGGGACCTCCAGTGAGATCTCGTTCTCGAAGTCCCCGGTCGCGATGACCGTGAACGTTCTGGTCGATGTTTCATAACTAAGTTCAGCAGACCCCGTGGCATTCCTGCTGGTGAGGTGTACACTTATGGTCTCTATCTCTTCGAAACCACCCAGGGACCTTGCCGTCACTTTTAACTCATAGGGGCCTTCATCGGGCGCAAGTACATATTTCGGTCTTCCCAATGGGTCGGCTATCGCATTGGCACCAGTGATCTCCACGGGCTGCACTCGTAGGGGGAGGCCGAACAGGTCCTTTCCTTCCCAAAGGTATACAGCGCCGGGACTGCTTCCGTCCAGGAGCGGATCGGCGCCCGGAGCTCCTATGAAAAGGTCATACCTGCCGTCACCCGTGATATCCTTTCCGGCAACGGCATATCCTGCGTTATCATTGTTCATGAAACCCGATATCACCAGAAGTGAGGAAGTGTTGATGGTCAAAGAAGACGAGAGCAGCGAGTGGGGGAAAACGTAGATGCAGCCAGTGATGAGACCGCTGAGATGGTCCTTGTATCCCTTGGCCCCTATGAAGATATCCAGGCCCCCATCCCCGTCGATATCCCCCATATCCACCGAGGACCCGCTCCTCTGCTGTTCCTGATCACCGCAAACGGAGACGTTGTATTCCGTACGAAGCGATATCACACCAGAGGGCATCCTTGATGCAAGGAACCCTCCCTGAAGTATGTACAAATTCCCTCCTTCCGCGACCGTCCTCTGGTATCCATCACCCGAGGGGCTTCCGAGGAAGAGTTCTGCCTTTCCGTCCTTATCAACGTCCCTCGCAGCAAGCGATGATCCCACCTCGTCATACGGCCATGGTCCGAATATGCGGAGGCTCGGCTCGGTGACCAGATCTATGTTAGGGTTCCAGGTGGACCTGCCTCTCAGAATATATGTCACACCCTGTCTGGTGATCGACCCGGCCTTCGATTTTGGCGCTCCTATGACCAGATCCTCGATCCCGTCTCCGTCGATATCACTTATGGCAAGGCTCTCCCCGATGAACTCGGTGTCCATGGTCCCTATGATCTTGACATCATAATTATTGCGAATTCCGACGTCTCCGTTACCCGAAAGTGGGCCGAACTCGATATAGACCATTCCGGCGTGATACCTGTTTGCAGTTTCGGCACCATGATCGTAAGGAGCGCTGAAGGCAAGGTCATCCACTCCGTCACCGTTGAGGTCTCCAACGGCCACTGCGGAACCTACCCTTTCAACAAGGTATCCGGTATAGGTCAGATTTCTCCGGTTCGCCATGTAGGACTGCGTACCTCCCCAGAATATGTGAACTCTCCCTGCGTCGTTCAGCAGCCCGCTGATCTGAGCAGCTGGTGCACCAGCAACAAGATCAGGGTTCCCGTCATCGTTCAGATCACCAGTGGCCAGTGCCCATCCGAACTTGGAGGATTCCACGGCATCGTTGTATCTAATATCGCTTGAACTGGATGCAAAGTATCTGCCGCTCCAGCCATCCGGCTTTCCAAAGAACATATGTGCATATCCTGTCCTGCCAGGGTCCCCTCCAAGAGGGTCCCCCACCACCAGGTCTTCGTTCCCGTCCTGATCGAAGTCGGCGACCACCATCACGGACCCGAAACTGGAAGCATTGAACTGTCCTACGAATGAGGCATCGAAAGAGCTTTTCTGCGAGAAGATGCTGACAAGGCCCGTCCCCATCGAAGGGCCAAGATCCACAGCCTCTTTATTGGAGGATACGACGACCTCCTCCAGCCCGTCTATCAGCATCTCCGATGCAACCATGCTCTGGAAAGCCCCGCCCTTCCTTGACATTCCCTTGAAGGCCTTGATCGAATCCTGAAAAGTCAGGGTTGAGGGAAACGCTCCGTCGAGATCGAAGAGATATGCCTCGCCGCAGTTTGGCATCAGGTTATCTACCCCGTCACCCCCTGGTGCCGTGATCAGCAGTTCATCATACCCATCACCATCAATGTCCACGCCCAGTGCCATCTTCCCCCAGTTATCCGATGAATCCACGCCATACGAAGTCGTATTGGCGTCGGAACGGGTCAGCTGTATATCGGTTGTGAGATTGCGACCGGTATAGATGTCGGCCTGACCCGCCATCCTTCTCCATGTATCCATACCGCTTGCATACGGGAGACCGACCACGAGGTCATCCTCGTCTCCGCCCCCCAGGTCCGCGAAAGCGAGGGTCGTTTCCTCCCAGCCGGCCGAAAGAAGGTCGATCTGCACATCAGGGACGAAATCATCACCCTCATGGACAGGTATGTCAGTTCCATCGGGAACGTATGGATATGCAAACCCCCCGAGGAAAACGACAGCGTAACCCTTCCCTCTATACCTGTAGCTGAACGAGAGATCGTTTACGGAATCTCCGTTGAAATCCCCCACTGCCAGACCGTTCCCTATATGGGATGCATAGATATCCGGGGTGTCGGTCGCTTCACCGAAATACCTCACAAGAGGTTTGGAGACCGAAAGATCGATCGTCCCCATGCTGGGTTCATCTCCCTTTATGACCTCGATCTCCCAGGAGCCGAAGCACTCGTTATCATACTCGGAGAGCAATGGGTCTTTTTTTCCACCGTGGCCTTCACTTCGTATGACCAGCTCGGGGATGCCATCATTGTCAAGGTCCCCCGCCTCGAGTCCCATTCCCAGCCTGTCGCCCCCCTCCCTTCCGTAAACGTGAGCGAAGAGACCCACCTTGTTTATCTGCATCGATGTTCCGAAAGAGATACGCTGTCTGCCCGCTATCACGTAGACCTCTCCAGAATCCCTTCGAGTATTAGAGGGGCCGTCCGCAAAGGGAGCACCGATGATCAGGTCCTCCCTTCCGTCATCATTGAGGTCCCTGATGAGCAGGGTGCTTCCGAACCAATCATCGACGTCTCCAGCAGTGATGACCAGGTCAGCATCATAATGACCGAATATTGTGAATAGTTCATCTGGTTCACGGGCAAAGTACACCATAACCGCTCCACCTCCCGCACCGAGTTTAGAATTTGGAGACCCCACAACGATGTCGTCCCTGCCATCTCCGTCGAGGTCACCGGATGCAATGGAGGAGCCGAACGATACCCCTGCCTCCCCTCCCAGGATCGACATGGTATCATCCCTTCCCAGGACGATATAGGAATCCTCTCCAAGTGATACGGGAATATCCCAATATGCCTCGTTTCCTTCAATGACCATTGGCAAGGCCGAAAAGAAAAGGGATATCATTACTGCGCAGGATAATAATGCGGGACTCCGGGACAAGTCTCTTCCTCCTCTATTTCTGGGTAAGGTCTGATAGTCGGCGTCCAGAGTTTCATAGTGTTGACGCCCCAGTATTTTCGTTGGATTTCAATCGTTACAGATTATAAAAAGATTGTGGGGCACATATGTATTGGAAGGGTCGGGCCAGTCATATAGTCTCATAAAGATTTATCTCCTATCGACACTTTTGCATATCGAGCATGAAAGGAAAGGACAAGGTAATGAGGTCGAATATGACCGTGGAAGATATCGGTCACACAATAATTGATGACAGGGGCCGTTTGATGAGAATGACCTGTCATGGGGATCCATCAAGATGCTTCTGGGTAAAAGGAAGGCCACTCCCCCTCTGTTCGAGATGTATCACATTCTACCCCTTCACGGTCATCGGTGTTGCCATTGCTTTGCCCATTGCAATGTTCTTGCATCCCACAGCATGGACCGTCTTGGTAACTTTCATCCTTCTGGAACTGCCCCTTGTCGTTGACGGCTACACACAGTATCTTGGTTTGAGAAGTTCAAATAATGCGCTCAGGGCGATCACGGGTGCCCTTTCAGGGATAGGCATAGGGGGTGCTATCACATATATGATCGGATCGATCTTCTTCTGATTCAGTAGAAGCTCTTACATTTGGGACAGTACCAGGATTCCACTCGGTCTTTGTATGACATCCCCGCTCCACATACAGGGCAGGCTTCGCTTTTTTTCTTTTTATCGTCCTTGTTCATGAACATGGTGTCATAAGAAGGTTCTTTCTGAACGCCTGCCTCGTCAGGGCCTTTAAAATCAAAATCATCCGAACGTTCAACTATATTCTGTCCTGCTCCGCATTCGGGACAGTTCACGGACCCTTTTGGGATCTTCGCTCTGCAGTTCCAGCATCTGATCCTTGGCCCCTTTTTCAGGGGGCTCCTCGGTTCCGGTTCCATATCCTCTTCATGGTAGCGGGAGGGGCGTTTTTTCTTCTTCTTGCGAGGAGGTTCAAGATCCTCGTCGCGGCGGATCGGACGTTTCTTCTTCCTATGAGGGGGTTCAAATGCCTCTTCTTCTTCCTCTTCTTCCTCTTTATACCGGGAAACCCTACCTATCTTTTTTTTTTGGGGGTTTTTTTCCTGTGGAAATATGTATCATCATCTTCATGGTGGCGGGAGGGGCGTTTTTTCTTCTTCTTGTGAGAAGGTTCCAGGGCTTCTTTGTGATGGGTCGGACGTTTTTTCTTCTTACGAGGAGGCTCATATTCCTTTTCTTCTTCCTCCTCC
>JBLIRF010000041.1:0-11876 GCA_049472175.1 Thermoplasmatota archaeon
GACATGCCCAACGCAAGGGTATCTATAAAATTTACTATGAATAGGAACGTTACGAGGATATCAAAATCCTTAAGACCGTTTCCCTTTCTAAGGTCATCCACAATAGAGGCCCTTTGATGAACCGATCAGTTCATGTGACAAGGTGTGATGATTACGACCTTGGTCTTTTAATGGTACAGGTGAAGGAGCATCTGGACAGATATTCGAAGTTCGATGATCTCAGAGGAAAGAAGGTCCTTCTCAAGCTGAACCTTCTCTCAGCAAGCGACCCTTCGAGGGCAGTCACCACTCATCCAACATTCTTGAAAGCGGTCATTCTGGAGCTAAAAAAGAGAGGGGGAGAGGTTGTTATAGCCGATTCTCCCGGTGGTTTGTTCAACAAGAGTAGCTTGAAGAAAGTGTACAAGACGACGGGGATTTCGAAGGTAGCTGAGGAAACGGGGGTCCGGTTGAACTACGAAACAGGTCACCACTTCAGGAAATACCCCGAAGGGAAGTTCACAAAGAACTTCATTGTTTGCGACTACCTGAGGGGCAAGGACCTGATCATAGCTATCCCGAAGATAAAGACCCACACGTTCTGCGGGCTCACCTGCGCTTCCAAGATAATGTTCGGGATAGTACCAGGCACCGAGAAGGTCAAGTACCACACCCGGTTCCCGGACCCGCTGGATTTCTCGAAGATGCTCCTCGATCTTACAGATGCTTCCGGGACCGACCTATTTGTTGTCGATGGGATAATCGGAATGGACGGGAAGGGACCTTCTCAGGGAAGGCCGAGAAAGGTGGGTGCCATACTCTCTGGCATAGACCCTGTTGCCATGGACCTTCACGTGGCCAGGATGGTAGGACTGAAGCCCGACAAGATCCCCATACTCCATGCAGCCTTCGTTCAGGGAAGGATATCCGAAGATGAGAATGTCAATGTGTCCGGGAACGGGAAGGACCTTCGCCTGAAGGAGAAATTCATACCAGCTTCGGTAGGCCCGATAGCACTCCTTATGCCGAGGCCAATAAGGCGGATCGTCATCAATCTTTCGACGAGGAAGCCGAAGATCTCGCACAGAAGATGCGTGGGTTGCGGTGTTTGCGAGACCAACTGTGCCGGTGAGGCCATCACCATCAAGAACGGAAAGGCCAGGATAGACCACTCAAGGTGTATAAGATGCTACTGCTGTCATGAACTGTGCCCCCATGACGCGGTATATCTTACAGCCAAGGAAACGGGATTCCTAGATAGGGCTATAGATATCGTTTACCATATTATCACCTGATACCGTAAAGAAATATTGGTCTCCGGGGATCCCTGGAACAATATTTCGATCCGCTCGGCATCATTGTCCAGGCATAGCAGGAGGATCCTCAAATGAACAGAGGTCCGGAGAAATGGATACCAACACTCAAGGATGTCCAGGCAGCAGCCTGGAGGATAGAGAAGCATGTACACAGGACACCGGTGCTTGCCTCAAGGTCCATCGACGATATGGTAGGAGCGGAGCTGTTCTTCAAGTGCGAGAACCTTCAGAAGGTAGGGTCTTTCAAATTTCGGGGTGCAACGAATGCCGTGATGTCCCTTACTGACGAGGAGGCATGGAACGGAGTTGCAACGCATTCATCAGGAAACCACGCCCAGGCCCTCGCACTGGCCGCCCGGGACCGGGGAATAGCCGCTTACATCGTCATGCCCATGAACTCACCGCAGGTGAAGGTGGATGCGGTCAAGGGGTACGGAGCAAGAGTGACCTTCTGCCAGCCGACGCTGACATCAAGGGAGTCCACTCTGGAAGAGGTGGTATCCGAGACGGGAGCGTATTTCATCCATCCTTACGACGATCCAAGGATAATATCGGGTCAGGGGACGGCCGCCCTCGAACTTCTGGAGGATGTTAGAAACCTCGACACGATCATGGCCCCGGTCGGTGGGGGCGGACTGATAAGCGGCACCGCTATAGCCACCAAAGGTGTGTCACCAGGGACCATGGTCATTGCTGCCGAGCCTGAACAGGCTGACGACGCATATCGATCCTTCAAGACAGGGAAGTTGATGGGGCCAAGGGGTCTCAACACCATCGCCGATGGCCTCAGGACATCGCTCAGCCAACTGACATTTTCCATTATCCGTGAGAAAGTAGATGATATAGTAACTGTCCCTGAGGAGGGGATAGTCAGAGCGATGAGGATAATATGGGAGAGGATGAAACTGATAGTGGAGCCCTCTGCCGCTGTTCCACTGGGGGCCCTTCTCGAGAACAGGCTGGAAGTATCGGGAAAAAGGATAGGTATCATTCTTTCTGGAGGCAACGTGGACCTCGACAGTCTTCCTTGGAGCAGGAATGACGGTAGGAAATAGGCGAATAGGGGCTTCGGATATTGAGTTCAGTACTGTTCGTAGCAGATCGGGACCTTCAACCGGGAGATCATCCTCATGAGCTCGTTCATCTTCTTTGGATCGACGTCACCGGGGTAGATTATCAGTTTCTCGTAGCTTGTGTCGGACACGTAGTTGCCGGTCATAGACCTACCTCCAAACCGATAGTATGTTCGACACAGATAGAACCTTGTTCCATTTATGTGAAACACAGGGCGTCCACTCGGGCGATCGAACGCCATTTTGTCGCATTTCCCTCAATTCTATTGTGACAAACACATTTATCGACATTATTGTGGCATTTAATAGCATTTTACATTTTGTTACAGAAATTATGGGATATGCCCGTGGTCGTCCCATTCTTATTGAGAAATAAGTACCAAAGTAATATCATTGTGGAAAAATTAATATAACCCCGTAATTTACTCGGCGTCGAAATCACTATATGGTAGGTCAAACGAAGGTAATGATGATGTCAGACTGGAAGGAGAAGTTCAGGAACCTATATCCCGAGAAGTTCGTTTCCGAGGATAAGGTGTTCTGCAACATACACCGGGGAGACAGGATCTTCATCAGCACTGCATGTTCCGAGCCTCAATATCTCGTTGACGCCCTTGTCAACTATGTCAGCAAGCATCCCAAAGCGTTCTTTGACACGGAAGTGTTCCATATATGGACCCTGGGGGTGGCGCCTTATACGGACGAGAAGTTCAAGACCAATTTCAGGCATAATTCGTTCTTTGTTGGGAACAATACAAGGGAAGCCGTCAACACGGGTCTCGCTGATTACACTCCGATCTTCCTTTCGAACGTTCCCAGGATCATCAGGAAGGGACTTGTCAAGGTTGATGTCGCCCTCATCCAGGTCTCACCTCCTGACGACCACGGGAACATGAGCCTGGGGATTTCGGTGGACATAATCAAGGCAGCCGTGGAGGAGGCGCGTCTGGTCATAGCCCAGGTGAACGAATACATGCCAAGGGTGCATGGGGATACTTTCATCCAGGTGAAGGATGTGGACTACATTGTCCACCACGACGAACCCCTCCTCGAGTTTCAGCCTGCTGTCGATGACAATATCGCTCTGAAGATAGGCAAACATGTGGCCAAGATCGTTCAGGACGGGGACACTATCCAGGTGGGGTACGGCAGCATTCCCAACGCCGTCCTCAAGAACCTGATGGACAAGAAGCACCTCGGGGTACACACCGAGCTTCTGGGGGACGGTATAGTAGAGCTGATAAAGGCCGGAGTTATAGACAACTCCATGAAGCCGATAAACAAAGGGAAGTCAGTTGCGACCTTCTGCATGGGAACAAGGGATACCTACGACTTCATCGATGACAATCCCCAGATCGAGTTCAGACCGATAGACTATACCAACAATCCCATGACGATATCCCAGATCAGCAATATAACAGCGATAAACAGCGCCCTTCAGATAGACCTCACCGGTCAGGCAAGTGCGGAATCCATCGGTAATACGTTCTTCAGCGGGATCGGGGGGCAGGCTGACTTCATGAGGGGCGCCATTCAAGCACAGAGGGGAAAAACGATCCTCATCCTCAGGTCCACTGCAAAGGACGATACCATATCCCGGGTGGTCCCCTTCCTGGATTCCGGGGCCGGGGTCACTTTGAACAGGGGCGATATTCATTATGTTGTGACGGAGTACGGGATCGCCTACATACAGGGAAAGAACATTAGGGAGAGGGCAATGGACCTGATAGCCATAGCCCATCCGAAGTTCAGACCCTGGTTGATAAAGGAGGCAAAGGCGAAAGGCCTCATATACAAGGACCAGGCTTTCATTCCCGGAAAGAAGGGGGAATATCCAGAGGAGCTGGAGGCCTTCAGGACCACGAACAGGGGTCTGCCTCTCGTTCTGAGGCCGGTGAGGATAAGCGACGAGCCGCTGCTCAAGGATTTCTTCTATTCCCTTTCGGATGTGAGCATCTACCGCAGGTTCATCTCGGTCAGGAAGCACATCCCCCACGAGAGGCTGCAGGAGTTCGTGATAATAGACCATTCCCGGGAGCGTGTAATTCTTGCAACGAACGGCAGTAGCGAGAAAGAGGTCGTTTACGGAATAGGCCAGTATGGTATCGACGAGAGGTCGCACTCTGCCGAGGTTGCGGTCGTCGTCCTTGACGAGTTCCAGGGACAGGGAATAGGAACGGAGATACTGGAATACCTGACGATACTGGCAAAGAGGCAGGGTCTTCTGGGTTTCACGGCCGAGGTCCTAATGGAGAACAAACCCATGCTACGCCTGTTCGAGAAGATGGGTTTCCACATGCAGAAGCGCACCTCCGAAGGAGTATACGAGCTCAATCTTGCATTCTAGGGGGAAGTCGATGAACCAAAGCGATACTGGGATGGACCTTTTCTTCGAACCGAGGTCCGTGGCGGTCATAGGGGCCAGCAGTACTTTTGGCAAGGTCGGATACAAACTCATGGACAACATAACCTCAGGGGAATACAAGGGGAAGCTCTATCCGATAAATCCCAGGGACAAGGAGATCTTCGGTTTGAAGGCTTATACCAGTATAAATGAGATCGAAGGTCCCGTTGACATGGTGGTTATAGCCATCCCCGCATCCTTCGTGCTCGATGAGGTCGAGAAATGTTCCAAGAAAGGGGTCAAGTTCCTGGTCATAATAACATCGGGGTTCTCCGAAGCCGGCAACATCGAGCTGGAAAAGAAAGTAGTAAAGGCCGCAAGGGACGGCGGCATGCGGGTGCTGGGCCCCAATATCTTCGGACTCTATTCCTCAAGGGTTTCCCTGAATGCGACGTTCGGCCCCAAGGGTGTAGAAAGGAAGTGTTTCCATTATAACCCAGAGCGGAGCCCTGGGCATAGCCATGATAGGGATGACCGCATCCGAGGGCATCGGGCTTTCCTCCATCATTTCCGTGGGGAATAAGGCGGACCTCGACGAGGCAGATCTCCTGGATCATCTCGCCGGTGATGAGAACACCAGGGCGATCATGCTCTATATCGAAGGGATAAACCGGGGGGAAAGGATGATCGAATCCCTGCGGGCGGTGACAAGGAAGAAGCCCGTCATCGTGATCAAATCAGGCAGATCGAAAAGGGGAGCCATGGCAGCAGCATCCCATACGGGCTCCCTTGCAGGTTCGGACGAGGTTTTCGATGCTGTCATGAGGCAGTGCGGGGTCCTTCGGGCGGAAAACCTGGAGGAGGGATTCAACTGGCTGAAGTTCATTGCTGACGCTCCGCTTCCCATGGGCAAGGATACCGTAATAGTCACCAACGGAGGCGGCATCGGCGTGATGGCGACGGATGCCTGCGAGAAGTACGGCATCGACCTTCTGGATGAGCCGGAGCTGATGAGGAAGATATTCTCCTCTTCGATGCCCAGCTTCGGGTCCTGCAAGAACCCCATAGATATTACAGGCCAGGCATCGGAAATGAACTACAGGGAAGCCCTGCTTGCAGGGCTCGAGAGCGATCGGGTGCATGCCGTCATGGCACTCTACTGTCAGACAGCGGATTTCGAGAAGGTTGCATATTCCGAGATGATAACCCTCATCCACAACGAATACATGAGGAAAAAGAAGCCTATAGCCTACTCCCTTGTCGGGGGAGAGGAGGTTACCGAATGCGTCAAAACCCTGAGGAGCAGGGGGATCCCCGCATATCAGGGGGTTTACGAGATGGTCTCGTGCTTCGGAGCCCTCTACCGGTTCCGGGAGAACAAGGTGAAGGAGGTCCAGGAGGAGGTCCTGATAGATATTGGCAGTGAGGCGATAGGCAGGATCGTGGATGTCGCCCTGAAGGATGGGAGGGATTTCCTTCTCGCGCACGAAGCGAGATCCGTCCTGGAAGCAGCAGGTATATCGACTCCGAAAAGTGTCATCGTCCGCACGATAGAGGAAGCTGTGGGAGCCGCCGAAAGCATTGGCTACCCAGTGGTAATGAAGATAGTCTCGAGGGATATCCTTCATAAAAGTGATGCGGGCGGGGTCGCCCTCGACCTCGAAGATAGAGAAGAGGTGATGGATGCTTACCAGCTGATAATCCGCAACGCGAGGAATTTCGACCAGCATGCAAGGATCGACGGGATCGAGGTCTCCGAGATGGTGCACAAAGGTCTGGAGACCATAATTGGCGCCAGGAGGGACCGGTCATTCGGCCCCATCATCATGTTCGGGCTCGGCGGAATATATGTGGAGATCATGAAGGATGTATCGTTCAGAGCTCTTCCGATAAGCAGGGCGGAGGCGATCTCGCTTCTGAAGGAGGTCAGGTCCTATCCACTGTTGCTGGGGGTTCGCGGAGAGGAGAGCAAGGATATCGAGGGTCTCATGGATGTGATGATGAGGGTAGGTTCGATCCTGAGATCGGTTACAAGGATAACGGACATGGAGATCAATCCCCTTTTCATTTACGAAAGGGGAAAAGGTGTGAAGGTGGTTGACGTAAGGATCATGATCGCAAGATATAGGGAGGGCTGAAGATGAAGAGAATAGTCGTTGCTTCGATGGAAAGGGGAGCCGGGAAGACCAGCTTCATTGTCGGGTTGTCTAAGGCGAAGGGTCTCGACATAGGATACATGAAACCCTTCGGTGAAAGGATCCTATACAGGAAGAAGAGGCTTCTCGACTACGACTCGGTCCTCGTGAGCTCTCTGTTCGGTCTGAAGGAGAGCCCGGAGGACCTGAGCCTTGGTTTCGATCATTCGAAGCTCAGGTTCATGTATGACAGTGAAAGCATCGAGAAGAAGCTCAGGGATGTGGCGGACGGAATAGGAGGAAAGGACGTACTGTTCATCGAGGGCGGAAGGGACCTCACCTACGGAAGCTCCCTGAACCTGGATCCTCTCAGCGTCGCCAGGACCCTGGATGCCAGTCTGATATTCGTTCTCAGCGGGGAGCAGGACAAAATTGTCGATCATGTTCATTTCCTCGTAGACCACCTCTCAACGAAGAACATCGACCTTCTGGGGCTTGTGATCAACAAGGTCGACGATCCCGATGATTTCATGGCCACGCACGGGGATACCATCTCATCAACGGGGGCAAAGGTCCTCGGAATTGTGCCCTACCTTCGCGATCTGAACTTCTATTCAATGGAGCACATCAGCAACGTCCTGTTCGCAAAGATGATCGCCGGAGATAAAGGCCTCAAGAACCTGGTCAGGAACATATTCGTGGGAGCGATGTCCGGCGGAAGGGCAATAGAGAGCCCTCTTTTCAGAAAGGAAGGGAAGCTGATAATAACCTCCGGGGATCGGAGCGATCTGATCCTCGGCGCTCTGCAATCCGATACTGCAGGGATAGTCCTAACGAACAACATAGTACCTCCATCGAACATAATATCGAAGGCGGACGAACGCAACATACCGCTTCTTCTGGTACCGGGGGACACTTTCAGAACCGCCAAGACCATAGATGATATGGAGCGTCTTCTGGCAAGGGACGATGACCACAAGATACAGCTTCTGGCGGACGAGATCCGGGCCAGGATTGACACCGATGCCATTCTGAAGTGAGAACGGGACCTGACCTCTGTCTTTAAGCGAAGGCAATATCTTCAGGAGCCCATACGATGTTGGTTTTAGACCAATATGAACCCTTATTTGATGTACCTGTTTAGATCGGACCTTCATTCTTGGTAAAGCTGTACCCTCCTATTGCTGACCATCGTTTTGATGTCCATATAACCCCGGAGAGGCCCAAAGGTCATGAGATAATATTCGAAGAGCCGTGTAATAAGAGCCTCGGCATCAATACATATTGAAGCCAAATCATAATGGATTGACACCAATGTATTATAATTAAAATACATTATAATGCATTATGAAACTGACACGTTCCTATCTGGCCATCTGTGCGGTGGTGCTGACGGCATTGTTCATTGCGGGGTGCCTGGACTTCTCCGGGGAAAAGGACGATACAAAGACCGTGACCCTCTACGGGTTCAGCGTGAAGGGGGAGGTAATGGATGGGACCATAATACCCGCCTTCAAGACGCAATGGAAAGAGGAGAGTGGTGATGATATCGACTTCGTCACCACATACGCCGGGTCCGGGAGGATCACAAACCAGGTATTGATGGGGGCCAATGCCGAGGTCATGATACTGTCCACCGAGTGGGACGCGATCCAGCTGAGAAAAGGGGGAGCGGTGACGACGGATTGGAAAGCCCTTCCCAACAACGGGACGGTCAGTATATCCCCCTGGGTCATACTTGTGAGGAAGGGGAACCCGAAGAACATACACGACTTTCCGGACCTTGCCGCGGACGGGATCGAGATCGTTCATGCAGATCCGCTCACATCGGGCGGGGCATGCTGGTCGATATTCTCCATCTACGGTTCGGAGCTCAGGCGGTCCTCGGACCTCCCGGAGGATGAAGCCCGCCAGAATGCGGAGAAGCTCGTGGAGGATATCGTTGGAAATGTCATCAGCTGGCAGTCCTCCGCAAGGAACGCCCTCTCACAATTCACCCTTGGCTATGGCGACGCGCTAATAACCTACGAGAACGAAGCCCTTCTTTCCCTTGACAAGGACCCCGATTGCGAGATCATCTATCCCAGCTCCACGATATATTCGGAGCACAAGGTCGTCATCGTGGACCGGAACGTGAAGGAAGAAGAGCGCGAACTGATCGAAGCCTTCGTGGACTATCTATTCACCATCGGTTCGCAGGAAGCGTTCGTTGATCATTATTTCAGGTCTCCTGACGAAGGTGTGGAGGACCCTTATCCCGAGATAGCCGATCCGTTCACAGTGGAATTCCTGGGTGGATGGGAGGAGGCCCACCTTGATCTCATAGACGGCCTCTTTTCGGATATCAGGGAGTGATGCCTCGATGGATAGGAGGAGGTCACTGGGTCAACTGACCAAATGGTCGACCATCTCTCTGGGGATTGTACTCTTCGGTTTCCTGGTCCTTCTTCCCCTGACCTCGATCTTCAAGTTCGCCTTTCAGGATGGGTTCGGACCTTTCATCGATGCTGTGACATCCAAGGATGCCGTCAACGCTTTTCGCAACTCCCTTCTGATAGCGTCCGTGACGACGCTGATCAACCTTCTCGTCGGGACCCTGCTTGCAATGGTGATCACCAAATATGATTTCCCGGGAAGGTCCGTCCTTCGGTCCTTGATAGACATGCCGATCGCCATTCCCACAGCGGTTGTTGGACTTTCGTTAATGATGCTTTATGGGCCGATGGGCATTCTCGGGCCCCTGCTCGAGGGCAACGGGTTCCAGGTCGTCATGGCCATGCCGGGCGTCCTTCTTGCACACGTTTTCGTCACATCCCCGTTCATGGTAAGATCCGTGTCTCCTGTGCTTGAGAAGATCGACCAAAACGTTGAAGAGGCCGCCCTCACACTGGGGGCCAGCAGGACAAAGACATTCTTCTTCGTCACCCTGCCTTCAATCAGGAGCGGTCTGATAGCGGGGTCCGCACTGACCTTCACAAGGTCCCTCGGAGAGTTCGGTGCGACACTGTTCATCGCGGGAGGAATGATCACCACGGGACCGCTGTATATCTACTATCTCTCTGATTCCAAGTTCGATTTCCAGGGGGCCACATCAATTGCAATAATCCTGATGGTGCTGCCGTTCTCCCTGCTCCTCATCCTTAATGCCATTGTCAGGAAGCTGGAGGTGTGAAGGTGAGAGGCGACCTTGAACTCAGGAAGATCTCCATGTCCTTCGGTAGGGAAGTTGTGCTGAAGGACCTTGACCTTCTTGTGGATGAGGGTACCATTATGGCGGTCCTGGGTCCTTCCGGATGCGGAAAATCTACCATGCTGAGGGTGATCTCGGGGCTCATACCCCAGGACAGAGGAAAGGTCATGCTGGGGGGGAATATCATCGATCGCCTTCCAGCCCACAAGAGGAGAATGGGATTCGTCTTCCAGAACTATTCGCTCTTCCCGAACCTGTCTGTTCAAGGGAACATCGGCTTCGGGATGAGGATGATGAAGAAGAACAAGAAGGAGATCAGGGAGAGGTGCAGCGAGTTGATATCAATGGTGGGTCTGGCCGGTATGGAGAGAAAGAGGCCGCACGAGCTTTCCGGTGGTCAGAAGCAGAGGGTCGCTATTGCGAGAGCTCTTGCAACCTTTCCCGACGTTCTCCTTCTCGACGAGCCGTTCGGAGCCCTCGATGCCAAGATCAGGAAGAGGATCCGCAGGGACCTCAGGTCGATCCAGCGTGAACTCGGAACGACAACGGTGTTCGTTACCCACGATCAGGATGAGGCTTTCGAAGTTGGGGACCAGGTCGCAGTGATGAATGACGGTGGGATCGAACAGAGAGGTAGCCCCATGGAGCTGTACGAGAGGCCGAGGACCGATTTCGTATCCAGGTTCGTAGGGAATGCGAACATCATCGAGCTTCCGGGAGAGATCGGCCGAACGGTGATGATAAGGCCGGAGGACATCTCTCTCAGGAAAGTGGAGGAGAACGATGGAGAAGGTGGGACAAGGGGAAGGCTCGTGGACCTGATGCAGCTCGGCCCTCTTGTTGAAACTTCCGTCCTCCTGGAGAACGGTGATACACTGACGGCCCTGATGTCCCGTTCGGAGTTCCACCTCAGAGGCCTCAGGAAGGATGACGACGTAAGGGTGAAGATACTGAAGTTCCGATCGTTCAACCAGACATATTTGGGGAAGTGATACCATGATGGAAGGAAAGGGCAGATCAATAGCGAAATCGATATCCTACAGGATCATCTGCATAATCTCACTGTCGATAGTGACCTATGCCATCACGGGGGACCTCCTGAGCATGACCTATATAGTTGTTGTCTTTCAGACGATCCAGATCATACTTTTCTATCTGCATGAGAGGGTCTGGTCCAGGATAAAATGGGGATATGCCCGGAAATGAAGGACACAAGTCCGGGTTTTTAACCTTATTTGAGAAAAGAATGTGATTGGTTATGATCGGATACACGGTCATTAACTCTTCTTCCCGAGATGCTCCAAATAGAGCTCCAGAGCCTTCCTGCTGGTGTGCCATCGGTGTCCTGAAATTACTCCGGGGAGTTCTCCCTGGCCGCACCTCAGGGTCAGATATTTTGCATCGTAAGGTGATGATGTGGATATTGTTTTAAGGTCCAGCAGCTCATCGTTCGCGGTACCCACTTTATCAAGAAGGTCCAACAGGCTCGAGCCCATCAAGCGCTCGAAAAGGGAGGTCAAGGGGACGAGATCCCCTTCACCGGCATTTTCAAGAGAAAGCAGGTAGTCATCTCTGTTAGAAGGAAGGATATGTATCGGAGGCCAGTTGTGTTTCAGGAAATGAAGGTTGAGAAGGAGTCTCCCCACCCTTCCGTTCCCTTCAAGGAACGGATGGATGGATTCATAATGGAAATGGAACCATGAACCCAGCTCGAAGATATCTCCTCCACCCGTATCTCTATTCCCGTACTCATTAAGGAGATCCCCCATTAACTGGACTATCTTTTCCATCCTTGGGGGGGTATGACCCGATCCATGGATCCTTACATTCACCCTCCTC
>JBLIRF010000042.1:0-11598 GCA_049472175.1 Thermoplasmatota archaeon
ACCTCCTGACGGGTTCACAGGGAGAGGTGTTCTTTCCAAGGGTAATAGCGGGAGCTGTAACACTTGAGGCTTCAGCCCCCCACCACAACAGTGTTGGAGATATGGCATACGTGCCCATTTCCGGAGAGGGAGGGCTTAACATCGACCTCAAGGAGGACACATTTCCCGTATGGGTCGAAGCCGTCGATGTAGATCAAGGGGGGAACGTTCTTCCAGGGACGAACTTTCTGGTACACGTTTCCGAACCCGTCAAGTTCTCCACGCTGAACATAACGATATGGAAGGAGGTTGATGAATGTCTGCCGACACCAACCGGTCCCCTCTCGTTAGTCGCGGGACACGTTGAACACACCTATATCGTGGACCCAGACATCCGATTTCCCCTTGAAAGCCGCTTCGTGCTTTTTATCTCCACGGAGCTGAAAGCCCTGGACGACGCTTCTTTCATTCTCTGGAGGGAACTGGAGTTCCATTTCAATACAGTAGATCTCCCCATGATCCTTGTGAACGGGACCTTGCTCTTCGAGGGAAAGGCCATTGAAGGTTACAGGGTTGACATATCCTATTTCCACTCTTTCACGGATGAAAGCGGGAACTTCTCTGTTTCCGTCGATCCCGACGAGCCTGTATTCAAAGGTGCCCTTGAAGTTAATGGAAGTATTTTTGGATACGGGAATTACAAAACGGACCTGGAACTTGACGCTGGGTCCTTCCTTGACTCAGGAACGATCAACCTTTTCCATGTTCCTGGATGGTACGAAGTATATCCCGCTCCCGATTCTGAGGACGTTGACCCTTCGACATCGGTCATTTTCAAGTTCAAGGAACAGATCCTTGTTCCAGGGGAGGACAGGTTCAGCAGGCTGATGTCCATCACTCAGGACGGATCGAGGTCTCCGGTCGACGGAAATTACGACGTATCCGAAGATAACAGGACCATCACGTTCAAGTCCATCAATGATCTTGAACCTGGCAAGCTTTATCACGTGAAGATATCAAAAGACCTGATGAGATGGAACAACGTGTCAATGTTCCCGCTGGGCAACTCCACCATATTCAGGGTCAGACCGCCCGTAATACAGATCACTGTGATGGAACCCTCCGAAGACCGGGACCTGCCCATCGACGGGATAATAAGGATCTCCTTCTCCCATCAAGTTGAAAAGAAAGAGGTCGAGGCCGATATCAGCTTCAGTCCTATCGTCCAGGGGGTCACTTTCAAATGGACCTCCGGATCGGAGACCATGATCTCGGCTTTCTTCAAGGTCTCCACGGATTACGTCCTTGAAGTTCCTTCCGGCTCCTATGGCCTTGAAGGCGAAACCCTCACCGACGATTTCCTGTTCTCCTTCAAAACCTCCGCCGGATATGAGAACGAACATAGTATAGGCGACCCCCAGATATTCCCGTCCCCCGACGGTGGATGGGCCCCCGGTCAGAACATCAGGTTCTCCGGTATCGTTGCCAACTCCACCGGCTACATCATCACCGTAAAGATCCTCAAGGAGGGGGTCACTTACAGGGAGGCAAATTCCGTAATCTCCTTGGAAGGCCGTTACAGCCTGAACATCAGTGCACCAAGCAAAGAGGGAAAATACACACTCTCTGTTTCACTGTCCATGCCTGACGGCCCTTTGGCGGACGAGAAGACCTATGGTGTCCAGGTTGGTGATGCGGGGTCAGATTCCGAACCGGGGGACAACACCACAAGGATGATCATCCTGGCAATCATAGTCCTTCTGGTGATCGCAGTGATCATCGTGGCCGTTCTCTATGGGAGAGGTCAAAGGGCAAAGGCTGGATCGAAGACCATGGGCATCGAGTACACCGAGGTCGAAACCGAATGGGAAGATACCGAGGACGAATGGTGATACGGAAAGTCCATTGCCCGGTCGAAAGCATGGTCTCCCTGTGAACATTTATATCCATTGTCCCCGATAACCCGAATCCAGACGTGGTCGGTCCTAACCCTTAATATGCTGTGGTGTGTGGCATGAACAGGTACGACAAGTTGGTACGGAACATCGGCATTGGTATCTTCGTGGTGATGCTGATATTGTCGATAGTACTGGGGAGCGATCAGGGCTCCTCCGAGCCCCCACCAGGCAATGGGGATGATAATTACTTCGAGGACCTCCCTCTCCAGAGGTCAACATTTGTCGAGCCCGGTGATCTCAACCCGGGTGACACATATACCAAAACGATCACAGAGAGAGATAACGAGATATTTAAGAACCTGACCGCGAAGCTCTCATGGACGGATGAGACGGACCCCCCGGGAAGACCTAGGATAAGGAGGTACGAGAACCAGCCGGACACGTTCTCGCTGAGGGTCGTCTTCCCCGACGGCAACTCCTCCGATACCCAGGGGGCCAATCCTATAGGAGGTGCCGGTACGCTCGAGGTCTCGGTATCGTTCGATGACGAATACCTCGACACGCTTCTTGATGAGGGGAGGCTGGGAAGGGGGGTCTGGACGATCGAGGTTACCCTCATAAGGGCAGGGATTTGGACACCTGTCCTGGGACCGGGTGCAATAGGTCTATCTGACGACGGGAACGAGTTCTCGCTCTCGATAGATTATGATTATTATCAGCTGGAGCTTCTGGAGGATGAATAAGGGGTGTATGGACAATGAGCAAATACGAACCGTACATCTCTCCCGAACATGATATTCCCGAATTCTCCCTCAAGGCCGTGATCGTGGGGATCATAATCACGGTCGTCATGGGAGCAGCGAACGCGTATCTGGGTCTTTTCGTGGGAATGACCGTTTCGGCAACGATCCCTTCTCTCGTGTTCGCCCTTGCCATCCTCAAGATGTTCAAGGGGAACATACTCGAGATAAACATGTCCAAGAACATCGGCGTGGCCGGTGAGGCCCTGGCTGCCGGTATAATATTCACATTCCCTGCAATGATCGTAATAAACGAGATGACAGGCAATGGCGGATGGGAGGATATGTTCACCTTCATGAACCTGCTGATCATGATAATCATTTCCCTGATCGGCGGCCTTTTCGGCATACTCTTCACCATCCCGCTGAGGAAGGTCTTCATACAGGACCTCGACCTTCCCTACCCCGAGGGGGTTGCTGCTGCTGAAGTTTTAAAAGCCATGGAGAAGGGCGGAAGGGGCATATGGTATATCGCCATCGCCGCAGGTATCGGCGGCATGATGAAATTCTCGGCCGAATCCGGCCTGTCACTCTGGAAGGAGAAGGTTGAAGGCGTCCTCAATTTCGGCAGGATCAGGTTCTTCGGTGGGGTGAACATCTCACCAGCACTCCTTGGTGTCGGATACATAATAGGGTTCAAGATCTCCTTCATAGTGTTCTCCGGTGGTATACTGGGATGGGTGCTGGCGATACCGTTGATCGGGGCGGTCCAGGGGTGGCCGGGGGGAAATCCGATAGACGCTATTTACACGATATGGTTCGATTACACGAAATGGATAGGCATCGGAGCGGTCCTGACGGGTGGCATCTACACCCTTTGGAAGATGAGGGGCCCGCTCGGACAGTCGATCAAACAGACCCTGGGCGGTAAGAAGAAGGAAGCGAATGCCCCAGCCCCTCTCAGGACCGAAAGGGATTTCCACGTTTCGATCGTATATCTTGTGATCCTGTTCATCGCGGTCCTTGGTCTGTACCTTTTCATAACTGGCGAGGTCCTCCCATCCATCATCCTTGCCGCCGTGATGATGATCGCCACCTTCCTGTTCACCGCGGTCGCAGGATACCTAGCAGGCATAGTGGGTTCCTCCAATAATCCCATCTCTTCAGTTACAATCACTACTCTGGTTATCACGGCCTTCATACTGCTGGGTCTAAGTGCAATACATCTGTCCGGAATGGACAAGGCAGCAGGCATGGGAGCAACCATACTTGTGGCTGCGATCGTCTGCTGCTCCGCTGCCATAGCGGGAGATTCCATGCAGGAACTCAAGACAGCACAGATCCTTGGAGCAACCCCCATAAGGATCCAGTGGGGGAGGTTCATCGGTGTGGGTGTGGGAGCTGCAGTGATCCCCATCATAGTGGGTCTCCTGGCGGCAGCTTACGGAATAGGCACCCCCGCCCTGCCTTCACCTCAAGCCGTCATAATGGGGTCCACGGTCTATGCCATATTCAACATGGAATTCCAGTACCTCATGTTCGGTATAGGAGTGATCATAGCGATAATATTGATATGGAGAAAGCTGCCGGTTATGGCGGTGGCCATCGGGATCTATCTGCCGTTCACCCTAACAACCCCGATATTCCTCGGAGGGGTGCTTGGATGGTTGTCCGAGAGATGGATCATCAGGAAGACCCAGATGTACGACGGACTCGAGGGTGAGGCTCTGGAGAAACGAATAAACGAGAACAAGGAGAGCACATTCAACAAAGGACTGCTGTTCGCTGCGGGCCTTGTCGCCGGAGAAGCGGTTCTCGGGGTCATAGTCGCCTTGATCATCATCATCGGAGGACCGGGGGCCATAGCCCTTTTTTCCAAACCTTCTGCCCTCCCCGGAATGCTCGGCCTGCTCTTCATCATGGTCATGATCGTTTATATGGTGATAAGGGACCACCTGGGCCAGCTCTCGGGATCGCAGGCCAGGTCCGTTATGTCCTCCTTGTTCAGAAGGAAATGATCGATGTGGAGGCCTATTGATTGGCTGGGAAAATGAAGCGATCGCTTCCAAAGACCACTGGGTCCGAGGAAAATGGTCAAACACCCGGCGAGAGGATAGCCGACGAAAGACCCTGGTGGGCAAGACCCGATGATGAACTGGTCAAGGACAGGATCGACAAGGTGAAGAGCTGGTATGGTTCTGCAAGGACCGAAGTCGATGAGGAGGACAGGGACCAGTTGATCGAGGAAGCAGTTAGAAGGGACCCAAGGATACAGAACCTTCTTGATATGATCATTACAAAGGAGCAAGGGATCAATGTCAAGGGGAACTATCTTGTCATTCCCGTCTACAGGTCGGAAACGGGAGAACGGATCGCCGAAGCCCTGGGATTGAAAACTGAAAGAAAGATCAGGCTCGACAGATACGGCTGGAGTGTCTGGAAGCTTATTGACGGAAAGAGGGATGTAAGGAAGATAGGGGGGATGCTCTCCGACCGTTTCGGCGACGAGGTGGAGCCGCTATTTCCGAGATTGGCCAAATTCCTGGCCTATCTGCAGAACCTGAAGCTTATCAGGATATCTGCTGGGAAGAAGAGCTGATCTATTTCGATCTCTTCTTCTTTTTCTTCTTTTTCCTTTCGATAGTTGGTTCTGGCTCCTCATCTTCGGGTTCCAGTTCCTCCATCTCGGCCTCCTCCCCTATATACTCCTCCTCCATGCTCTCCTCTTTAACTAGAACCTCTTCCAGGTCCTCGATCTCATCATCCTCATCCTCAACGTCGGACATATCATCATCCAGATAATCCTCGTACTCATCAAGTTCTTCATCGTCGTCCTCGAAGTAGTCATCATCATCGTAGGGAAGGTCCTTTTCGAACTCTTCGATCACATCGTCAGGAAATTCCTCGTCGTAGATGTCATCATCATGATCGTCACTTTCCTCATAATGGGAAGGGGGATGACGCTCCATCTTATTTCGGGATGATAAACGGGAGTAGATGAGAAGGACCATGACAAGGAGAACGGCCCCTATCGCCAGTGCGTAGATGATATACCTGGAATTGTCCGTCTTATCTCCGGAGTCGGGCATCACTGTCGTGGTGAACGACCATGTATTGTTCGTATAACCTGGAGGGAAGGTCGTTCCAGCCTCGGAGACCGCGCTGTAGCCCACGCTCACCATATACTCAGTCTCCGCAAGGAATCCATCATGTTCTATCCTGAGGGACATATTGTCGCTGTACCAGATGAATACCGGGTTCTTTAGGGAAGGAGCAATGAGCAGGGAGTCCTCGATCGAACCTGTAACGACAGGTTGATTGAAACTGATGATAACCGGTGACTCAAGGTCCACTGCCGATCCGTAAGGGCTCATGGCGGTCAGAAACAACTCCTCAGGCTCGGGAATGTACGAGTAATAGTTAAGTTCCACATCGCCCATGTTCTGGTCCGGTGTTTCGAGCGTCAGTTCGAAGAAGTTCGTTGTAAGGTTCAAGTAACCGGAGACCATCCATGACCGGTCCCCCCTTACACCGTCAGGAGGAACCACCTGGAATCTGCCTCTTATAGGCAGGTCGGACAGGGTGAACATCACATTCCCATCAGCGCTGGTCAACTTCTGATCAAGTATGGTGCCGTTCTCATGCTCCAATCGTACCAGTGCTCCGTAGACCACTCCCGTACGTGGTCCTTCTCCATAGACCACCCTGATACGAATGGTTCCGTTCGTGATCATCCGGTAGTGATCAAAGTTGAGTTCGATCTCCAGAAGCTCAACATCAGGATCGAGGGTGATGGTCTCGCTGGTTACCGGGAGGTACCCGCTCTTGGTGCCGATCTCGCCCATAAGGCTCAGCGGAGGATATGCCCGGATGAAATAATTCTCGTAAGGGTCCCTTCCGATAAGGGAACCTATCCCCGTTTCGTTGGTCTTCGTAACGGCCATCACCGAACCGTTGAAAGAGAGTAGCTCAACGGTGCAGTTGGCTGCAGATAGGCCAGCCTTCGGACCGGTGCTACCGTAATGCAGCATGATCATGATCTCCATCATTGGGAGGTCGGTACTCGCCTGCAATATCCCACTGAGAGGTGAATAATTTTCGCTCGTATCGAAGGCCTGTACCTGAAACCTGTAGATAGAACCGAAAAGTAATCCCGCAGCAGTGTAGGTCCTGGCCTCGGGTACTATGGTATCTATGACCTCGAGGTCCAGCGATCCAGGACCTGACATGAATACCAGGAAACCCGCTAGGTCATCACTACCGGGATGGGTCCAGGACATCGTGATGGAGTCCTTTGTTGAGCTGATATAGGAGAGGAGCTGGGGTTGGGAAGGAGGGGTCAAATCTTTTGTGGCCCCCTGGACCACTTCCGTGGGCTCTGACTCCCACGTCCCGTCCCAGGCTGTCAGCCAGTACAACATTCCCCTGGAGGGCCCCAGGTCCGGGCTCGTCCAGGATGCACTGCCTGTCTGGACCCTGTCGGCAACCCCCTGATCACCCGAAACCGGATCCAGGTAATGGATGATGTACTCGATCGTATCATCCGGGTTCGGGTCCCAGTTCAGGAAGAGAGCCTCTCGCGTATCGACCTGCCTCACGCTGAAATTAAAGGGTGTTGCAGGGAGGTCGATATCCGGGCAGATGAGTTCGATTATGTGCGGATAGGATGTGTCTATCCCGAAGGTCTCATCCCAGTCGATCGGAGATGTACCATCCAAATAGACGGTGACGTTCGTTTCTCCTGTTTCAGGGTCATCTATGGTGTTCTCAAAGATGCTGTCAAGCATGATGATGTTCCTTATGGATCCGGAACTGTCGGTCCTCGGGTCCTTCGAAGAGGAATTGAAGTAGGGGGTCTGATACAGAATAGCACCCCAGTTCCGGACTACCAGATCAACCCCCTGAAGAGGTTCGAAGTCCCTGGATAGCGTCCTTGCCCCTACCGTGTTATAGACTTCGAGTCTGCTCTCACCCGAGATCTCCACAAGCTGACCCACCGATGAATCGAGAAGGATCACATGCGAATGGTCCAGGAGCTCCAAACCCGATATGCTCGATGCGTTGACCTCGAACATGCTGTTGGCGATGGTGATCCCGGTCGACTGCGCATTGATGGTCGATCCTGATATGGACCCGATCGGTGAATTCTCCGCAAGCAGGCCCTTTCCGAGGGAACCGAGCACAAGACCGTCAATATCGTACGATCCTCCTGTGAGGACCATGGAATACCAGTCCGCTGAGGAAGAGTTCACAGACATATCAATGATGTTGACGTTTCCGTCTTCGTTATGCATGACCAGAGCGAGACCATCGGTCGAGGTCTGGTCCACGGTGACATCATATAGGGTGAGTTCGCTTTGCATCGAGAACAGTGTAAGACCGGTTGAGAGCTCTCCAGAGACGGATATATCCGTATTGAGGACGGAGCCGTTCCTGCTGTCACTTATGAAGATCCCCGTCGATGAACTTCCAGGAACCTCGACCGATGCACTCTTGATAGAGAAGGCCTGACCCGATATCTGGATCCCCACATCTCCACTGGCGGATACCTGGATGGAATCGTTGGTGATCTCAGCACGTCTAACTTCTTCGATCAGATGACCGAACGAGACATCGCCCATGATGTTCAATGTGTTGTTGTCGACAAGAAGGTCCCGTGCCCCCGCAGCATGGACCACCTTTGATTCCTCTCCGGAAATACTGAACAGATTATCCTTGACCGTTGCATTATCGGTCCCGGAGTGAAAGTCTATCAAAGCGGTCGAGGATGCTGAAGAGGACATGACGTTCCTTTCAATGAAAAGTCGACTGCATCCGTTTGCTTCTATCAATTTCGAGCCGTTCGATCCAAGGTCCATAAAGGAGGTGGCCACCCTAATATCCTCCGAATCTGTGGCTCTGACGAATGCAGCGTATTCCCCGAACACGATCCCGCTCGAATCCTGAAGCTGGAATGACCCTGACCCGTAGAGTTGAACCCCCGCCGAATCGTTGCAGTCTATCTGATAACTCGAATTGTCAACAGCGGTATTTGTGCTCGATACGATCGAGGAACCGACCATACCGTTAATCACATTGAAGGTTGATGATGAGATGTTCGTGCGTGTACAGGAGAATACTTCCATTCCGGAGGAATCGAGGAACTCCGAGTCGAACAAACTGTACCTGATCTGGGTCTTGTTACAGTATCGTAGGATGACCCCTCTGGGATCGACAATGAAAATGCACCCGTCAATAAAAGTGTCATAACAATCCTCGAACAGCGCCCCGGTATTGTCCGATCCTGAGGACTGGAAGAAAACGTTCGTGAAATTTATACTGGAAACATTCTCGAACCTAGCCCCTGTCGATGAGCTGTTGAGATAAAAATTAGAATCGCTCAATGAGATATTTGATGAATCCGTTATGCGAAGCACATCCCCCCTGGAGTTCAACGAGGTGAGGGCTGTGATATTGATATTGGTCGATCCAGTGGCGATCAGACCTCCGTTCAAAGGGTTCAGGAGGGTTGTGTTGATGAGCGTAACATTGTTGCATGAACTCATCACCATACCTATTTGGGTTGTGATGTTCAAAATCACATCCGAAACATGCAGGTTACTGCCGTTGAGAAGGAGACCTCCCGTCCTGAAGGTCAATCCAGAAACCTCCACGTTGTCAGCATATATTCTCATCACTGGGTATCCTGCAGTCGCATTTATGATCGTCGTGGTTGTTTCATTGCCCACCAGGCGTATTCCGGACCTTGTAACGTTGATGCTTTCGTTGTAGACCCCCTTTCCAATGACAATTATATCCCCGGGCAAGGAGCTGTCCACTGCTTTTTGAATGCTGTCATATGTGGAGCCCTTTCCAACAAACAGGATCGCACTGGAGGCTGGCTCTACGACGATGAGCAGCATCGGAACGATGCCGGAAAGGACCAGCAGAGATACTATCAGGAAGGTTGCAGGCAACCCTGATATCGAACCATTTTCTCCCATTTACGACCACCCCATTGTATTTTTCTTTTTCAATGATGAATTACCATATATTAAAACATCTCCTGGCCGCCCGGGGTACCTGCCTCCCTTGATGGATGCTTGCGACAAATCCTTTTATTAAGACAACAACCTTCACCATCATGCATCCTTCGGATGACATCAGAGGGTCCAGATCGAAAAGGCTGCTCGGGAAGAAGATCGTAATGGGAATCACAGGGTCCATCGCAGCCGTCGAATGCGTCAAACTTGCTCGTGAGCTCATAAGGCACGGAGCAGAGGTCCATGCTGTAATGACCGAGAAGGCATGTGAGATCATAGGGCCGTATTCAATGGAATTCGCAACCGGGAATCCCGTGGTGACCAGACTGACAGGGATGGTCGAACATGTATCCCTCTGTGGTGATGTTGAAGGTAGGGCGGACCTGATCCTCGTGGCTCCCTGCACGGCCAATACGCTCGGGAAGATGGTCCATGGTATAGACGATACGCCCGTGACCACCTATCTCACAACGGGAATTGGAGCGGGAATACCAGTAATTCTGGTACCCGCAATGCACAACACCATGTACTTTCACCCCAAGGTGGTGGAGAATCTGGCATCCGCCAGAAAAATGGGCATCCAGATCATAGACCCGGAGATGGAGGAAAAGAAGGCGAAGATGGCCCCGATCGAGGTCACTGTGGAGCATGTTATTCGCACTCTCTCGGGAGGCAGGATGAAGGATGAGAAGGTTCTAATATTGACCGGAGCCACAAGGGAACCGATGGACGACATGCGTATCCTTACCAACAGAGCGACCGGTGCATCCGGTATCGCACTGGGTAAGGAGGCTTTCCGGATGGGTGCTGATGTCCTTATCATGGCAGGTGAGAATGTCGGACCAATCCCAAAGTATATTGCTTTTGAGCGGTTCTCCACAACCGAGGACCTGCTGGGAAAGATAGAAGGCCTGTCGGACCTCTGGAAAGGACCGACGATCGCATTCTTCGCGGCCGGAATATCGGACTATTTCCCGAAAAAGGCCAAGGGGAAGATACCTTCCGGAAAGGAGGGATTGACCATAGAGCTCGATCCAACCCCAAAGGTGATCGAACGTTTCCGGGTACTCTTTCCCGAGACATTCCTGGTCGGGTACAAGGCGGAAAGCATCAGGGATCAGGAGATCCTACTCGAGAAGGCCTATGAAAGGCTGACAAAGGTGGGGATGCAGGCGATAGTCGCCAATGACCTTTCCGATGTGACCGCTGAAACGAACACTGTATTTTACATAACACCAGAGAAGGATGCCTTTAAAGTGAGCGGCAGCAGGTCCGATATCGCCGTCTTCCTGTTGGAGAGGACCCTGGACCTGAGGGGATAGAGGTAGTGCTATGGTCTTGAGAGGATTGGGATTCTGCCCCGGGCATATAACGGGATTCTTCTCCGTGCACGACCATGCCAAAGAGGTCCTTGCACGCGGATCAAGGGGCGCTGGTGTGAATCTCTCACTCGGTGCCGTGACAGCGATTTCCATGAAGCCTCCGGGTCTCAAGGAGATCGGCGATCCCCTCGTCCTAAAACTCGCCGTCAAGGGTGTCAACGACTTCGTGGTGGACCCCAGGATATACGGGAGTGTTGTTGAATCCCTCCTTCCAGCCAAGGGATCAGGGTGGGAGGTGAATGTCCGTACGACACTTCAGCTTCCGGTCGGGCAGGGTTTCGGAATGTCAGGGGCAGGGGCCCTGGCGACCGCTGTGGCAATATGGGAGGCATTCTATTCGAAGGTCAGCCCCTGGGACCGCAAACTCCGTTTCAAGGCTCAGCAGGAGCGTTTCTTCTCGATGCGGACCGACGATTTCAAGGTCACGCCGATACGGAAAAGGCTGGTTGACAGAACGCGGCTATTCAACCCTGATAAGAAGGATATAAGCCCGGCAAGGTCTTCAGGGAAGGCTTCCGGAATGTTGCATGAGGGAGGAGGGGTGAGACCGGCATCCAGATGGCTGGATGATAGCGAG
>JBLIRF010000043.1:0-11552 GCA_049472175.1 Thermoplasmatota archaeon
TAATATCAAGGCCCATCCGTTTGATGATGATGCCATGCTTAGTAGTAGCGATGTCCTTCAGCTTGTTAAAGAAGTAAGTGATAAATACAGTTTAAAGTATCTTTTCAAATATGAAGTCATACTCGATGGCAAAATCAATACTCGTTTCATTACCCTGATGAAAGGAAAAGGGAAAATATCTTTCCCAATAACTTTACATTTCATAAAATACAATTATGGTTTTTATTTCTTTCCTTGATAACAAGGAAATAACTTAATAATTCGTTATAATATTAATCGGTATATTTCGGTAAATGATAATAATGATTTGGATGAAGTTAACACATTTTTCAATAATGCCTTAAGGTCCTTATGTATTCGTTATACTAAGAAAAAAGTTTGGGCCCGGTTTCCCGGACCCGTTTTCTTAACTCCGAAGCATCTCTCTTTAAGGCATCCAAAGAGATTCTTTCATTTTCGATATCGTTTTTGACAGTTTTCAGTACTTTTTCGAACCCCATCCCCGACCATAATATCTGTTCTCGGTATCATGATATATGAAATTACTTCATAATCAGTTAGCCCGGCGGAATTCGTCCTTTCCGGCCCCGCAGAGAGGGCATTCCCATGTGGCAGGGAGTTCGGAGAAAGGGGTATTTTGTTCTATATCGGACCCTGCATCGCCTGCTACGGGGTCGTAAACATATCCGCATCTCTGACAGATATATTTCGAAAGGTCCTTTCCCTTTGGACCCTCTGTCCTTTCCGCCCATCCATCGTAAGTGGGTGCGAGCTTGGAGGAGTGCCCCCCCTTGATGTCCCTGTAGTAGTTGTATGTCAGCGGCTCGCTGTCTTCGATTATCCCGGAACTAACCACTTCACCGATGAATATTGTATGGGTCTGGACCTCCAAGCGGTCCACCAGCCTAAGGTCCATGTATCCGATCACGTTTTCCAGTACAATGGGAGCCCCTGTCTCCCCGATCCTGTAGTTCGCTCCCTCGAATTTGTCAATATCCCTGCCTGACCTGAAGCCCCATTTTCCTATGAACTTCATAGGGGTGTCCTTCTTAAGGATCGATATGGAGAATACCTTGCTTTCCATGATATAATCGTGCGTCAGATTATTCCTTGAAATGGTCACGGATACCCTTGGAGGTGAGGAGGTGACCTGGTTAACCGTATTGATTATGAGCCCGTTCAACCTGTCCCCCGACCTCGAGCCCACAATATACATCCCGTAGGTCACCTTGAAAAGGGGTCCCCCTGCCAATATACCACCTGATAGGCCTTTAAGTAGGCGATATATATATTCATTTTGAAAATATCGTTATTCCATGACGGGCAGGTCTGTTGATTTCAGCTGGGACCGCCATGCAACCTTTGTTTCAAGGCCAAACCGCTTCCTCGCGCGGGCAGTGATCGATGGTATGGAGAGTGAAGGACCCCAGGATGTCCACGTTCACGATCCCGGAAGGCTGAAGGAGGTCCTTGTCCCCGGAACCAGGCTTCTTGTAAGGAAGGCCGCGCGAGGACACAGAAAGACCGGCTGGGACCTCCTTGCTGGGAGGGTCGATGATACCTGGGTCCTCGTGAACTCATCTTTCCACAGGCTGATCTCCCAGGCACTTCTGGAGGACCCTCTCCTGAACCCGTTCGGGAAGGCCGTGGACCTCAAAGCAGAGGTGAAAGTGGGAAGGAGCAGGCTCGATTACAGGATGAGCGATGAACAGGGACGCGAGCTATACATAGAGGTGAAGGGATGCTCCCTTACAGTAGACAAGGTCGCACTGTTCCCGGATGCTCCGACGATAAGAGGAAGGCGGCATCTTAAGGAGCTGATAGACCTTGCAGAACAAGGTTACAGGGCCGGGATCCTCATCCTTGTGTTGGGCCCGGGGTCGGAATGCTTCTATCCCAATTCCTCCACGGACCCCCTGTTCTTTGGAACCTTCATGGAGGCTCTGGAAGCAGGGGTCGAAGTACATCCCGTAAGGTACAGGATAGAAGGAAGTGAGATACGTTACGTCGGACCAATTCCAATTTGCAGGAACCCGGCGGATCAGATGTAGGGAGATACGAGATTGCATATTCCCTCAAGGAGGACCGTGTCAAGCTCTGTGAAGGGCTCGAGGCTGCGGCTATCGATATCCAGCTCCCCGACAAGGCTTCCATCTCTGAATATGGGAAGCACGATCTCCGATCTCACCCCGGGGCTGCATGAGAGGTAATTCTTCTCTCTGGTAACATCCTGAACAAGGAATGGTTCCTCCTTTTCCGCGGCCTGTCCGCATATACCCGTGCCGAATCCGATGACAGTATGTTCCGTGGGGTCGCCCGCGAATGGACCGAGGATCAGCTCCCTATCCCTTTCCGGGTTGACAAGATAGAAACCGACCCAGTCATAGTGTCCGACCCTGTCCCTGAGGAGCCTGCAGACGGCATCCAGCGGATCGGAGCCCTTGACGACCCTCTCCGCTTCATAGAGCAGTTCATCGACCTTTTTATCGTCAAGAATCATGATACAACCTCATTTGAATATCGTCCCAGTCGCCATATACCACATCACCAGGTCAAGATGGGATACTGGTATTTCTATTGCTGCAGCGAACCGTTTCATTTCTTCCTCGATCTTCAGGTACCTCGTTTCCGTCATGGAGCCGGGGACCCTCTCAATAACACCGGATTTCGCGAGCATGCGCAGAATGTGCCGGTCAAGAATGGTCAATCCCTCACCCTGTCCAATGTTCCTCAGAAAATGGCTTGCCTCCTTGTATCCGAGACCCTTGATATTCTCCACAAGCCACTCCCTGGCTTTCACCGGGTCCCCAATTTCCCTTATGAAGTCCAGAAGATGGATCTCACCTCCTCTCATGAACCTCTCCCTGGCCTCGATAAGATACCCGGTCTTCTTATACTTGAACCTGACGAACTTGACGGCTCCAAGAACCTCATCATAGTGCCCGTCGAGAAGTATATCGGTACAAGTCATCTCCTCTATAGCCTCCCAGCAGACCTGGGCTCTGGACTGCGGGGTGAGTACGCAGAAAAGGAGCTCGTTCAATGCACTTCGCTCATTATCCGAATCCCAGATCTCCCGGAATTCTGCCATTCTCCGGATAACATCATCTTCGATGACCGAATAGGTTTCCCTCAATGATCGGACCATTTCAGGGTCATATCTCATGACCTTGACATTAAGCGGTCATATATATTGGACCTTTCTTCCTCGGATATGTTCATTATGGAGCCCAGAGCAATGATCAGGTCCTTTTCATCCCTGTGGATCGCCTCATCCTCGAGGGCTTCCTTAAGGATTGACTCGTATATTGAAATTTCATGCAGGTGGTTCGAGGTATCAACCGCCAGAACCCTTATTTCCTCATCATCGATAGGACAGCTGCCCTCCTCTATCCAACCCATCACCTCATCCATGCGGTCATCGGACAGCCCGAGTTTGTCCTCAAGGATCAGTATCAGGCCACTTTCGTCAAGGGAGATGTAACCATCCTCGGTCACCTTCTTCATGAAAGTGTAATAGATATATTCCTCACGATCCATGAACATTACCTCTGGCATACATGAATTCTTAAATATTAATAGTTGGTTAACTTGAGAGGAGCGGGGAGTTTATGATATATGTCAACACCGAGGAGATACCAGGAAAAAGGGTGGTAAAGGTCATTGGCATAGCCAATGGCAGTACCATAAGGGCAAAGCACATCGGAAAGGACATCCTTGCGGGTTTCAAGAACATCGTCGGCGGGGAGCTGAAAGGCTATACCGAGATGATGGAGGAAGCCCGCAACGAAGCCACTGAAAGGATGCTGAAAAGCGCCCAGAGCATGGGAGCCAATGCCGTCGTAAATGTCAGGATGTCCACAGCTTCCCTGATGCAGGGAGCAGCCGAGGTATACGTCTACGGGACCGCGGTAGTGGTAGAGTGAACGGGTGATACGTTTGGCAGGTGAAATTACGTGCTGCTTTTACGTATTCGTCCTCATAATAATACCGCTGATCCTGTTCTTCGTACCGATGATAACTGGACAGATCATTGAAAGGAAGCATCTGAAGGAACTCACGGAAAGGGAGGCCAAGATCCGCAATAAGGTCATCGTCCATAACAGGAAGAGCCCCATTATGACGAGGCCTTCGAGGATGACACTGGTCGCCGGGGAGGTCTGCATCGGCGCTGACAGGTTCAAGACATGGCTCGCCGGATTCAGACAGCTTGTAGGCGGTAAAATGAAGTCATTGTCGCCCGTTGTCGAGAGGGCAAGGAGAGAAGCGCTTCTCAGAGCCCTTGAAACTGCAGCGGAACAGGGATACACGGAGGTTGGCAACATCAGGTACTCGACGGCCAACCTCAAATGGAACGCCCACAATCAGAAAGAACTTCTGATCAGTGTCATGGTGTACGGGACTGCCTATGCGGCATAGGTTTAAGTCAGCGTACATGATTTGCAGGGCGGCAGATGATGAGCAAGTTCAGGCTGATCACTGATGAGCCCTATGAGTGCTGATGCCCTTGTCAATCCCGGAGGAGGTCATGTCCCAGGCCAGGACGGCAGCTCGCATGATAGCACCAAGGCTGCCTGCCATGGTAGTGACCGGTGCTGGTATATCCGTGGAATCCAGCATTCCTCCTTTCAGGGGCCCGGGAGGTTTGTGGGAAAAGTACGACCCTTACCACCATGGACATATAGACACTTTCAAAGAGGACCCTTACAGGACCTGGGAGATGCTAAGGGAGATCATCGAAGGAGCAATGAACGCAGAACCGAACGAGGCACATAGGGCCATATCAAGGATGGAATCACATGGATGGGTCGGACCGGTGGTGACACAGAATGTCGACGGTCTGCATGCGATGGCCGGGACCCGTGACCTCCTCGAAGTTCACGGGAATGCCAGGAGGATATACTGTCCCGCCTGCGGAAGGAAGGAGGTCCTGAAAAGGGATTCATGGCCCGGATTCAGGATCGGATGTGAATGCGGGGGAGTGAAACGACCTGACATCGTTTTCTTCGGGGAACCCCTCCCCGAAAGGGAGATAAGGAGAGCTTTCCAGAAAGCCTACGAGGGTGTGGACCTCATTGTTGTGGGAACTTCGGGATTGGTCCAACCTGCCGCCCTGATACCCGGTATCGCTAGGAGCCAGGGTGGACACATCGTTGAGATAAACCCGGAAAGGGGTGCCCTTTCTATGGTGAATTCGGACGTTCTTATAATGTCCAGGGCTACGGTGGGATTGAGGGCGCTTGAGATCGCCATGGAAGAGGAGCTTCGGAAATGATGTTCGGTTGCATCTCTCTCACATTTCGAGGGCCCCTCAACTTCTTTTCAAAGTAATCTCAAAATGCTTTAAATAACAACATTCGATTGTTCGTATCCTGACAGTATCCCGGGTGATCTCTTGAAAATACCGAGCGGGGCCATTCTGACATCCGCTGTCATGCTTGCACTCCTGTTCCTTCCCTTTCATTGGGAACCGGCGGAAGGCCAGCTCTTGGAAGTATTGTCCCTCGATTTCGAGGATGACAACGGGGGAATGAGACATGGAGGGAACATGGACCTCTGGGAGTGGGGTGTTCCGGGACCGGGATCCCAGGAAAATCCCGGACCTGTCCAGGCAGGAGGGGGGGATAAGGTCTGGGGGTGCCCCCTTAATGGTACATACAACAACGGGACCCATGCCTACCTTCTTTCACCTGAGCTGGACACATCATACTTCAAGAATCTGGAGATCTCATTTCTCTACTGGATGGACCTGACACTGATGGAGTATGAGGATCTGGAGAGCGGGGAGATCCTGGGAATGGACCAATGCACCCTGCAGGTCAGTATCGATGCTCGTGACTGGATCGATGTAAGGGCATACAACGGGTCAAGGACAGCCGGGTGGGAAGAAGATACGCTCATGCTCGGCAGTGAGCTCGGCGATTCTCTTGTGTTCAGGTTCCTGCTGGTGGATGCACCGGACGGATACAACGACAACGGCTTCATGGTCGACAACATCGAGGTTTCGGGTGAGCAGAAGCCAGCGACCATGATCTCGCTCGGGTCCGATGCCTACATACCACCCGTGGTGGCAGGGGGAGAATCTGCCAGGATCACATTTCAGGTCCTTGATGAGGGAATGACAGTCCCAGAGGACACTTATGTAACCGTTTATATCGAATCAGCGGAACAGACCATGGATTTCTACGAACGTTCCGTGATCACCAGCGGATCATCCGGGAGGATATCCATGGACTGGTTTCCCTCATCATCCGGTCCTTTCAGAGGGTGGATCAACCTAACAGTAGGAGGGGAATACCAGGAGGGGCGGTCCTTCAATATGAGGTCCTTTTCCCCTATTTATTATGATGATTCCTCATTGGGAACATCCCACATGACGATACAGAACGGGATAGCAGAGGGTGAATGGATAACGATGGACCCCACTCTTGCAGGTTTTTCAATGTCGGGGGGGAAGGTTTTCTGGTACGGGTCGGAAAATGGTGGACCGGACGGTTCGGCCGGTTTCAAGGGTCCGACCTGGGCCTACATGGAAACGGATTGGATAGACCTTGCATATTATACTGATTCCTTCCTCTACATTTACCATAAATACAGTTTTCTCGGGCCCAAAGGTTCATCGGGAGGAGTGGTTGAAGCTTTGACAGAGGATGGTGTCTGGACGGTCCTCGAACCACTTGGTTTTACCTACGGGAGTTTAAAGGAGGACATATCCGGTCCTCTCGCCGGCTCTGACGCGATCGTCGGAGCCGAGGATTGGGGTGTTGACGGTTTCGAACTCTCTCCCTTTATCGGCGATAGGACCAGGATAAGGTTCTCGGTGGTCGCCAATGAAGACGGCTATGGTGAGGGATGGTTCCTGGATGGTATCATGGTCTCGGGAGAGGGATACGATCCGTTCGATACGGAGCCTCCCGCTCCCGTGGAAGGCCTGTCAGCGGAGGTCGTCGACGAAGGTGCGGTCTCGCTCTATTGGGACCCCTCGAACGCACGGGACTTCGCATTCTACAAAATATACCTTGAGGAGTTCGAGTTCGAGGATGTCACGGGTCTTGTACCGCACATGACGATCGGCGATCCCGACGAGGATTCTACCGTGATCACGGACCTTGTGACGACAGGGACGTACTGGGTGGCCGTGACCGCAGTGGATATGACCGGCAACGAGGAAAACGGTGTGACCACCGTGAGCTTCAAGCCAACATTCCTGGATGATAACCGGCCTCCCACCGCGGATATAAAGATAATTGGCGGGAGCTTTGCCAGGTCAGTTGGAGAGGATATCAAGTTGGACGCGACGGGCTCGCGGGACCCCGACGGCGATCCCCTTACTTATTTCTGGACCATGCCCGACGGAAGCACCTTCAGGGGGGCGACTGTGACATGGAGAGCGGAAAAACCGGGCGAGGACCTCGCTATACTGCTGACCGTAAAGGACAGCAACGGGCTCTCGGACAGCGAATCAGTTACCATCGACGTTATTGACAATGACGTCGACATATATGAGAATGCAGATCTCTGGTCGTTCGTTCTTGTCGCCATCCTAATAGTGCTTATCATTCTGATAATGGTCTTCATCGCTACTGTTTTGAGGTCCAGTGCCAGGAAGCGTCTTGAGAGAAGGCTCCGGAAGATAGGGATGGATCCAGAGAGTTTTCTTCTCTCGAGGGAAAAACGCAAAAAGCATTTTAAGTCATCTTTGGTCATCGACAGGCAGCAAAGCCCCAAGGTCCATGATCTGATACAGGTAAAGAGGGATGAGGAGGGGGAGGAAAGGGTTGAGATATTGCCCGAATGGAAGGAACCGGAAACGGAAATGACCGTGAAGAGGGCCCAACCCCGATCGGAGGGACAGGACAGGTATCTGAAGGTGGTGATAGAATGCCCCTTCTGCTCCGGTGTCTTCAAGCAAAAGGTTCCCGTATCTGCCATCAAGAAACATCAGACCTTCACGGTCAGATGTCCTGACTGCGGAAGGTCGGGCGACATCACGCCGTGAGGTCAAGTTTATCTCTCCCAAATGCATTTCACCATTGGTGCATGACAGATGAGATCCCTCGTATTCCTCCTTGCTCTTGTATTGCTCCTGCCACAGTACATGATGTCAGAGGGTCAACCCGATGAATTGGAGAACGAACCCTCCCGAGAGGTCAGTTTCATCGATGTAGGGGCCGAAGCGTTCGATCAGACCTCGACGGCCAACTTCATATCAGCTGTCGACTGGAACAACGACGGCTATATGGACCTACTGTTCAACGGGGCAAGATTGTTCAAGAACAACGGGCCTCCTGACTGGAACTTCACACGTCAGACCACAGTGTTCGGTTCTTCCACATCAGGTGCTTCCAACGGTGTATGGGCGGACTGGGACGGGGACGGAGATCAGGACCTTTACCAGGGATGTGGAAAGGGTACAGCTGACCGGTTCTGGGAGAACCAGGGGCCTCCCAATTACAGGCTTGTTGATGTTTCCTCCGAGGTCTTCAGTTCATGGCAGAATATAGATCCCAACACGGGAAGCTCCTGGGGAGACTTCGACCTTGACGGGGACCTCGACCTTTACGTCGGCAACGGTGAGGACTGGAACGATGGGAATCCCATCTACTATCCGGACTACTTCCTCCGGAACGATAACGGCCTGGCATTTACAGATATCTCGACCGGTGTGGGCATCAGGACCGGGGAGAACTTCTATTCCAGGGGTGTCACCTGGGGAGACTACAATAACGACCACTGGCAGGATGCATACGTGTCGCACTACAGGATACGGGAGAACCATCTCTTCGAGAACCAGAAAGACGGTACTTTCGATGAGGTCGGAGTTAAAAGGAACTGCTCCGGGACATATGCTCCACAATGGTACTACGATGCAACGGCCGGGAGTGTCTACGGGCAGTCATGGTGGGGGCCTACATGGGGGCATACCATCGGCTCTTCCTGGGCGGACTTCGATCGTGACGGTAATATTGACCTCTGGACCTCGGATTTCGTTCACAAGTACGTTGGATACATCGGTTCATACTATGATATCCGGGGTTACATCTGCGATGACGGCAACCTGTACATCAACGACGGGGCTCCCTACTACAATTTCCAGGATTACAGGAACACCTCGGGCATCCCCAAATGGCCGATAGGCGGGCAGGGCACCTACAGGGGCGACCAGACGTTCTCGGGTGTGGCAGTGGGGGACTACGACAACGACGGTTGGGAGGACATATACATACCTCAAGTGTACGGGGACCTGTCCTACACAACTCCTCACCTGTACCACAACAAAGGATATTCCACGGACCCATCGATCCCTGACGGAACCACCTTCGAGGATGTCACGGACAATCTGGGGATCAAAGGGGCCAATACGTACGCATGTTTGTGGGTGGACTACGACAATGACGGTGACCTGGACCTAGTGACCGGGGGGGCAGACAGGTGGGACGGCTCCAACTGGCAGGGTTACAGGTTGCGATTATACCAGAACCAGATCTCATCGGGCGAGCATTGGCTGGAGATCAAACTTAAGCAGGATGGTCTAAATCCAGATGCGGTAGGGGCAAGGGTCACTGTGAGATATGAACTGGATGACCATTACATTTCAATTACGAGAGAAGTAAGAGCTGGAACAGGACATGCACATCAGGAATCCGGAACACTTCATTTCGGCCTTGGTCCTGCCATCGGAGCTCGACCAATGCTCATAGATATCATATGGCCTGATGGTTTGGTCCAGGTGTCTTCCTCGGATGCGGATACGATCGTTGAGATCGAGAGACAGGAAGGCGAAGGCCCTGAGATAAATGGTTACACTGTCTCATCACCTTTGGAGGAGGATTCCAATGTAACGATCACGATTGACGCTGTTTCGCCCGACTCCTATATTGCGAGTTATATCTGGGACCTCGATTCGGATAATACCTTTGATATCAGCACTCATTGGAACGAACCTTATATCTCTTTCCCGGTCCATCATGACGGCCTCTTTCATGTCAGGTGTCGGGTGAGGGATGGTTCCTTCCTAGGCCGGGACCTGTATCCGATCGTGGTGGACATACCGAACAAGCTTCCCGAGATCCATCTCGGTGACCGCATAGTGGAGATGGATGCCCCTGTGGTTTTGGATGATATCGTGGCTGACACACCATCAGACCTTGTCAACATCAGCTGGGAGATCGATTGGGGCGATGCTACCGGCAGCAAAGGTTCGGGTCAGATATCTACATCCCATTCATACTCAACCCCCGGAAAGTACAAGATCGAAGTAGAGGTGATAGACGGGACAGATGAGGTCTCCAGGAGCGCATTCGTGGATGTCCTCAATGTGGACCCGATGGGGTGGGTCGAACCCTTGAAAGGCAACGGGACGCAGCATTACGAGGATGAACTGGTGCGTCTGAAACCCATCGTTTTCGACACGCCCTCCGACACGGGTCAGAAGACGATGAGGTGGGACTTCGGGGACGGCAACGTTCAGGAGACCTGGTCGGATCTAGGTGATATCCTACACCGATACACCGATGCTGGAAATTACTCGGTGACCGCTTATGTCAAGGACCATTACGGAGGAACCGGGTCGCTTGGCGGTTGGGTGAACGTCGCGAACAAGGCTCCAATGCTTCTCTGGGTCGAAGGGGAGCCCGGTCTGCTCATTGTGGATGAAGATTCCGCTCTGGACCTCGATGACATCGTCGTGGGGGAGGACACCGAATCGGACCTGCCGGATCTGGAATACAACTGGGACTTCGGTGACGGGAACGAGAGCGGGTGGAGGACCGATCCGGACATCGGACACATATACCAATCAAAAGGGACGTACGAACTGACCTGCACCGTCAGGGATGATGACGGAGAGAACGATCTGCTTACTCTTAAGGCCGAGGTAAGGAACGTCGCACCATGGATCGATGAGATATCCCAGCTGTTCGAGGTCTATGAGGACGAGATGGTGGAACTTGTCGTTAAAGGAAAGGATACTCCTTCCGACAGGGACAACCTCGTCTACGAGCTACGGTTCGAGGACGATCATACCCTCACAAACATCAATGGGACGTTCCGTTTCTCATTGCCTCACAAGGGTTATTACGAAATTATCGTGGTCGTGCTGGATGATGATCTCGATAGTGATATGGAAACGGTATATCTCACCGTCAATAACAGACTACCAAGTGGCAGACTCCACACCGAGAGGAACTCCTACGAGGAAGACGAGGAAGTGTTCTTCGAAGCTGTGGACCTATGGGATACCTCAGAGGATATCCTGCTTCTCGAGATAATGTGGGATTTCGATGACGACAGCGGACCCGCTAGAGGATCGCAGGCAACCCACACATACACCCGTAAAGGCAGGTATACCGTGACTATGACCATTGATGATGGAAATAATCGGGTCTTTTTGGAGAAGATCATCGTAATAGAGAACCCGGTACCTGTTGCTGTCGTGAATGCATCTTGCACCATGGCATATGTTGGGGTTGAGATAACATTCAATGCGGCCAACAGCTCCGACAATCCATCGGACCATGATTCCCTCCTTTTCCTCTGGGATTTCGATGATG
>JBLIRF010000044.1:0-11377 GCA_049472175.1 Thermoplasmatota archaeon
GCGCCAGGTCGGTGAACCGCGCCTCGTCGCTTTCGGCCTGCAGGCGCTGCACCAGGGCGTGGCCGGGGTTCAGCTCCAGCACCGGCCGGCTGTCCGGCACTTCCTGGCCGGCCTGCTCCAGCAGGCGCTGCAGGTGCAGGGCCATCTCCTGGTCGCCGAGCACCACACAAGACGCTGAATCGGTCAGGCGGTGGCTCGAACGGACCTCGCTGACCCGCTCACCCAAGGCCTGTTTTGCCCTCTCCAGCAGATCGAGCGGTACCTGATACCTCCTGATGATCATCTCGAGGGACCGCACGTCGAAACCGGAGTTCACATTATGAGCGGTCAACGATCTGTCATCCAATCCTATGGATGAAGGAGGATCGGAGGTTGTTATCCTTTCAGTATTGAGGGGAAGGGGTATGAACGGATGATCGGTATCGATGAAGGGAAGCAGATCGCTTGTGAGATCGGACCCGACCGCCGGATCGAAGGTCAGGTTGTATGCGTGACTCGAATTCGGCTGATCGATCGAAGCCCATATGATCCCATCTTGGTATGGCTGGATTTCCATTTCACCGGTAATCCACATATCTCCCGAACCCAAACCATTGTATACCTCATAGACCGAAGTTCTGAACCGGACCCGGGGGCCTGTTGAGTTCACGTTGAATATGACGGTATCGGCGGATCTCCCGTTATACGGATCCAGAGGGAAGGGGTCTGTGGCATCATCCACGTATTCGTCGTCATCCGTGTTCGGATCCAACGGGTCTGTTCCTCTGTATAAACCGTCAGGTGATGTGTAATTGTATTCCTGAATGTTGGTCCAGCCGTCACCATCAGGATTGCCATCGGACCCGTTGTCCCCGGCCGAACTGAGAGGGTCCAGACCGAAATATGCCTCGAATCCGTCGGGCATCCCGTCATTGTCGGAATCGGCCTTGTCCGGATTGGTGCCAAGGGCCGCTTCTTCCTTGTTGCTCAAACCGTCCCCATCGGTATCCAGATCAGCTCCCCCCGGGTCGTTGGGGTCGAAATCCCCTCTGACAGGGGGATCATAACCTTCAGACGTCCGTGATAAATGGACAGGCATGACCATGATTATCGCCACCAGCAGGATGAGCGCTTCCATTCTCATGAGTCCAGGCCTCCTCCGCTCCCGGACCTGGAGCCTCCGTTCCTCGGGTCCGTTCCGGCAAGATACTCGCTTCTGTTGTCAACACCATCATCATCGGCATCGAGGACTGCATCCCTGTCATCATACGGGTCGAAACCCCATTTCCTCTCCCAACCGTCGGGCATCCCGTCTTCATCGGAATCCCTGAAATAGACCTCGTATCCGTCGGGCATCCCGTCATTGTCCGAATCCGGATCGTTCGGATCCGTTCCGTTGAGGTATTCCTCCAGGTTGGTGAATGCTTCATCTTCGGAAATCGATCCATCGTGATCAGAATCGAAACCATCCGAGTCCAGGTCCTCATCCCCGTCCTCGCGGCCGTCCCCATCGGAATCCGAATTGGAGGGATCGAGCTCCCAACCATTCATATCGGTGTTCCATCGAGCATGTTTCACTTCCCAGCCATCGGGGAGCCCATCCCGGTCAGTATCTTTCGAGAACGGATCGATATTCCAGCCATCATCCGATTCCAGCAGGTTCGTCAATCCATCACCGTCAGGGTCCAGGTCCGCATCCCATTTGACGGTCGGGTCTATGAGCCATCCGAACGTCAGGTTGGTTGTGAGTCCGGGAGCGTCACCGAGGAACTCCCATGTACCGGAGGACCTCCACTTCCAGAAACCGGATGATCTGTTCTCGCTTTCATGGACCCATATGTGATCGCTGAAAAGAAGGCTTATCGAAGGACCACCTTTCTCTCCGGATCCCATTTCCCAACCGTCACCCATCCCGTCCCCGTCGGTATCCTCCTTGGTGGGATCGCATTGCTCCTGGAACGGCCTGGGAGGGAAGAGGGTTTCTTCACCATCGGTCAGACCGTCCCTGTCGGTATCGGGATTCGATGCATTTGTGATGAATCCGTCAAGACCGTGATATACCTCTTCCATATCTGAAAGAAGGTCACCGTCCGTATCCCTCATCGTGGGATCGGTCTTGTAGGAATGGTTATCATAGGTGAACCGATAATAATGTTCCTGGAAATCCGTCAATCCATCGCCATCGGAATCCCCCATGGATGCATTTGTTGCCGACACCTCCCTTTCGACCTTATCCTTCAAGCCGTCGTGATCGGTATCGTTGAGGTGCGGATTTGATATCGATCTCTCCCGAACGGAATTGATGATGATCTCCCAACCCTCGATCTCCACTCCATCCATCAACCCATCGCCATCGGTATCTGCTTCGTTCGGGTCGGTGGATTTGCCGAATATCCGGGCGACATCGTACTCTTCCCTGTTCGTGAACAGCTCAGCCCCTTCGAGAATGCCGTTCTCATCCAGATCGAGCCCGTCTTGATCAGGATCAAGGCCTCCATCCTTTCCGTTCAGTGGGTGGAGTCCGTTCTCGACCTCCCAACCATCGGGCATGCCGTCGAGGTCAGAGTCGAATCCGTCCGGAATGCCGTTGTGATCCCTATCCGCACCAGAGGGATTCGTCCAGTTGCCCAGCAGGTCTTTCAACTCGTATTCTTCGTAATTGAGCAGTCCGTCACCGTCGCTGTCGATATTCGCGTCACTCGGGTCCGTTGCATTGAGGGAGAACATCACTTCCCAGTTGTCAGGCAGTCCGTCGTTGTCCGTGTCCGGGCTGTTCGGATCGAGGCCAAGCAGGACCGCCTCCCTGCTGTCGGACAATCCGTCCCCGTCACTGTCGAGGAGGTTCGGATCCGTACCTATTATGAACTCCTTGAAGTTGGTCAATCCGTCCAGGTCGGGGTCCAGATCACTATCGGAAGGGTCCGTTGCATTTATGGTCCATTTGCCGGTATCATTAATGGGAATCCCGTAATGCATCTCCCATCCATCCCACATACCATCCCCGTCCGTGTCCGGGTTCCTCGGGTCAAGGTAGGATCCGTAGACCTGCAATGCACAATATTCTTCAAAGTTGGTCAACCCGTCCCCGTCTGGATCTCCATTCATCCCCATATCCTTGTCCGGGAAGGGCCTCGTACCATTATCGTCCTGTCCCTGTGTTGAGCCCGGTACAGGACCTGTCCCGGTCCCGTTGTCCCTTGGATCCAGTCCTCTTGCTATCTCCCACCCGTCCGGGAGCCCGTCCCCGTCCGTATCAGAAAGTGTGATGTCCGTCCCCCAGATATACACCTCGTCAAGGTCGGAGATCCCATCTCCGTCCGTATCCAGAGCACCGTCTCCGGTATCCGGATCAAGGTTCCTTTCATCTTTCAATCTAATTTCACTGTCGGGGAGGACGGTAAGAAATATCATGCCTGATAGCAGCACAAGGGAAAGCCCTATCAAGACAGGCGAGAGCCATGAGGTCAACTTCAAAGCTCGCTCCTCCTCCTTACAATTACAGCAGCGGAGATAGAAAGGAGAAGCAGGGACAAGATCCCTAATATGAAATATATCACCAGCAGGTGACCCGATCTGCCCATTTCCCCCTTGGATCCCCGGATCACCAGTGTGTCCTCGTTGTTCCTCTCGTTGATCTCGGGAACGGCATCATGGGGATCGATAACCGCAACTATCTCGATAACATCGCCGCCACCCAGCCAGTGGACGGATATCTCGCTCTTCCAGTAAATGACATCCACAAATACCTCTCCGATGAGGTCAGCGGACCCTTTCTCGTAGATGGTTATCAATACATTTCTGGCCGGTTTGTTTCCAAGGTTGAGCACGGTCCCTTTCAATGAGATCATGTTGTCCGTTGATGATCTCTTGAAGCCAAGGGACCCTTCTTCCCATGCCAGGTCCGTTCCCGTGACCGTGATATTGAACACGGTGTCATTACCGTACGGTCCGTCGCTGGTTTCCGTCAAAGCGGCCAGATAGATCGATCTGAGACCCAGTTCGATGTCTATCGGGGCCTTGATCTCCATCTTCCCGGTCCATGCTCCGTAAGGTCCCAGTATAATGGATTCGGGATGTTCGATCTCCAATCCCTTTTTATTCAGGATCGAGAGGTCGAACTTCCTGAGACTGTTACCAAGATTGATGGCAGCAATTTCGAGATCACTCTTCGAACCAGGTGAAAGGAACGATTCAACGGGTTCCACGGTCAATCTGATCCCTATGACCTCCCTGACCAGCAGTTGCAATCGATCTACGATCTCTTTCCCTCCCTCGCTGATACATGTGATATTGATGATATAGAGACCTGCAGCGGTTCTATCTGGAGTTGTTATGTTTAGGAAGAGGTTCTGACGATCCCTTGTTTCCGGATGCAATGTTTCCAGGGGTTCGGAGAAAGACAATCCGAATCCACCGGAAAGGTTCCTGATATCGATCCTGTAGTGGTCGAAGCCGTTACCGAGGTTTCGGACCGATAATGGGAATACCGCAGTATAACCTGGATCGACCGCTTCCGGACCATCATTTACATCGAAATCGATATCGTAGACATGTTCGACGACACTGTAGAGCTTGATCACATCGTAATTCCTGGGATCGATGATGTCCGAAGAACGCAGTGTGACCACGCAGAGGATATCAGCGAGAACATCGTCCGGAGCGGTTATTGTAAGGTTGATCCCGGCTGTACTTCCCGGCTCTATCGCCAGGAAGGTCGTATTAATGTTGCATGAGAATATCAAGGGATTCCATGTCAGGTTGAGCTCCACCTGTGCAGGTCTGTTCAGCGTATTTGTTGCTGTTATCCTGAAATGGACCGATCCCGAAGGTTTGATCATCCTGAAAGGTTCGGAACATGAAAGGTGAACACCCCTTGGTACCGAATTCACAAGGACTGTCAGTGTAAGGACATCGGATATGTTCGCATTTCCAAGGGAATATCCGGTAAGATTGAAATCCATCGGACCGGAAGGAATATCGTTAGAGGTTTCCGCGAATATCAGGAAATCCCTTGATTCCCCTCCCCCGAGGTTGAGTGAATAGTGTCCGTTGGGTGTCGGAAGAACTGCCTTCACCGATATCCCCTCCTTTTCCTCGATCATGAAGAGGACCGTATCCTCGGCCTCACCCAGATTGGTCACCGTTACCCGAAAGAGTGCGATATCCCCCGGTTTGATGGGCAGATCGTCCGTCGGTACGGAATCTCCCCTTATGGGATCCGAACAGGTCAGCTCTATGTTGTATAGTCCCTTTATTATGGTCACGGTTTCCTGTGTATCGTTCACGGATGGATCGAGTCTTGAACTCACAATGACCCGGATATTTGCTGACGTGTCGAGCATGGATCCCTGCGGGATCTTAACATCCATTCTAACGCTGGTGGTCTCCTCCGGACCGAGCCTTACTTCGTATTTGTTGAATGTCGCCCACCACCCAGGGGGAAGTGAGGCAGAGTCCAAGACGAAGGTCTCCCTGAAATCCACCCCCGGCGAGGGTCCGTAATATGCATCGTAGGAACCGGTGTTCTGGACCTTCATATCGAAGGAAACGACCTCCCCTATCTCGCCGTATCTGACCATTGTACGCTTCTCGCCATCCTTACTGTCCTCCGGAAATATCCGCACCCCGGACCGCAAACCGCTCTCGTACCTGTTCGAGTTCTGGAGGTCGAAGAACGGTTTTCCCCATTCGATGGTCCCCATTGGACATTTGCCTCCGACGCTAAGGCAGTAGATCAACTCCCCCGCTGTGGTGACCAGTTCGAGCTGGCCGTCATGATCGACATCACCTAGCAGGAATGTGGAGGACCATCCCGAGATGGCATTGGAACTGAACTTCCACAGAACCTCTTCCTCATCGATCTCACCGTTGCCATCCTCATCGCAGTCGACGGCGAGGATATTGTTCTCGCTGGAAAAGAACACCTCAAGGTCCGCATCACCGTCGGTATCTCCGAGGATTATCGTCCTTCCTCCCCAGTCCGTCGGATACTCCCATAGCTCCGATCCGTTCTCACCATTGATGCAGACAAGTCGATACCGCCAATCGTATGGGTCCGGTTTGACTGGTTCGTCGCCATTATCCTCGCGATCGATCCACTCCCATTCGTAGGGATTCACCATTCCGAGGACCTCCAGAGCACCGTCGCCATTAACATCTCCTATCGTCGGGCTCCCGGTCATTCCCTTGATATCAGATTCCCAGACCACCATTCCGTCCGAATTCAAGCATATGGTCTGTCCTTGGTCCCCGGAGGCTATGAGCTCGAGCCTTCCGTCACCTCTCAGATCTGCGACGGAAACATGATCCAGATTCTCCCTCTTCCAGTAGTCCTCCTCCCACCTCTTGAACCATAGAACGTCCGGGTCACCGCGAGAATCATCGAACGGTTCGATCCCAGCAACTCCCTCGTCCACTCCGTCGGAGGGATCCCCGTCCAAACAGATCAATGCATTCCAGGTTGGAATGATGACATGCATCTGGCCGTTGTTGTAGATATCCGCGATCGTTGGTGATTGGTAGAAGTACAGCTCTCGGGATGATACTGACCATATCTCCGCCCCTTCCTGATCGATGCATATGATCTCATCCCAGGTGATCACGATCACTTCCAGACCGGGTCTCTGGTCCAGATTTGCAACTACCGGCATGCCGTTTATCCACTCCGACGATATGTTCACTTCCCACTTCAGGTTGGCTGATATATCAAGGCATTTGACGAACGACCTCTGGTCGTTCCAATCCCCTTTTGTGCCGAAGATCAGAATGTCCAGCTCGCCGTCATTATCCATATCACAGACGATCGGAGAGACCGACGATGAGAACCTCTCATTCTTCATCTTGTGGCTCCACTTGACATTGCCCAGGTGATCCAGACACTGAAGCTCGGTGGTCTCGGACCAGTCATCCGGATCGTAGGCTGTGCCGATCACAAGGGTCTCGATAAAACCGTCCCCTTCCAGGTCCAGGAAACAGGGCATGCCTATGTAACCAGAACTTCCGACCGACAGGTCGATCTTCCATTCGATCTCACCCGGAGGATAATTCGTATCCACCGATGTATCATCCTCCGATGTGGTCTGGCCACTGCTGTCTCCCATCATCGTTCCTGTAAAGGCTAGGATGATGGAAGCAAGGAAGATGATCATTTTCATCCGAAGGCAAACCTTTCCGCTGCCTTTCATCCGAACTTCACTCCGCATTTTGGACAGCTCTGTGCTCCTTCCGGGATGGGGCTTCCGCACTTGGGACATTCCAATCCCTCACCAAGGTCCGAACCGCATTCGGGGCACTTATCCGCGTCCGCAGGTATTACCTTGTCGCAGAAGGGGCATTTCGATGATGTCTGTTTTACCATTAAAGGACCACTTTCCAGGTCGGAAATGGGTTTCGATCCGTCCAGGGCGGGAGTTGTTGGCTTTTTCTCTTCCTTCTTCGTGGCTTCTTCCTTTTCTTTTATATGCTTTTCCTTAACTGCCTTGGGCTTCTCTTCCATTTTTTTCGCTGGTTCTCTTCTTCTGATCATGAGGAATATGGTAATGGCAACTGCGATCAATAAAAGGATGAACAGGATTGCAAGAACGGATATGAATACAGCGAGTCCACCACTGCTTTCCTTGGTGCTGAAACTTTGGTCCGTGGTCGGGTCCGCACCTACCGTCTCGAAATGGTACTTGAAAGAACCTTCCTCAAGCTCCAGGACTATGAAGTACTCCTTGCCATCGATGTAGTTATTATCCAGAGGATCCACTGCCGACATCCTGTGCTTCTCCGAGTTGATCACGAGGAACACACCTCCCGACGGAGGATCGTTCTCCGCGTCATAGTAGATCACCGTGAAATTGTAGGTCCCATCCTCCATCCTCACTCTGTGGTTCTCTCCTGCTTCCAGCTCCGGAGGATCGTTCTGGATATTATCCCAGCCCTCGTATAGATGGTCAACTGTTCTTGTGAGGATCTGCTCAAGCACCTCCTCTTCCTCCACATCACAAAGGCTGAAGGAAAGGAAGACCGATCTGTGATCGCCCTCATACCTGACACCTACGCTTTTCGAATTGGTTCCGTCCGTGAAGATCGATACAGCATCGTCGATCGGACCTATGATGTCATGGGTACCCCTCCAATCCCATACCTCTTCCTCCCCCTGGATCCTGAAGCTGATACCGTCCCCGATGGGATCGTCTGCGGTCCCCTCGATATCTCCACCATGAACATATTGATCATACTCGACCTTGAAGTATTCGGACAGCCAGTTCCTGAAATCGTCCTGGCCGGGTTTTTCGTAGGGATCTTCAGGGACATCCGGTTCTTCCTGTGAGCTGGAACTTGAAGACGATCCGCTCCCTTCGGGAGAACCGTCGATATCGACATCGATGTTACCTTCGCGGGGTTTGGGCTCCACATAATCGTCGTCTACAACAACGATATCATCATCGTCAGGATATACCACCGACCACCCCTGCTGGTCGGCTGCCCATGCAATATGGTCTCCGGCAAGGAGGACGTTGCCTCCTCTGTCCATATACGAACTCAGGACCTCGGCCTCCTCCCTGGTGAGAGGGTCGTAGGAATCCGGTTCCGCTATCCATGCAACTGCAGTGTAGCCCATCAGGGAAGTGGAGCCTTCAATAATCCCGCTTCCGGGCTCGAGGATATCAAATGCATATCCGTTCGATCCCAGTATATCCAGGACCCCGGAGACCTCATCCTCCCCACCGATGACGAGTATGTTCCTGTCAACGATATTGAAAGACAGATATCCCGAACCCGGTGATCGGACGCTGTTCCTCGCGTTCGATGAATCGTAGACCTCGACGTAATATTCGATGACGTCTCCCACCGACACCAGGCTTCCGGGTATGGTGGCCGTATAGGTGTTCAATTTCGAGGATCGCATGAAGATGACGGACCCAAACTCGTTCTCTCCCTGTTTTCTGTAAAAAAGCTTTGTAGATGACAGATCTATGCCGACATTGTCGGTCATGATAGCTTCGAGTATGTAATCCTCCCTTGGTTTGGAGGACCTGAACGGTTCGTAGGTTATCTCCGGCGGGTCATCATCATCCCCCACATAGAAAGAATACATACTGGAAGGAAGGGGATCCCTGGCCCCGAAGGGGGATAGCCCGATATTTCCGGAAGTATCGGAAGCGCTTATGTAATAATGTACGGTCGTACCCTTTGATTGACCCGGTATACTTCCCTCGAAGATTCCAGCAGATACTTCGGACATGGAGACCGTTTCCACCAAACCTCCCGTCGTGAAATGAACCTTGACGAGATCGGGATCAAGATTGTCATCGCTCACTTCTGCAGTGATGATGTAGGGTCCAATGGTATCCTCGGTATCCGGATGCGGTTCGTGGTCTATGCTTGGAACGCCGGACAGGAAAGTGTAGACCCTTTCGATAAGGGTCCCAGCGTCCGTTTTGTTCTCCAAATACATGGGATCGAAGGCCAGGTCAACGAGGCGGTATCCGTTACGTTCCACATGGACTGCACAGGTCTCCCCTTCGATGGTCAGGAATGGCTCCGCAAAGTCCTCAGTTGTGTCAAGACTGTATGCATACTTGTTTTCCAAGGGTAGTTCCAGACCATCTCCGATCAGGTCCCCATCGATGCCGATCAATTTCTCTCCCATGATATAATCCTTCATCGATGCTCCGATATAATCCCGTATTCCCGATGACCCCCGCTCATCGTATTCCCAGATCCAACCGGGAGCTATCAGAAGCGCACCTCCCGTGTCAAGATACGATGCCAGCAGGGCCCAATTATCGCCGCCGCCCGAAGGAATGTAGAATATTGTCTCATACTTGGTCAGGAGTTCAAGGTCGACAGATGAGGCATACTCATATTCATCTTGCCTTGGTACAGGCTCCGGGTCGTAGGGATAGTAATATTCCGACCTCAAATAGTGGTAGGAGATGCCGATATCTTCGAGGATGACCGCATAGAGCTCAGCGAGAGATTCGACCTCCCCTCCCTTCAGGATCCCGGAATACGACCCGTCCAGCACCAGTACGGGCATGGTCTCCACTATATTGAAAGAATGGTAGCCTTCCATCGGAGACCTTCCCCTGTTCTTTGACGATGCCAGATCCTCGGCTTCGATATAATACTCTATCAGGTCCCCGGTGGAGGTGCCTGATATTGCTGCGGTAAAGACCGATCTTTCATATCCTTCCATGGAAATTTCGGAAAATGTGGAAGCTCCGTTCTTTCTCCAATGCAGAGTCACTTCACCAAGACCCAGATTGTCCGTGACCGTTGAATTGACGATGAATTCCGCCCTTTCGAAATCATCCATAAGAGGTACATGTTCTATCACCGGGGGTGTGGTATCGGGTCCGGAATAGAATCTGTACATCGTCTCCACCTTCGACGGATCGGCCTTTTCCGGCTTACGGGTCCTGAGTCCTGCAAGGTCGGAAGCTTCTATGCAATAGTATATCATCGAAGGGGATCCTTTACCGGGGATGGTGGCGGTGTATGTCTTTCCGTCATTTGTCTCAAGGTCAACTGTTACATCATTACCTCCTTCGTACCGGTAATGCAGGTCGAGAAGGGAATGGTCCAGATCATCATCCAGGATCTCGGCCGAGATCGTGAAAGGGCCGTTCGTGTCTTCGGTATCCTTGAGGGGTTCGTGTTCTATCGAGGGGGCTGAAAGCCATTTCAATACCCTGTCGAAAAGGAGGCTGCCATCATCATCCTTCAGGAGTAGAGGATCGAAAGTCAGGATGACCGATCGGTATCCGCTGCCTCCCACCCTAACGCCAACCGGTACATCGTCAGCCCCAGATCCAATATCGTCCTCGATGAAGACATCTCCCCTCTGGCTCGCATAGAGGAAAGGTACGGCGGTTTCGGTATCGGTCGGGTTCATGATGATACCGCTGAACCCCCCTTCTGTGCTCAGAAAACTCAAACCGTCGCCGATGGGATCATCGTCCTTACCCTCGATCGTGCTGGACCAGATCCAGTAACCGAACTCGACCTTGAGCATGCCCATGAGGTCATCGACGGCTCCCTGCTGTTCTGTATAAGGATCGATGGGATTCTGTCCGAAGAGGAACACTTTTTGATCATCCGAGAGATAATCAACTGCCAACTGAGCACCGTCCTCATCGAGGTAATTGGATCCAAGGTCAAGAATAACATCCGAATAGTCGGAAAGATATTGAAGGGAGGGCATGGTATCCATATCAGCCTCGAAGATGTCATGGTCCTTATCCGTCAGCATCGCTTCTATCCTGTCCACCCTGGATGACACTCCTGAGGCATGAACGACCAGTAGATTGTAGTATAAAATGTCAAAACTGAGTTCTCCCGATTCCGGATACCTTCCCGCATTCGGAACATTGGCATCGTCAATGGCCGTGAAATGGTATTCCAC
>JBLIRF010000045.1:0-11250 GCA_049472175.1 Thermoplasmatota archaeon
TGCCAGATTCTTGTACATATTCATTATTAATATATTAATAATCTATTCTTGCACTTTAGCAACGATTATAAACTTGGATATTTCTACTTATACTCCGGTTGGATGGAGTTGGTATCCTTGGCAGGTACCCGAGTATCACGTGAAAGTTCCGAAAAGCTTGAAAAGGCTGGTTTCAAGAACATATTCGATATGTTCGAAAAGAGTGTGGAGGCTTCCCCGGACAAGAAACTTGTCCAGTTCAAGATCCAGACCGGGGATTGGGGTTTCATGACCTTCAGGGATATGAGACAGGGAAGCCTTGATTGTGCCGCTGCCCTGCTTACACTAGGGATCGGAAAAGGAGATCGTGTGGCCTTCGTTACGAACAACAGATATGAATGGATGATGGTGGACCTCGCCGTTCAGCACATTGGTGCGATAAACGTTTCGAACTATGTAACCCCCGATCCAGAAAAGCTTCTCATCAACGAGATCGAGTTCAATCTGGACAATTCCGGTTCACGATTGGTATTGGTGGCCGGGAACTATGCACCCAAGTTCCTTGATGCAAAGGATAACGGTCATTTCAAGACCATTGAGAAGGTAATTCTTCTGGATTTAGAGAAGAAATTCAGAAAGAGAGAGGATACCATGACCTTCATGGAATTCCTTGACCTGGGAAGAGAGAACAGAGGCATCCTCGAAAAATACGGGGAAAAGGTGACCCTTGACGATGTGGCAACGATAATATATACTTCAGGATCGACCGGTGTCCCCAAAGGTGTTGTACTTACACACGGGTCTCTTCTCTCAAACGTGGAGAACATAGCAGATGTCATAGATATCAGTGAGAATGATCTGGAGATGAGCTTCCTTCCGATCGGCCATGTCTTCGAGAGGATAATCAACTACCTTTTGATCAGAATTAGGGGGACTGTGGGTTATGCTCAATCCATCGAGACCATAGCAGATGATTCTCTTGTCCTCAGACCAACCGTTTTTCCCGCGGTTCCCCGGGTTTTCGAGAAGTTCAAGGTAAAGGTCGAGGAAAATGCAAGGTCGAAGGGAGCACTTTCTTACGGTATATACAAATGGTCGCTCGGTGTGGGGAATAAATATTCCCATGGAAAGACCGGTCCGATCACTTCCATCAAATACAACATCGCCAAGAAGCTGGTCTTCGACAAGGTGGTGGCAAAACTTGGGGGAAGGGTCAGGTTCTTCGTTTCCTCAAGTGCTCCCCTCTCCGAAGATACATCCAATTTCTTCAAATCGATGAACTTCGAAATACTGGAAGCCTACGGGATGACCGAGGCTGGCCCACTGATCTCGATCAACCGTAATGGAAAAGGCAGGATAGGGACCGTTGGAGAGTTCATACCCGAATTGGACCACAAGATCGCGGAGGACGGAGAGATCCTCATAAAAGGTCCCGGAATAATGAAGGGGTTTTGGAACAGACCGGACGCCGAGGAGGAGACTTTCGTGGATGGATGGTTTGCGACAGGCGATATAGGAGTGGTTTCGGAGGATGGATATCTTACAATCACCGACAGGAAGAAGAACCTGATAAAGACATCCAATGGCAAGTACGTTCCACCAGCCCCTATAGAGGATAGGCTGGTAAGTTCGGAATACATAAGCCAGGCCATGGTCATTGGAGACAAGAGGCCTCACTGCTCGGCGATCATCGTTCCAGATTTTAAAAGGCTGGAGGATTACGCTCAGAAGAACAACATCCATTACACGGGTTATCAGGACCTTGTCAGACACCCCTCTATCAACAAGTTCTTCGAAGAAGTTGTACAGAAGGAAACGGCAAATTTCGCACATCACGAACAGCCTAAAAGGGTACTCATCGGATCAAGAGAATGGACATGGGAGACGGGAGAACTCACACCCACACAGAAGGTACGGCGGACGGTCATACTCAAACTCTTCAACGATCAGATAGAGACCCTCTATTCTTCATCAAGAACCTGAAGTATCCTTTCTGCGGGCCTCCCCTGGCTTGACGGATCATCGTGATATATCAATTCTGCATTCAATCTTCCTGCCCATCTCATCTGCTTCCTGGAGAGGTCGATGGTATCCCTATTGACCCTAGATATACATTCCTCTATGGATGTTCCTCCCTGGACGATCGAGAGGACATGCCCGTATCCCGTGGACATGAATCCTGGAGAATCCGTGGTGTATCCTTCGTCAAGGAGCATCCGGACCTCTTCCACCCAACCCATCTCCATCATCCTGTCGGTCCTATTCCTGATGCGCTTGTTGAGCGCTTCCCGGTCGCGGACAAGGAATAATGACCTATATTCTCCCTTGTATCCGGGGATACCCGTGGTTGCATGTCGTCCGAGAGTCCTTTCGATATGTCTTATTGTCCTGCCGATATCATTGGGATGTACGTTCATCGCTGTCTCGGGATTGAGGGTTTCAAGGAGATCGTGCAGAGCCCCTGGTCCGGTAACTCTCTCTAGATTTTTTAGAAAAGCTCTGAGGTCCGGGTCCGGAGGCGGAGAAGCGTCCATGCCTTGGATAAACAACTCGATGAAATGCATGGTACCTCCGCAGATGATCGGCGTCCTTCCCCTCGAGGTGATATCATCGACAGCTTTTCTCGCCCTTACGACCCATTCGTAGGAACTGGAATACTCCCTTGGGTCGAGATAATCGATGGCATGATAGGGAACATCATCCGCCAGGGATGTCCGTCCAGTCCCGATAACCGTCTTTCTGTACCTTATCCCCGAATCGGCGGAGATTATCTCGCCCCCGATCTTCCTTGCGATGCATTCGGCAGCCTCGGTCTTCCCGCAAGCCGTCGGTCCTGCAATGATCAGGAGCATATTATCACTTTTAGGACCTTTAATCAGGAAGATCAGAAAGTGGTGGTGTATATCATTCTTGGTTTTAGCCCCTTCAGCTTGGACAGGATGCCGTTGTGCAGGTTGTTGATTATCTCGGTACCGGGAACGTTCGCCTCGACCACGGTGGTCCTTCCATGTCTGCCGAAGGATATCACCTTGGTCTGTATGAGACCGAGCTTGTCGAGTTCATTCATGAGGTTCACGACCTGCCTTCGCCCAAGAACCGTAAGGTCCATCTTTGAAGCGTAGAAGGAATAGGTCTCGACGACCTCCTTCGTCGTGGTCTTTATCCTGCCGCCTATCTTCTGTTGAAGAATGGAATAAAGCACGATCTTGGTCTGGAGCGGGAGTGTTCGGACCACCTGGGCCACTCTGTCCATTTCGATCTTCTTCTGTGCCTGTCTAACGTAGATCCCGGATAATCGGGGGGAGTGGTCCCTTTCGGCGAGTTCCGCAGATACCCTGAGAAGGTCAAGGGCTTTTCTGGCATCACCATTCTCCTGCGCTGCTATCGCGGCACAGTAGGAGATGACGTCGTGATCTATCACCTCGGGGTAGAAAGCTTCCTCTGCTCTGTGCGTCAGTATGTCACGGAGCTGGCTGGCGTTGTATGGATCGAATATAAGCTCCTCTGCGCCAAGGGAGGATCTGACCCTTGAATCGAGATAATCAAGGAAGCGAAGGTTGTTGGATATGCCTATGATTGAGACCTTGCTCTTCTGGAGCTCCTCGTTGATCCTCGTGAGGGTATATAGGATATCATCTCCCGATTTGTAGATGAGCCGGTCTATCTCATCCATTATTATGATGATAAGTGAATTGGAGGAATCGAACTTCTCCAGGACCCTGCTATGCACTTCATCGATGGGGAGACCTGAGACAGGAAGGCGGTCTTCTTCCCTGAATGGAGCGAGGCGGTTGGCTATCTGGGTCATCACTCGGTACTGGGTGTCCATCTGCTGGCAGTTTATATAGATGCATTTCACTGGTTTGTGCAGAATATGGGCAAGGTCATTTCCGTAGATCTCATCGAAGTCAAGTACATTTGATAGGGCCGAGAAAGCGCTTGCTATGTCATCACCTAAAAATATCGAATCTACATTAAGAAATGATCTTTGGGCATCATTGTCCATCATTTCCGATTTTTCCTGGAGGGCTTTCATAAGCAATTTAGAAACAACAGTCTTTCCGGTTCCGGTCATACCGTAAATCATAATATTTGACGGAGTATGTCCTTCCAGGGATGCGATCAGTATCCTAGCTATATTATGTATCTCCCTTTCCCTGTGCGGAAGGCTATCGGGGATGTAGGAGTAACGAAGCACCTCCCTGTTCTTGAAGATGCGACCCCCGAGGTCCAAAATGTCAAAAATATCACTGGCCAGTTTCCCCAATATTTCACCTTATCCCCTTGGTATTACTGCAACACGATGCGTCAACCCGGCCCGAACACCATGTTGGAGCATCCCTTGTAAACCGCAGTAAACCACCCGGATATTTATTGTTTTCTTAATCGTCGGAGGGACTATATAAACGTACCAACCTCGATTTCCAATGGAATTTATGTATGCCAAATTACGGTATTATTCCTGTATAATAATCCAATCCACAGGAATTTAAAGAAAATATCTTTTTCCATGCCTGGGTCATTTTTCCTGTATTAATGGGTGGAAAGAAGGGTAAACGTATGTCACAAAAAAACACATCACACCCTTGATAATGGTAAAGCACCCCTTTATTTACCGGATTCATTATCCACATAACATAGTGCAATAATAGATGGTGATAGAAGTTCATCAAACAGGAAAGGGAGTAATACTTCCCGTTCATTGTCCGATGGTTTTTTAACCTAGGAGAAATTAGAAAAGGGTTGGTAACTCAATGCTCGGCGAAATTCCCGACAGAACCAGGACATTGAGGATGGTCCTGAGGTCCCTCAACGGGACGGTCAGGGTACTGACTTCCTTGGACAGAGACCCCCCTATTGTCGAAATGGCGCATCTTCAGATGACGGGGATCTTCGGGAAGAACGGTCTGAAAGACCTGGAGGCCGAACTCATGCAATTACTCTCACATGTGAACGAGTACCGGTCGGCCTATTGGAAGCTCGAGAGATCGATAATGCAGGCCTTCCTCAGCTACATGAGGAGAAAGAGGTACCTTCCCTCGTCATCTCTCGAGATCAATTCCCTGAAAAGGGGTCTTCCTGAAGCGATGATAAAGGGGGATAGTAGGATATGGATATATTCCTATGATCAATACATTAAGACCATAAGCGGCATGGTCGGGAAGAAACCGGAGCTTGCACCGGAGGGATCCGAGGTCTTCAGGGATCTCGACCGTGTATACTCAAGGGATATCAAGAGGATCGTTGGAATTATCAACGAACTGCTCCCTGAAATACTGATGTTGATCTCGAAAGTCAGGTCATATATTCGATCTCCGGATAGGGAATGGATGGATATTAGGGTAAAAAGACCGAAGGTGAAACTCGTCAGCAGGCCCGTGAGGAAGACCGTTCTGATCAAACGTCTTCTTCCTCTTCCTAAGACGGTAAAGCTTCCCAGGCGCAGGGTGCTGAAAAGACCTGAACATCGCATAGTAGGTCCGGAGAGGGTCAAGTGAAGATCACGGTTTCAAAGATATGCTACGTAATAGGGATCGTCATGGTCCCCGTTTCCATCTTAATATCGGTCTATCCTATACTTTTCAACGAGATCGATGGGACCATTGATGTGAACTGGGCAGCCCCTGTTGGGATCAAGATGGACCGATTGAGCAAAGGCGACAGGTTCGATATAGATTACAGTTCGGAGATCAACGTCAGTCTTTATCTGCTGACCTCCAGGCAGGCAAACCAGTACAGGTCTCCCTTTTTCTACAAAGAGCCCTTGCCAGAACCTATTTCAGTAGGTGACCAAGGCAGTATAGAGGTTGTAATAAATGAGAGTGGGGATTATGAACTGCTTTTCCTACCCAATGAGCCATCGATGACATTTACGGTGGAATACGAGCTGCAAAGGTCCATTTTCCGGGAAAGGATCATGTTCATCCTTTCAGGTGCAGGTCTATTGCTGACCTCTTTGATATTCATCGTTCTAGGATTCGTACTAGGTCGGAGAGATGAAAAACATGTCATATGTAAGTGAATTTAAAATATCCAATATGTCAATTCGACATGTCCAGATATATCACGATACCACGGGAGGCCGGGCATCATGAATGGAGTGGATACGAACCCGAGAATAGCATCGTTTGCCGTTTCGATCATATTATTGATACTCGTTGCATCCATACCCTCCTTCATCGTCGTTGATTCCAACCCCGTTGGGAGATCTGACCCTTTCATGACAAGGGGCCATTCCCTAGATGGAGAGGGATTGGCTGTGGAAATGGCCTCCACCATGTTCATAGGACAGGAATTTCCCGGACCCGGAGGAAAACTGGGTACCTTCCTTTGGTCGGGGGACCTCGATATGGATGGACTGGAAGACCTGGCGATCGCTTCTTCTGAAGCCCCGGGGAACCCGGAGGAAGGGAATGAGAACGTGGGATATCTGTACATCTGGCTGGGTTCGAACGGCGGTCCCTACGGGACCTTGGACCTGGACATCGTCCAACCGGACATTCTTATTAGAGGGGGGCAGGAGTTCTCGAGACTTCTGGCATCCATGGATGTGGGGGATCTTGACGGTGACGGCATCGATGACCTGATACTGGGAGTATCTTTACACCCATCTTGCGGAAGAGTGTTCATATTATGGGGGAAGACGGAGGGTTGGCCATCGGTAATCGACCTGTATGATCCGGGTCGCCTCGAACCCAGCGGGGACCCTTACGGGTTCATGAGGACCGAGGATTTCATGATAATAGGTGGTCATCTGGCTCCGGTCCCGTGGCCCGAGTCTACATACGATACCGGGGACGTGGTAATAGTTGAAGATATCGATAAGGACAGAAAGAATGACCTGATATTCTCGAGCCCTGGATGGCATCATGTGGTTATATTGTGGGGTACCAATGACAGATACACTCTTGGAAATGATATGACCATCATAGAGGACCCGGATATGAATGCCAAGTTCGGGGATACTATGACAATCGGTGATATAGATAATGATGGATGGATCGATCTAGCTGCAGGTGCACCCTATCAGGCGAACGAGACCACGGTCAAGTACGAATGCGGCATCGTATTTGTAATATTCAATCTATCAAGGGCAAGAACTGGATCCCTCTTCAATGTGTTCGATCTATCTTATCCAACGATATGGGGTTCTGGATCTTATGATAGGTTCGGTTATAATGTACAGGTATTGGACGTGGATGGGGATGGATTCGATGATATCCTTGTCGGCACGCCTGATGGCGACGGTCCGCAGAACGCAAGGGGAGGAGCCGGTGAACTGCTTATTTTCAAAGGGGGTACGAAGTCGACCTTCCCGAGATACATGGACGCTTCGGCATCCTGCGATATAATGATCTACGGGGACAGGATCGATAAGGGCGACCAATTTGGAGATGCCGTGGGCAGCAGGTTCGCAGTTGGTGATATCGATGGCGATCAAGCCATGGAGCTGGTAATAGGCTTCACCGGGAGAATGAACGAAGCAGGGACCATTGTGGGTTCCCTGGCAGGCTATGAGACGAACCGTGTTTTCACAACACCTTCTTCACTGGTGGACCTCAGGTTCGTCGAGAAAAGGTTCGAGTTCTTCGGGGAGACGCAGGACGATAACCTTGCATATACCCTCCTTATCTCTGATATCAATAATGACGGGTTGTCCGAACTACTGGCCGGGGCACCTGGTGCGGATGGACCGGGTGATGGAAGGGTCAATGCCGGCGAGGTATATGTTTTCAATGGAACGTTGATCTCGATAGGAGACATATCACTTGCCGGACCGGGTGTTAAGGACGATATCTTGAACCCCGGCGGTGGTCAGGTATATCTCAATTTCACCTTCAGGCACTCCATAGACCCACGATCAGTCGATCATTCCTATGTAGTACTTGAACCCGGTAAACTAGATGGAAGGATCGGCGTTGTTGAAGGTTCTATGATCTGCGAAGCAAGGTCAATGACACTCGATGCAGTCAATTCAACCGTTTCGTATGCGGGCAATGTTGGCAAGGTCTCTCTTCTGATAGAACCTGGTTGGAACCTCAGGATCGATCGTCCGTACGATATCGAGATCGTTGTGGGGAATGATCAGGAAGGTCTATCAAGAAGGTATATCCCAGACAGGTTCAAGGTCGTGAACAGCTTAAAGCTGGATGCTGGAAATATCATAAAAGTGGATGGAGATGAGCTCGGCAACAGGAACCCTTGGCTCAGATCCTCATCCACAATTACATTTGAAGATCTCGGAATGGTGTATGACAGGCAGAATATGCCGTCTGCCCCTTACGGAATAGTCTCATTGGAACTGTACAGGAACGATCAATTGGCAGATAGAAAACTGCTAGCGTCATCTTTGACACAGCTCGTGGATATCATACCTGAGACCGGTTCTGTCACCTACAGGATCAAACCAGTACTTGCTCTGGAACCTCCCCCCTGGCAAGGGGAACCTTATCCAGTGAAGGTTGCCGGGGAATTGGTATATGAGTTCAAGATCGATAATGAACATCCGGAACCGGTTTACGACATCTACCTTGAGCCGGATAAGGGTAGAAGGTCGGTCTTTGATGATGATAGAGACTGGGTGGTAGGCTGGGCACCCGAAGCGGGAGCAGAACTCGATAACGGTTCCACGGTGAGATATTTCAATGTGACGGTGGAGGGGCAGGACCCGGTTGCTTCCATGGAAGCTGGGGGCCTTCTGGGTTCTTATTTCAACGGGGCTGCTCAGAACCAGCTGATGTTCACACGTGTCGATGGGCCCGTCGATTTCAGCCTGGAAGAATGGGGGACGTTCGGTCCAGATGCAAATTATCTGGATTATTTCTGTTTCAGCATTAGATGGGACGGATGGTTCCGCGTACCGTCCTCAAGGATGTATCAGTTCTCAGTTGCAGGAACGGAGGACGGGCATGCAATGCTCATCCTTGATGGGGTGTCCATGATCCCATGGTCGGAGCTGACCAGTCCCCGGATTTCGGTACAGAGGTTCCTGAACGAGGGAGATGTCCTTCCTGTTCAGGTCTACTACTATTTCGACACCGCAGACCTGATCAATGCAAGATCGGCATTCTCTCTCAGATATCTTGACGACAAGGGTTTGATGGTACCTATACCTTCAGAGGATCTGCTTCATTCTTCCAACGAAGATGAGATAAGAGTGGGGGATGAGGATGTCTTCGTCGTTACAGTGAGTGCTGTGGATTGGGTTGGCCATTCCTCGGAACCGACCCTTATTACCGGTTACCTGGACACAAGGGACCCTATTTTCAACATGTCCGGGATCGCACCTTGGTACGGCTCAAGTTCACCTGTATTAGAACTGGGCATCCGGGATCCGACATACGGAGGTGTACCTTGCTCGGGGATAGACCAGAACTCCATCGAGTACAGATTGAGGGAGAGGAGCGAGGACCAATTCGGGGAGTGGTCAGGGAAAGGTATCAACATAACATATTTCGAGAAGGGTCTTGAGGCAAATACCGATATCAGACTGGAACAGACCTTGATCCTCGAACCTTTTTGGAGGGGATCCATACAATGGAGAGTATCGGACATGGTAGGGAACCAGGTCGAATCATCCATAGTTGATATAGGAATAGACAGCAAGGGTCCGGAGTTCGAGATGCTCTCTCCGAACATCCAGATAGTACAGGAAGAAGGACCCAACAACATAATGATGAGGGTCCTGGACAGACCCGGATCAGGTGTGGACAAGGACACTGTCCAGTACCGTCTGGACACAGGCGGGGGTTGGTCTAATTGGACCGTTATAGATATAGAAGGTTCCGGAACCGAGATCATATTCGATATCCTGCTAGACCTTCCAGTGGGAGAGAACGATCTCCAGTTCAGAGCATATGACCTTGTTGGGAATCCAGATGAATCCATCATATATACGATAATCACCGAACCTGTTGTGATCAATAGACCACCGATACCCGGTATAAGGTCACCCGGGAACAATACCATAATTAGACTCGGGAACCCAATTACACTTGATGCATCGGATACCTTGGATGACAATAACGGACCACTTTCCGAACTCAGATACACCTGGATATCAAGCATTGATGGATATCTTGGGAGCGGAAGGGTCATAGATGTCAAACTAGATAGTCTCGGAGAGCACAGGATCCATCTATATGTGGACGATGGGCAGTTCAATGTCAGCCTTTCAGTATATGTTACCCTGGAAACGAACCAGCCCGATGATGATGACACTGATGATGACGACCTTGTTAGGCCAGAGCCAGATTACTTCACTCCTCTCATGATATCGCTTATCCTTCTTATGATAATTGTTGTGAGCATTATTATCGTTTACAGAAGATACCGGGGCAAGAAGGAGGAAGAGACCCGATTGGAGTTCGTCGAGAGGACGGAAGATGATCTTGAATACGAGATCAGGTCTGAAGAAGAAGAGAAGGCCATGGGTATCGATGTGGAACAGGATGGGGCGGCCGGAGATGAGAACGAGGAGGAGAGGAAGAGGCTCCACGGATGATCAAGTTCATTCGTTCTTTGATGGGTCTATCAGCTTTCCGATCCTGTTGAACATTAGATCGTTCGCAAGTTCCCTGAGCTCTTCATAAGTATATTCCCTTCCTGAGGGTGGTTCCGGTACATACCAGGGATCCCCTATCTTCACCCATACCTTCCTTCCGAACTTTGGGAAGACCTTCCCCTTCGGCCATGATCTTTTTGCACCGGATATTCCCACAGGTACGATGGGAACATCCGCCATGAGCGCAAGTCTTATTACCCCTGTATGCGGAGGGTTCAGGTCCTTCCCGTTCCCCCGCGTTCCTTCCGGGAAAATTCCAATATAATCACCTTTTTTAAGGGCTGATACTGCCTTTTCAAGTGCTATCCTGTCGGATCCTCCCCTGATTATCGGTATGCTTCCAACACCTTTGAGGACGATCCCTTTGTAGATTGGTCGGAAAAGTTCGCTCTTTCCAAGGAACCTCACGGGTTTTACATGAATAAGGTTCAGGATCGGTCCTTCTGCATTGGAGCAGTGGTTGGATGCATATATCTTCCCACCTTTTGGTATCTTGTCCCTGCCCTCTATCCTGCAGAGCCTGAATGCCAGCCTGAAGTATGGAGCGGCTATTGGGTATGCAATATAGAACAGCCAGCTCATTCATTGTCCTCCTTTTTCTTTCCGATAGCGGCCCAACCATATTCCCGGACTGTCGTTCTGACCCCTTCCTGAAGGTTAATGACAGGTTCATAACCGAGTTCCCGCCGGATCCTGGAACTGTCGGT
>JBLIRF010000046.1:0-5622 GCA_049472175.1 Thermoplasmatota archaeon
GGACCATCCCGAGTATACCTGCGAGGGAAAATATGACCGTCATGGACCTGACCGGGAAAGGGTTGCCGTTCATGAGCTCTATGACGAAGGAGAAGATGGGTCCTTGCTGGGTGTTTATGTCCGAGTACATACGGTGACCTTCGTTCACCAGTCTTCCGGTCATTAAAAAGACACCTTCATCGGTCCCATTGTTCCCGAGCGACCCGGAATACCCTGGAAAGCTGAAGGGGTTCATAAGATTGTAGAAACGGAGTATACCCGAGAGGACCAGGACCGACAGGTAGGGGAAAAATCTCTGAATGATACCGGGTCTGCTCTCCTTAAGCATCGATTCCGCAAATTGATCTCTGCATATAGACCTTTCCGAGCGGACTTGAATGGAGGATCGTCCTTTGTCGAATGTTCATGGGTAACGATCATAAACGAAGCTCACATCATGGACCCCGGTGTTCAGATACACCCCCATAAGCCCATGATACACCCTCTCCACCTCGTACCTCTCACCGTCCACGATAACGTCCCAAGAAGGATAGTAGCTCTCTCCAATGACAAGAAATCCCTTTTCCGGTAGTGTCGCCTTCAGGTCTATACGGTTGTAAAGGGTAGCACTGAGGTCCAGTGTCGAAGGACCGGAATATTGCATACCATGAACACCTCTTGGATCGGGTATGGAACCTATCAGAACGGAAGAGAGTGGATCGAAGCCATCCTTTCTCAATTCATCCAATACCTTCCCGTCGGACAATACGGTGAAGTTCTCCACTATGAATACCCTGGGCAGTGCTGAAGGGTTCTCGTATATGAAGACCTGCTTCCCGTTGTAACTGGTATAGACCAGGTCCATTCCGCTGTCTATCAGTCTGTTACGGGAAAGAATGTATCTCACACCGAGCAGGTCCATAATGGGATGCTTTCCATTATGCGACAGGTTCCTGGCCGTTCCAAGCAGTTCGGAATAATACAATAGCTCCAGAGGATTGTAGCCTTTGAGGGTCTCTATCCCGTAGATGATCTGGTAGTTGCTCGTGATCACCTCATCCGGATCGTAGACCCTGTACCCGTCCGCGTTCTCGATCAGGAAGGATATATGAGGTTCGATGGTGTAGATATCCTCCGTGTCCTTCGTATCTACGAAAGGCATATGATAGACCGCCAGGTTCAGGACGAGGAACGAGGCCAATACTATTCCGAGGTATTCCGGACACTTCCTGGTCCGGGACCTCCAGATCAGGATTCCGATCACGCCTCCAAGAAGAAGCAGGAATAACAGCATGTCCAATACAGCCGTGTTGAACACCGATCCGATCATCGAGATCTGCATTTCTGCCTTCCGCCCGTCCGCAATGACCTCCTTTATAAATTCCGCTATCAGATAGGAAATGGGGGATTTGAACAATATCAGGATAATGATGGTTGGGAGACCCACAGCCGTTGCTCTTATCAGGTGTCCGCTCCATTTTTGTAATCTTTTACGTTGCTTGATCCCTATATCCCGCATCAGGGATCGAAAACCGAACCCAGCGAGAATCGAGACTGAAAAGAGGGTTAGCAGGTAGAACCTTGAGGGAACCCGCAGTATGTCGAACCCCGGGACGAACTTCCAGAAGATCCAATAAAGGGGAGTGAACATTCCCAGCGCCATCAGGATCGAGAAAATGCCGAGACCGGAAAAGAACCTTACATACCGGACCTTCCAGTATCTGTATGACAGCACTATCAATGCCAGGGCAGGAATTCCCACGTAGATGGAAAGCTCCCAGTAGTTCCAGGGATGCAGGTAGTTGTCCTGAAGCGGAGTCCCGAAGAACCTGGGAGCCAGCAGTGTGATGAAATACCAGGGTGGGAGAGAGTAATCCGTTGCCCACAAATAGCTCATCCCGCCGCTCCTCGTGGAATTCTGGGTAAAGATATAGGTGGGAATGATCTGGATGGATGCGGCCAGTAGAGAAAACATACCGCCGACAACCGGGCCGGAAATGGTCCGTCCCCATATTGAGAATGTTTTCATTTCCTTCCTGTGCCAATAGATATGATAGATGAAGCTAAAAAGCAGAAGGATCGCTGAGAAAAGGACTATCTGGATATGACCTGCCAGGAGCTGCATGCCCACAAGAAGACCCATCAGAGCCCCCCATCTCCAGCTCTTTCTTTTCAGGCAATGATCGAAGGTCAGGTAGATCATCGGTATCCAGCTTGCGGAGGAGACCTGCACGTAATGCCCTGAATAGACGTGACCGGCAAAATATCCCCCAAATATGAACACCATGCTGGAAATGAAAGATGCCATTCCTCCAAGGCCTACCCTTCTGCCTACAAGGTAGATCGAAGCCCCGGCAATGAAGATATGAAGCATGAGCCCGAAACCGAAAGCTGAATGGGTCGGCAGGAGCCAGAATAAAAATATGTTGATAGGATAGAAAAAACCCAGCTGCATATTGGCTAACAGAGGCTCCCCCCCATAATTGAAGGGGTTCCAGAAGGGTAAAGCACCTTCGTTCTGAGGTGCTGCCGCAACGATCCTCCAGGGATAGTACTGTTCGATGATGTCGGAATGTTCGGAAAAAATGATCCATTCCGGGTGAACAACCACCTTCCAGAAGAACAGACAGACCATGAGCAGTATCAGGAGGATCCAGAAGAGATCGGATCTCCAACCCCTGTCCAAGGATAATTTCGAAGCTATCGATCTCTTTTCAACAGGGACGGGTCCCATCTCTCCTGTCATGATGCCCCTTCTGGATATGGCCTGTTCCCCTATATCATTGATTTGTCGCGACCTTCGACCTCTTCCTCAGGAACAGGAGGGACAGGACACCCATGGGGATCGATATCCATAATGATGTCGCGACCTGGAGCAGTGATGCGGCCATTGCCGTGGATCCACCGACCGACAGAAGCTCGAGGACAGATTTACTGCCGAAGACATTGCCAGCCCCTATGGGAAGTATGAAACCAAGGATATTTGCCAATGCGATCGCGGCTATCGCTCCCGGAAATGATATGTAAACGTCCTCCGGAAGGGAGCGCACAACAAGATAGAACCGGATAGCCTCGTTGATCCATATGGCAATGGTCAGCATGATCACCCCTGTTCCGGTCCAGGGATTCCTTCTCAAGGTCCTCAGGGAAGTATGGTATCTGTCCACGGACCCCTCAAGCTTATCAAAGAACATATGCAACTTGGAATCCTTGTTACCGCGGGTAAGGGCAAGGGCGCATCTTTCTATGATTTTGTTGGCTATTCTCAGGAATCCTCTGTTGACAAGCAAGAGAATTACCATTACGATAATGAAGCCTCCGATACCGATAACGATAACCATTCCACGGACGTCCTCGAAACCCAAAACTGATACCATGTAGGCGAGCCCGAGGACGGAGAGCAGCAGTATCGTTAGGATGTCGAGTGATTTCTCTGCGAATATTGTCGCAATGCCCTTGGATATCCGATTTCCGGTATGCTCTTTTAGCATCAGAGCTCTTACGGGTTCTCCTCCCAATTTCCCGGGAGTGGAGTTGTTGAGTGCAAGTGATGCCAGGAATATGGGCAGAGTGATCAAACCAATGTTCTTTGCCCCCATACCCTTCAAGAGCCCGTACCATCTCAATACCTTGCAGAACATGTTGAAGAAGTAGAGCGCCAGCACGATAGATATCATGTCAATACTGGCTTCCGATAGGACATTAAGGGTATCGCTTACATCGGCCCTCAGAAGAAGAACTGCGATCAGGAACAGTCCAAGCCCGATATAGAGTATATCCTTCCAGTGTCTCCGGATATCCAAATGATGCCCCCAATTCTATTCCGGGAGCGGTCTACCGATAGACCAGTATTTAATTCTCTTCATCGAAGAAGCATCAAGGGTCCTTCTTCCGTCTATCACTGCCATTAGATGGGATTTCGAGGACCAATCTATCGTTCTGTATTCGGGCCATTCCGTCATAAGGAAAACGATCTCCGATCGATCCACGGCCTCTTCGGGAGATCCGGCATAGGATATATCCGGAGAGAGCGGTCTGAAATTCACCATCGCCTTCGGATCATGAGCCGTGATCAGTGCGCCCCTTTCCTGGAGTTCCTCGATGACAGGAAGCGACCTTGTCTCGCGGATATCATCGGTCTCGGGTTTGAAGGAGAGGCCAAGCACAGCAACCTTTCTGCCATTCAGCGGTCCCGCGATCCGCTCACCCATTTCCACCAGATGCTTCGGTTGTATCTCGTTGTTCCTAATTGCACCCACGAGAATGGGTGTTTCGATACCGAGTTCCTTTGCTATACTGATAAGGGCTGAAACGTCCTTGGGAAAGCATGATCCCCCGAAACCCGCACCTGCTCTGAGGAAGTTGGGATTGATCCTGAAGTCCATACCGACCCCTTCCATTATCTCGTATACGTCGATCCCCAGACTCTCGCATATCCTCGAAACCTCGTTCGCAAAGGATATCTTGGTCGCCAGAAATGAATTGGAGGCATATTTGATCATCTCCGCCGAGGTGGGCGAGGTCCTCATTATCCTTGAACCCAGGGGTGAGAAGAGATCTTCCATCATCCCGTAGGTCCTGTCATCGATGCATCCCACCACCACCCTGTCGGGGTGCAGGGAATCCTGCATTGCGGCACCCTCCCTAAGGAATTCCGGACACATGGCGATGCCTATCTCCGTCCCTGCCCTTTTTCCAGAGTACCTCTCGATGATCTCCTTTATTACACCAAGCGTGGTCCCCGGCACCACTGTTGATTTCATGACAACCACGTGGAAACCGGACTTGACCTTCAGTGCTTCTCCGATCATCCTTGAAGCCGACCTTATGTGGGTGTCGTCCATCGAACCATCCTTCCTTGAAGGGGTACCAACCGTGATGAAAGTGACATCGGTTCCCTTCACTGCCGTTCCGCCGTCGGTTGTTGTCGTAATATTTCCGTTCCCGACATGCTTTGAGAGCATTTCATCCACCCCTGGTTCATAGAAAGGGGCTTTTCCACCCATGATGGTATCGAGCTTCTCCTTGATCACGTCCACCAAGATCACTTGGTTTCCGAGCTCTGCAAGAGCGATCCCTGTTGTAAGCCCAACATACCCTGTTCCGATGACGGAGATTCTCATTCGTCGACCTCCGAAACCATCAATGGGGATATCGTATTTCAATACATGCTATACCCAGCACTTAATAAAGTACGATGGACGCGTAGCCAACTGCGGAGGTGGAAGGAGAAACATCGTAGCTCGTTGAATAATCTAAGAGCTTTACTTCCTCCGCTCCGAGAGACCTCGCAGCCTCGTACATAGTAAATATGGGTCCAACCCCGCACGCTGTCGTACCCAGCTTTCTTTTTTCAGCCTGGGCCCCTTCAAGGTCGAACCTCAGAAGCTTTTCAATGACAGGCATATCGCGTGACCTGGCGAATTCACCTGCATTCATCCCACCAGGGATCGGATAACCGTAATTCCTGCCGCAGTGTGTGAAGTCCGATGAAGCCACGATCAAAGTGTTTCTCCCAGTCTTTCCTATCGCCTTGGAGATCCTTTCCCCCAGCCACCTTGCTGTTCCCAGGGACTGTTCCATCATCGAGATGCAGACCTGTCGGACCCCTTTATCGAAGAACTGGACGAACGGGAGCTGTAC
>JBLIRF010000047.1:0-5123 GCA_049472175.1 Thermoplasmatota archaeon
CTTCCATCGAGTGTTCGCTCACGTGTGAGAGCTCATCCGGTGGTATGCCTATGGCTTCTGCAAGCTCCCTGTCATTGCTCATTACACCCATCGGGGTCGCGAAATCATCGAAGGAGACACCGATCGTTTCACCAAGGCCATGATGGTTGGGGCCTATGACTATCACTGTATCCGGAATCCCACCGTCTGCCATGGCAAGGAACCCGTAAGCTGCGGTCGGTCCCGAGTACGTATAACCAGCATGAGGTGAGACCAGTCCTATGACCTTTCGGCCTTCTCCGCGATCAATTCTCCCCGGCCCTTTCCTAAAACAACTCTTTAGCTCCTTTGTAAGGTCCTTATCCGAGCCCGGGTAGAACATACCTGCCACTGCGGGATGTCGCATGAAGGTATATTGGTTCAAGACTTCTTAAGGGTTCTCAGAGGGTAGCCTCGAAATCCTTCACCTCTACCTTGAAATCAGAATACGATCCTATTGCGCCTTTGATCTTCAGGACCTCCCTTGTGAGAAGCCAGTAGACAATGGCCAGCGACCTCCTCCCCTTGTTGTTCGATGGAACAACAAGGTCCACGTATTTCGTCTCATTGTTGGCGTCGCAGAAGCCAACGACCGGTATCCTCGAGGTCACGGCTTCCCTGAGGGCCTGCTGGTCTGCGGCCGGATCGGTTACTATCAGGATCTTCGGTTCAACATATACATCCAGCGAAGGATTGGTGAGGGTTCCGGGAACGAACCTTCCCGGGAATGCGTTGCAGCCGATGATATCGGAGAACATCCTAACAGGTTTCTGTCCGTACTGCCTCGCAGAGACCACAAGGACCTCCTCAGGATCATACCTGGATATCATATTCGCGGCTATTCTGATCCTCTCATCGGTCTTTTTAATATCCAGAACATAAAGTCCGTCGGACCTGACCTTGAAGATGTACTCCTTCATATCCGCGCTCTTCTGCTGGGTTCCTATGTGAACTCCGGATGTCAGATAGATATCCTCATCTATCAACAGGTCCTGGGCATTCTGATCATCGCTCATCGGGACAACTCTCCTAATTTCTCTTAACGGTCAAGGGGATGACGTCAAGTTCCATTTCCTTCTCCGCTATTCTAAGTGGGTCCACCTCATCGGACCTTACCAGGGGAGGTGCTCCAAGGCTGAGCTGAAGCGTCCTTGCACCCAGGATCCTTGCTTTTTCGAAACGGGTAATCATATCAACTTCCCCTTAACACCGCAACTCTTGACCAAGGTCGGTTCCGAAAGGTGTAAAGGGGATTCCCTTATAAACCTTATGGGGGGACAAGCCCAGCGTTCAGCGATCCCTGCCTGTATCCAGCCGGGTCAAGGACCAACCTCACACCGGAGATACCTCTAGATATATCGTCCCAATGTGCAATGACCCTTTCCGGCCCGTCAACTTCAAGTACTCCAATATATCCTCCCCCGGATCGCTCGAAGAGCCTCAGCCTTACATCCCTGGAACCCATATCTCTAACCCGACTTTCGATCAGATCTATCAATTCCAGTTTCTCCCTGGTGATCCTTTCACCGTAAGGTATCCTGGTCATCAGACACGTGGTGGAAGGGTTATCATGGATACTGATCCCCTTTTCCCTCAATATGGACCTAACAACGTCCTTACCTATGCCCGTTTCCATGAGCGGATGCCAGATCCCCATCTTAGTGGAGGTAATGAGGCCGGGACGATGGTCGTCGGTATCCTCCGGGTTCGAACCGTCTGCAACGGCCTGGAAGCCCTCTTTTCCTGCCATATCCAAAATCATTCTCATCATGCGTTCCTTGCAGGTCCCGCACCGGTCATACGGATTCGAAATTATCTTCTGAATATCAAGGACCGGCACCTGCAGAACCCTGAGGGGAGATCCAAGCTCAAGGGCTGTCCTTTCAGCATTTTCGATCTCGCCTCGCGGAATGGCTCCGTTATCGATCATAACGAGAGCACACCTCCTTCCGATCGCTTCGATTGCAGCAAGCGCGACTACCGTACTATCGACGCCTCCAGAGAACGCCACCATCACACTTTCCCTTGACCTCATGAGCTCCTTCAACGCCTGATAGGGTTCCATGGTGGTCAATGACCCGACGGGATATTACATCTTTCTCCAGCCTCGGTCCACAGGTGTCCAAAACTATTGAAGGGACAATTTATATAAGCGAAGCCTTGTCGCCGACGCATGCCCGAGGGTACAGTGATTTTCACCTTTTGCGAGAAGTGCGGAGAGGAGACTCCGCACCGCGTTCTGAAAGGGAGGATCGGGGCTACACCTGCAAGCGGTTTCGACGGCACGGTCCAATGTATATCCTGCAAGCAGATCCACCATGCGAATTTTCCCGTGGAGAAACCCGTTTCGATCAATTGTATCATCTCTGACAAGGACCACTCGAAGAAAGAGACCATCGAGTTCGGACCGCTCGAAGAGGTCATGGTAGGGGAGGAGCTCTTCTGGGAGTCTCATAACATCATCGTTACCGCCATAGAGAAAAATGGAAGCAGAGTAAGGAAGACCAAGGCAAGTGAGATAGATTGCCTGTGGTTGAAATATTTCGACACTGTTCCCGTCAAGGTCTCGATAGTCAGGGGAGCCAGTACCAAATCGGAAAAGATTGAAGCAGCCCCTGACGAGGAATTCGCGGTCGGGGACCTGCTGGAATTCGGAAAGGAGAAGGTCGTCATTGACAAGATCAAGACAGAGCACCGGATGATCTACCGGGATGGTGTTCCCGTTGAAGCCAGGGATATCAAGAGGGTCTATGCCAAGATAGTCAAGGAGAGACGCTACTGATGGAACTTCTTACACTCTTGGAGGGGGTAGCGCCGGTCGGTAGGGAGGCTGGGCTGGCGGGAGGTTGTTGTACCCGTAATACGCTGGGGGAGGCCCCATCATACCCTGTTGGGTCTTGCTTGATTCCCTGACCGTTAAAGCTCCGAACACTATCAATCCCAGTATACCAAGGACTATCAGCACGACGGGAAGGATGGGAAATCGGCTATCCTTGATGGTCGACCCGGGGAACGAGCCTCTGTTGGTGGGGTCGGTCCCGGCGTAATACTCGTCAAGATTGGAGTACCCGTCTCCGTCGGAATCCTTGTCGCCGTCCTTTATCGTTGGGTCGAACCCGAAATCCATCTCGTAGGAATCGTTCATACCATCATTGTCGGTGTCCATGAAAGCCGGGTCCAGGAGGTGGTGGGCAAGGACCTGGATGGAGAAGGCTTTCTTTGTCGTATGGACCCCGTCATTGACCGTGATCGTGATTATGTGCTGATCTGCTGTGAGATAGGTTGACAGGGTCGACTTGAAACCGATCGGCCCATCGACATTGGACATCCATGAGACCGATACATCTTCGTTTCCGTCAAGGTCCTCCACCTTGGCAGAGAAGGAAATGGATTCGTTGTCCAGGTATGTCTTTGTCGGATCGGGTGACAATATGGTCACCTCTGGAGTCACATCCAAACGGAGCCTGAACACGGAAGTTGTGTTCTTTCCGGTGAGGTCCCAGGCGTCCACCACCAGAAGGTTCTCGTCTCCTTCCAGCCAGATGTCCTTGTATATGGAGAAGGTGTATTCCTCATATCCAAGAGTATTATTGTAAGGGTCCCCCTCCAAAGGTATGTCTGCGGAGAATGCCCCGCCCCCTATGGAATACCTGTAGGAGATCCTTGAGGGGTCGACTCCCTTTCCCCTGAAGTCGTGGACAGATATCCTGATGGGCTCCTTTGAGTTCTTCAACCATTCCAGGGTTATTCCATCATCATCGACCTGAGGTTCGATCATGCTGATCGCCGGGGACCTCTGGTCGACCCATATCGGCGTCTCATCAGAAGTGACCAGTCCAGACATGGCAAGGTCCTCTCCCTTGAACTGGATCATGTTTTCCATGCCTTCTGCAAGTTGGGGAGTGATCTCAAGTTCGAGGTCTTTCTTGGTCTTGCCGTAGTACTGGAAGCTCTCCCACGCAGAAAAAGTGAACCCTCCATTTGTTGAAACACGGTAGAACAGCGTCTGGCCGTCGATAGGCGAGAGTTCATCTGTGATCTTCACAAGAACGTTTGGTTTGGCGTTCAAAGCCCATTCCTCTGCATCGGGCGAGATCACACTGAACTCAGGTCCTGTCCTGTCCATAATCAGGGTCGTATAGATGGGCGGACCGACGTTCCCGACTAGGTCCACTGCCTGGATTGAAAGGTTGAACTCTCCCTCCGGAATGGTCTCCTTGTAATTCTCCCCGATCTGAGTGCTCATTTCGGTAAGGGAAGGGTTCGTGACCATAACGACCTTTTCAAGATTGAACTCCTCATTGGCGACCCTGATAAGGTAGCTTCCCGGACCGGACTCCCCGTCCGTTATGGTCTCCCATTTTATGAAGATGTTATCGTCATTGTCGTAATGGATATCATTGTCGCTGTCGTAGGGCTCTATATCACCATCGAGCTGGTCCTGATATACCTGGAAGGAGCCCTTGTTAAGTTCCCCCGGGGGCGTGGAGTCTATCCGGATCGTGTACAGGAAGAAATCAAGTTCGTTGACCATATTGTCAAGAGGAATGCCGAAAACCTTGAACTCGAGTGTGGTCACCGAGGTCACGTCCATCATGCTCCAGCTCGTGGACAACTGGCCGTTCTGGGGGATGCGCACGACGACCTTTGTTCCGTGGTTGTCCGATATGTTGACCTGTAAGAGTTTCGGAGGAGGTTGAACCGTGGACCTTTCATAGAATATCCTGAATCCACTGAACTGGACCAACTCCCCCCCGGCAACATAGCTACCATCCTCGATGAATCCCGCATCCCCCGAGGTCTTCCTCGCGATCAGCGTCGAAGGGTCCCATTCGATATCGTCCTCCACATAGTAGACATCACCTACATCGAGCTCGTCCGGGATCGCGGATTTTCCGGTGGCCTTCACCGTGACGTTCCTCCTCTCCTCGGAAGGATAGGGGATCTTGAAATCAACGTAGAAATATATACTGATGGAATTGGAGTTCCTTACCTCCGTCTTCGACAGGTCCGTGAGAAGGTTTGCATGTTCGTAACCCGTAAGCTGGAAGAAGGTCTTGTTCTGGTGGAAATAAACCAGTTTTATCATTTCCTGGCCCCAGAGC
>JBLIRF010000048.1:0-10981 GCA_049472175.1 Thermoplasmatota archaeon
AATGAGATTTAAACGGGATCCGATCGACCTTAGACCGAATGTCAGATGGCTGGATCGAATTCAAGTGATTCGGTTATTGCAGGAACCGATGACACCACGTGAAGAGATTATAATACATTTATCTCTAGGAATGAGTCTTCGACGAAGCGATATCATGAGGGTGCATATTGATAATATTGATCATAGGAACGAGTGGATCCATTTTGAAAGTAAACCCAATGTGATAAGATCAGTCCCTTTTCGTCCAGATACACCGAGAGTTATTGATATGTGGATGAATGAAAGAGATAATATTCTTGAGAAGGGAAGAGGAAAGGAACCTAAGGAGCTTGTGATCGGTATCAAAAGACAAGGAATGAAATTAACTGGATTAAAGGAATCTGCTCTTGATAATACAATACTAAACATCCGTAATCGCCTTCCTTTTCATTTCTCATTTCACGATCTTCGAAGAACATGGGCACGCCAAGCTTATGAGTGGGGCGTCGAAATACTTGCCATCTCTATGATATTGGGTCATAGGGATACTAAGACAACTCTCCGATATATTGGCGCTCCTGTGGACGAAATGAGAGAGGCTATGAATATTGTGTATCAGAGAAGGTTATCTGATCTTGAAGCAGTTGAAATGATTCGTCCTTTCCAATCAGATTCATTACAATCCTACAGAAAAATAGAGGAAGAGGTGTAAAATAATTATTGACTTAGAAAAGGTGGGTGAAAGTAAAATGTCCAGACAAAATAAAAACGATGTGGCGGGCCTGAAGGGGTTCGAACCCTCGGCCTTACGGTTAAGAGCCGTCTGCTCTACCTGGCTAAGCTACAGGCCCGGGGATTGGCGGGTTTGGGGATTAATATCATTTAGCATTTAAAGGTTACTGAGACAGAAAAGAAGGGACAATTACAACCTCATTTTCAGCAGTTTCCTCGGGAAACTCATGGGGGAAGCTTTTTAAATATCCAATTTACTTGGACCTGAACGGGGGAAAATGTTGATGAGCGAACCAGTCATAGATGCGGGAGGAAGGATCTCAAAGGAGATCGACGATGCGATCAGCGGGAATGTCGTATCCGCCGCAGTTTACGGGACAGATATCAATTCGAAACCGAAGAAGGGAATGGATTGCAATATGGTCCTCGTACTTGACAAGATCGACGAGGAAACCCTTATCGCAATAGACCGTGTCATCAAGGGATCGGGATTCCCCTTCTGCGGCTCTCCTCTCCTGGTAGAGACCTCGGAGATCGAGGGAATGATGGATTCTGTCCCGATAAGCTTCCTGAACATCCTGGTATCCTATCACACCGTCTACGGAAGATCGATATTCAAGGGGCTCTCCTCCATAAATCACGAACATCTGCGTGCCCAGACGGAGCAGTTCCTTAGGGAGAAGCTCTTCGATGCCCGAAGGACGATGTACGACCTTTTCTCCTCCGATGAAGGGATGACCGAAGGGATCGAGAAGATGAGGAGCTTTCTCAGGAGGTCCGTTCAGCTCTACTACATACTCGGCAAGCCATGGCTGACGAGCGATGCCGAGAGATGGGATGCTTTCTTCGAGGATTTCGGGATCGAGGATGCGTTGCTTAAAAAATATCACGAAGGCGGCCTTGGACCGCTCTCGAAGGACGATCTGAGGAAGCTGGGCCTCTCCATCATCCAAAACGGTATCAAACCCGTACTGAAAAGAGTTGACGAGATGGGACCTTCGCAGTAGGTTTTCGTTTCGCAACTCCTTTCAAGGGGAAGAGGTTTTATCCATAGTCCACATGTGGTAGTCGATCTCGAGCCCGGAAGGAGCGTTATCAATGACAGACAAAGATCGGGGGCCAACCGGCGAAAGCATTAACGAACTCGTGAAAAGCCTTCCGGAGGAACTCGTTGACAGGATCTCCGGCTCCATAAAGGAAGGAAATGATACGGTCTCCATAGTGGATGTGCTTGTAAAGGAAGGGATGAAAGAGGAAGAGGCCGTCGATGCCGTGTCCCGGGTTCATTACGCCACTGTCATAGATCCTCTTATGAACGAGGTCAGGTCGATGGTCCTTGATTTCAAGGAGAAGGAAGAGGTCCTCGATTTCCTGAAAAGCAGAGGTGTCGACCATGCAACGGCAGAGAACATGTTCTCGGAGGTCTTCTACGAGATTAACATCCAGCCCATAATCGGGCACATGAAGGAGAGGCTGGAGGCAGGGGCATCCAAGGAAGAGATAATATCGGACCTCGAGATCGAAGGACTGGACAGGGAGCTCGGGGAGAAGTTCTTCGAGGAAGCATACTACGAGTTCCACATCGAGCCGGTCATGCAGAAGATCTCCGACGAACTCGAATCCGGAAAGACCAAGGACGAGATCATCGGGATGCTCATAGACCAGGGATATGACGAGAAAAGCGCCGGGGAACTGTTCACCACCGTGAGCTTCGATTATTATATAAAACCGGCCATGGAGCAGGTGTTCGAACTCATGGAGCAGGGGCTCTCACGGGAGGAGATCATAAAGAAGATGATAGAGCTCGGAATGAACTCCGATTTCGCCGATGCACTCTATCATGAATCGTTCAACGAGATCTTCTTGAAGCCGGTACAGGAGATGATCTCCAAGGCAAGGAGCAGCGGACGGTCCGATGAGGAGATCGTGAAGGACCTCGCCAGCAAGTTCCAGCTGAAGGAAGATGACGCAAGACAGGTGTTCGATCGGGTGGATCATATATCCTGAACGAACTCCGCGATGTCCCGCAGATGACCGATGGTCGGGTCCCACATCTCATCATCCAGTATCCTGTAATCACCGGCAATGCGGCCCCTGTCTATCTTGACCGCAGTCAATCCCGCATTTCGTGCCCCGTACAGCTCGCGATTGTCCCCGTCCCCTATGAAAAGGGTCCTGATAGGTTCGGTCCCGAGTCGGGTACATGCACGAAGATAGATACTGGTATCCGGTTTTGCGATGCCCTCCATGGTCGAGTACGTGGCACTGTCAAGGCAGCCGCCCACCTCCGACCTCCGGATGATATCCGGCACATTCGGACCGCAGTTCGTCAGAAGACCGACCCTCAGTCCTGACCTTCGGAGGTCCCGAAATGCTGGAAGAACGTCATCGAAGAACCGGAAATGGGACTGGGTCATATCGTACCATATCCCCGTCATGGAAGCCACGACCTCATGTTCAGGTGGAAGACCCAGATGATGGAGCAGGAGCTCCATCGAACTGTCGGTATCCGTACCGAAAGAGGTTATCCTTTCCCTGTAAGTGGCCATCCATGCATCGGTGAATATCTTCCTGTCAACACCTGCCACGGAGGAGAGGTCCCTCATCATGGCCTCATGCACAACCCTGTCCGGCCTTGGTATGATCGTCCCGAACAGATCGAAAATGACCCCATCCATTACCATCGGATCACCTTCCGCGTGACATCGCCCTCGCCTGGTCTCGTTGGAGGGTGTTCTCAACTTCCTTCAGCCCCCTTCCCAACAATTTCCTCTTGAACTGCCGGGAGCATCTGTAGCAATAGAGATATCTATCATGATCGTACAACGACTCCCCGCAGAAAGGGCACCTCTCACCTGACATCCCGGCACCTCCAGCAAGATCATCTCCGGTATTCATTCCTCTTCCTCTTTTCCTGCCTTGCCCCTGGACCCCCGGAGTATGAAGAAGATGAACACTATTCCGATCACCAGTATCACAAGGAATATCGCGAGCTGCATCTGCCAAAGCTCCAGACCATCCTTGTCCGGTTCTGTGGAGGGGGTCGTGGGGGAGAGCTCTATGTCTCCCAGGTCGACAATGCTGCCCTTGGTGACGTTCACCTCCCTGACGACCCTCCTGTATCCGTCTCGCGTGAACGACACCGTATGTATACCAACCTCGACCGTGAAATGGAACTGACCGTTCTCCGGGGTTGTCGAGGTGTCCCCGTTATCGACGGTGACGATCACCCCAAGAAGGGTCTTTCCATCCTCGCCCAGGACCCGTCCTGTTATCGTACCGACATCCACACTCTCCTCGAGCCGGATGGGTCCCAGATCGTGGGTCTCTCCCGCCCTTACCTCGATCTCCTTGATATACGGGGTATACCCGGGTGCCTGTATCATGACAGACCACATTCCTGAGGAGATCGTGAGCATGAAGTTACCGGCCCCGTCCACCCCTGTCTGGTTCACCCCGGAAATGGAGACCGTTGCGGTCTTTACAGGGAAATTCGAAGTGTCCAGGACCCTGCCCTTTACATAACCCCTGTCGTCTGTGGAAAAGAACCAGGTAAAGGGTTCGAGGATATTCCCCGCGTTGTCTGTCCCGGAGATGAACACCTTGTAGAGGGTTCCGAACCTGAGTTCATCCATCGGAGTGAGAATTGCCTTTCGATCGGTGGTCCATGTGACCGTACCGGGGGTGTCGTTCAAGGTGAATACCATATTATTGGGGTCCAGGAATTCCGAGAGAGAGGCATAGATCTGCACATTGCCTGGGTACACTCCCTCGCCAACGGGTCCGTATTCCAGGAGATAGGGATCGCTGGAGTCCAGGAACACCTCGAGCGAGGTGACGGCCCGGTTTCCGGCGTTATCGATGATCATGAGATACACCACGTGAGCCCCGTACCCGCCAAGGTCGACGGTGGTATTGTAGACCACACCTAGATCGACCCAGGTACCGTTGTCCACCTTCACCGAGAATGTCTTGGTATTGCTGGGGAGGTCCATGCCGACCCACCTGAACCAGAACGAGGAGTTGTTGGTGAGATGACCGGTCCCGGGATATTCGATCCACACCTCAGGGTCCGTTATGTCGATGGAGGCGTTCACCACCTTCATGACGCTGTTGCCGGCATTGTCGACGACCCTTATGTAGATGGTATGGATGCCCTCGTCCAGGTACATTATCGTCATGTTCTCGGAGAGCCCCTTGTCGATCCAGTATACGTCGTCCCATCTTGCCTCCACGTGATGAACTCCCGAGAAAGGGTCCTCCATCGACCATGAGATGAATATGGAAGTGTCATTGATCCAGCTGCCTTCCCTGGGTTCCATGATCTCAAGCAGCGGGAGCTCCCTGTCCATGGTGAAATTAACGGATACCACGTTGTAATTGCCGGCCTCGTCATTTGCTTGTACATAGATAATATGGGGCCCGTTATCCTCAACATCGACGGTCATCTCGTTCGACATGCCGGCGGATGTCCATGATCCGTCATCGAGCTTCACCAGGAACTCCTCGATATTGTTCGCCTCGTCCGAGGCCTTCCAGGTAACCATCACTTCCCTCTCGTTCAGGAACGAACCCTCGGATGGCGAGAGTATCTCTATGACCGGAATACTGTCATCAGGGGTCGCGGTGACCTTGTCCGATATAGGCCCCTCGCCGATGCTGTTGAAGGCCGTTACATAGTAGGTATATGTCTCCCCGTTCACCAGGGAAAGGTCCCAGTGTTGGTTCATTTCGGGATCCTTGACCGCCACATTCAGGAACTTTCCGGTGGAGTTCTTCCTGTAGATATTGTATCCCAGTACGGGTTCCCCGCCGTCATCCCCCGGTGGACCCCAGGTTATATAAACGGACCCCGGGAAGGAACTCGAGGACGGATCCACCGGTGAAGATGGCACGAGCCTGAACTCCGTTGAGGTCAGTGGGAAGGGGTCGCTGTTCATGAGCCCCCCGATCCGATAGGGAGTATCCACTATCCCGTCCAAATTCTGGTCGGGACCTGTCAGGTCCCTCCAGTAGTTGCCCCTTCCGTCCCTGTGATAGGTGTTTGTGTCCAGATTGTCCTGGGCCTGGGGCTTAGAGGAGTTGTAGACATCTCCAGCATTGTTATTGTAGGCAAGGGCGTTGTTGAACAGAACGTTGTTCGAGGAGGATATCAGGTTCAGGCCGTGGAACTTGCTCTTCATTATGGTATTGTTGCAGATGACGTTCTCGTTGGATTCGGAAAGGGTCAGCCCGTAAAGAATGGAATTGAAAAGGAAATTACCTTCCATGCTTCCCCTGTCCGCTCCCCTGCAGGTGATCGCGTAGCTGCAATCGAATATGCGGTTACCCTCGAGGATGGAACCGTCGCTGAAGCTTATCTCCACCCCGCTCTGGGAATCTTCGATGTCATTGTCAATAATTATGTTCGTGTTGGAATTCTCAAGGTACACGCCCGAACTGGTGGAGGTCATCGAATTATCGCTCAGGGTGTTCCCGCTCGACCTTATCAGAGAGATACCGTTCAGGATCGAATCACTGATGCTGTTTCCCCGGAGGACGGAGGATGTCGTGAAGTACAGGTAGATCCCGCTTTCCGGGGAACCATCTATCCGATTATTGTTGATATAATTGGTCCTGGAGTTGTATGATCTGATGCCTGTGGAACAGTTGTTGACGGTGTTCCACACGATATTGTTCTGCTGATGAACACCGTTGATCTGGACACCGATCTGTGTGCAGTTCTCGATCGTATTGTCGTATATGGTGTTGTAGTTCGATGTGGAGGCACCGTATATGTTTATTCCAGATTGACAGTTCAGGAGGTAATTCCCTGTGATGTTGTACCTAGTGACCGAGCTTGCCAGATGGACACCGTAGCTCATGCAGTTCTTTATTGTGGAATTGCCGATCGTGGAGTCTGTGGTCCGATAGAGGTAGATCCCCACACGATTCCCATCCATTGTCTCGTTATTTACGAGAAGAAGGTTCGAATCCCGAAGGTAAAGCCCGTTTCCGTTGCCCAAGATCCCGTTATCCAGGTAGGTATTGTTCATCAACATGGTCTCATCTGACTGCGCGACGAAAATCCCGTTCCCAAAATGCGTGTCCAGCAGATTCTCATCTATCAGAGTCTCCGGAGAGGATACGATATAGATACCCTCGCGGTTCCCGGTGAAGTTACTGCCCTTTATCACGGAACCTCCGCAATACTGGAGGTAAACACCGTATTGGTTATCGCTGAAATTGCAGCTGATAACCACGCACAGGGCCTCGTATGCCCATATTCCCGAAAATGCGTTCGATGTGAAGTTCGCACCGGTTACGTTCAAAGAAGTGTCCAGGGCATATATGCCGTTCCTTGTTGCCGTGAAGACGCACCCTTCCACGGAGATCATCGAGTTGTTGCTGGACCTCAATCCGGATATCGTGTTATCGCTGACAAGGGAGGTATTGCTGAACGTACAGTCCTCGAACAGGACGTGCAGGGTCGTATTCGCGATGCTGAAAGCGTAGCGTGTGCCGTTGGAATCAATGTCCAGGCCCCTGATGATGATCGGGTCCCCCTGGGTCCCGCTCCCGGGCCAACCGTTCAGTGTGGCGTTCTCGAGAAGCGATGAGTCGCCCTCGATGGATATCGGGGGGAAACCGGAAGGGGAATATACGTCGAAGTTCTGCTCCGACCTCGATGCTTCCGCCTCTCTCGGCCCTTCGCACAGGACGGTCAGACCCGTAGAGCACAATATCAGAAGTACCAATAGAGACCACACATGTCGGAGCAACATTACCGCTCGCCTCTTTGCTTCTACTAGCAGGTTCGTAATTATAATTTCTGGTTCGGAGGGAAGGATAACAGTGAATAAGGTCCCTCGTTCGGTTGTGGAGGGGCCGCCTTCTGCGGGAGAGATACTCTTTTCATCAGCATTGCCAAAGGTGGGGGGAATATAGAATGGCGACGGTATCATGCTGTAAAAAGCTTTTTCGTGGCGAAGAATGGATCGCAGGTCAGGTTCACCCCGAGCTGTCTCAACCCTTTCTCGTCCCCCGGACCCGGGATATGCGTCAGATGTACCTCGCATCCATCAAGCCTTTTTAACTCCTCCATTGCAAGACGTGCGGTCGGATTCGTTGTCGCACTGGCGCTAAGAGCGATGAGGGTCTCCTCGAGATCGAGGCTTATCGTGGGCTTGCCGAGAATGTCCTTCTTGAGGCTTGCAACCGATGCTATGGTGTTCGGGCTCAGAAGGTCGATGCGCTTTGGTATCTCCGCGAGATGTTTGATGGCGTTGAGGACAAGGCTGGATGAAGCATGCATCAGCGATGAGTTCTTGCCGACCACCATGTTTCCATCGGGAAGCTGCATTGCAGCTCCGCAGTAGATGCCCCGATTTCCCCCCTCCCCTTTCCTTTCCGCTGCCTCTGCGGCATTGCGTGCTGGCACCACCACCGCCCTGTCCTCGGGTCTCAGCTCGAACTCCTCCAGCAGGACGTTCATCCTGCTGACAGAGTCCTGTTCTGCCAGACCGAGTGCGACCTCCGTGGCGTATCGGAAGTAACGCCTCAGGAGCTCCTGTTTCGAGGCCTCGGCGGCCGCTTTCTCGTCGATGATGGCGAATCCGGCCCGGTTGACGCCCATGTCCGTGGGAGACCTGTATCCCATCTGATCGTTCGAGATGCGGGCAAGGATCCGGCGGAGAAGAGGGAACACCTCGACGTCGCGGTTGTAGTTGACGGCCTTCTCGTTGTAGACCTCGAGATGGAACGGGTCGATCATGTTCACGTCCTTCAGGTCTGCTGTGGCAGCCTCGTAGGCGACGTTCACCGGGTGGCGCAGGGGCAGGTTCCAGATGGGAAAGGTCTCGAACTTCGCATAGCCAGCCTTGATGCCCCGCTTGTGATCGTGATAGACCTGGGATAGGCATGTCGCCATCTTGCCGCTGTTCGGACCTGGGGCCGTCACCACGACCAGCGGATGGGAGGTCTCGATGTAGGCATTTGTACCGTAACCCTCCTCGCTGACTATCCGCTGAACATCCGTCGGGTAGCCCGGTATGGGACTGTGTGTGTATACTTTGACATTCTGGTTCTCGAGCTTTCGCTTGAAGGTCACTGCGCCGGGCTGCCCGGTGAACCTGGTTATGACCACGGCCGCAACATCCAGGCCATGTTCCCGGAGATCATCTATGAGCTTGAAAGCATCCGAATCGTACGTGATGCCGAAGTCCGCACGGACCTTCCTGCGCTCGATGTCCCCTGCAAATATGCACAGGATGATGTCGACCTTATCCTTCAGCTGACACAGCAGGTGCAGTTTGGCGTTCGGATCGAAACCGGGGAGGACACGGGAGGCGTGATAGTCGTAGAGCAGCTTGCCTCCGAATTCCAGATAGAGCTTGTTGTCGAAAAGCCTGGCCCGCTTCAGGATGGCCTCTGACTGCTCTTTGAGATACTTCTTACTGTCGAACGCTTTCCCGACCATTCACCACACCTTCCATGGAACCTCCGAACCATGTTTGGGCACCCCCATTGGCTCCGGAACAGTCCACCCCTGACCACGAGGAACGCTGACAGGGAACATATAATGTTCGGATAATGACGACAGATCGCCGGAAACGGTCCGAGCTCCGTGTCCATCATTACAGGACCACGAGGAAGGTCATGGTCTTTTAGTCCGTATCAGGGAGCCCGCTCGATATCCTCTTCAGAATGGAGATGGCACCCACAGCATCCCTCGAGTAGTGGTCCGCCCCCAGGCTGCGAGCGGCATCCTCGTTCAATGATGCGCCTCCAGCGATCACCATCACTTTACAGCCGTTCTTCCTGAGCAGGTCCACAACCTCTTTTATCCTCGGGGCGGTCGTTGTCATCATCGCCGACAATCCAAGGGCTATCGGACCGTTCCTGACGGTCTCTTGGACGATCACATCTGCTGGGACATCCTTTCCAAGATCGATGACCCTGTAGCCCGAGCCTCTTATTATCGCCGCCACGATATTCTTTCCGATATCATGGATATCCCCTTTGACGGTGGCTATCATGAAGGTCTCCTTTTCCTCATGCGGGTCGATCAGGGTGTCGATATACTCGAAGGAAGGCTTCACGGTCTCTGCGGCTCTGATCAGCTGTGGAAGATATATCCTGCCTTTTGCATACAGTTCACCGACATCCTCCATCGCGGGTTTGAGATCCTCATTGACCACTTTGTTGATCCCGCTCTGCGCCGCTCTGTCCTTTATCATGGCCAACAATTCATCGCTCCTCCCATCAAGGATCAGCCTTGTGGTGGCCTCGACATCCGCGAGCTCCGAGGAGGGGAGCTCCTTCCTCCCGAATATCATCAGGGAAGAATCCAGAGATCCCATAAGGTTCTCGTCGAGGGGGTCCATGATGGCCGACCTCAATCCCTTCTCTACGGAAAGCACAAGAAAGGCCGAATTCAGAAAGCTCCTCTTCGGCATCCCGAACGAGAGATTCGACAGACCGTAAACGGAAAACAACCCCATCCTGTTGAGGTGATCGATCGTTCTCAGAGTATGAACAGGGTCCGCTCCAGCACCCATCGACAGGACTATCGGGTCGAAAAGGATCCTTTGCCTGTCGATCCCGATCCCGTCCATTATCTTAAGGGCACTTTCAATATTGGCCTTCCTTTCTTCGAAGTCCCTTGGGACGTGCCTGCCCATGGCAAGAGTTATCAGTATGCCGCCGTACCTGCCGATGATCCCCGCCTTTTCGACCAGTTCCTCCTGCCTCGAAGTCGATGAATTCACAAGCGGTCTCCCCGGATATGACCTTGTCAATCTTTCCAGAATATCCACGGTCTGAACGTCCAGGGAAAGAGGGATGTTCAGACCGTAGGTTATCTCGAGAACGACCCTCTCCATGAACTCGATAGGGACCGATCTCTCATCGCCGAAATTCACATCGAGGATGGATGCCCCCGCCTTCACCTGTTCCCTAGCTTCGATCAGTATGGGTTTGATGTCACCTGACGCCATGACGGCCTTCATCCTCTTCCTCCCCGCCGGATTTATCCTTTCCCCGATGACAACGAACCCGTCAAAATCAACGATCCTCCCCGGACAGGTAACCGCGAAACGGGGTGCTATCTCCCTCTCAACTGGCGGTCTCCCTGAAAGGAGCGTGCGAAGCTTCTCTATATGCTCCCTTTTTGTACCGCAGCAGCCTCCGATGATATTGACCCCGTATTCCCAGTAGGATTCCATATGCGAGGCGAACTCATCCGGACCCACCCGATACTCGGTCCTCCCTTCCCTTATGACAGGCAGTC
>JBLIRF010000049.1:0-10893 GCA_049472175.1 Thermoplasmatota archaeon
GGGCCCCGCAGAGTTACAGATCATACATCGTGACCCTCCTCGAGACAGCCTTCGATGCCACAAGGAACCTTACCTTCCTCGAACCGCTCAGGCTCGAGGCCGAAATAGCTCAGGAATACCTGGACGATCCTGACCCGAGGCCTGATGCCGGGACCCGTAAATGGGCGGGAAGCATACTTGGAACAAATGCGGTCTCGACCTACCAGAACATACTGGACAAGTATGGCCTACCTGGAGGTGGACCGAGCTCAACCCTTTGGAGGCCTCCAACTGTCGTGGACAGTTGCGAGGACGGCTATCATTACATCAGGAAATGCTATCCTTTGATGACCACGGAGGCTTCGGCCACCGACAGGGCCCTCTTCATCGGTGTGGCGAACCCCTTTCTAATATTCACGGGAGGGAGCATCGGAGGCGCCCTTCTTGCACCGCTGTTCACCTATTCGGGGCTGGAGCGCGACTTCGCCGCCATGGTCAGGGACGCTAATTCGAGGAAGGCCAACATCAGCTTCTACGGGTTCTTCGAGGGGGGCAGGGAGGCAGCGATCCTCCCGTGGGCGTTGGAGGTCGGTGGGAGGTACCGGCTAGTAGGAGGACCGGATGAGAACGGGGACGGGGTCAGGGAAAGGGATGTCCAGTTCGTCAATTTCACCTACCTGAACAGAGGACAGAAGGTGTCGTTCGAACTGCCCGGGGGCAAGGGGTACCTGGTGTCCATCGAGCAGCTTCAGGCAGGTTCTGGGCTCCGCCCTCTCATACCGGACCCCGCATTCGACGCAGGGGACGAGGTCTTGGTGGACAAGGAGAACGGAACGGTGACCGTGAAGGTCCATAACATAGGCTCCATGGATGCTGATAGGTTCGATATCCTCCTCTATGAGGACCTGGACGGAGGCCTCAGACATATCGGAGGTGCACTCGATGTGACCATCCCGGCACCTGGCAGTATACAACCTTCCATCATGGACATCGATCTGACCGTATGGTATGAACCCTGGTTCGGCGAGGTGTTCATAAAGATAGATCCGGATGATGATATGCTGGAGATCAGCGACTCCAACAACGAGCTCAGAGGTTACTGGGACCTCGAAGGGATCAAGGTAACGGAGCCCGACCTGCCCGTAGAGTTCAACGGAACGATACCCACGATATTGGCAAATGAGGACGAACCGTTGTATGATGCATTAGATCTTGATAATTATATATGGGACCCTGACGGCCACGGGCTTGCATTCGATCTTTCCCCCCCGTCGTACAGCTCTCAGTGGGTTCCTATAATGGATGGAGGAAAGGTCTCTTTCATCCCATCTCCCCTCTTCGGGGCCAACTGGTCCGGAAGGCTCGTGTTCGAAGGAACCGTATGGGGTCCCGGAAAGGACGGTCTCTGGGAGACAGAGGATGATACAGAAACGTACCACTTCGATGTGGTCTTGGAGGTCAGGCCGGTCAATGACGCGCCTTCGATAGACGCCATTGTCGCGAACGGGACCCGCCATTTACCCGGCGAGAAGGGTTTCGAATTCGAACTTCAGTTGGGGGAGCCCTTCATGGGCGAGGTCGAATGGTCCGACGTTGACGGTGACCAAGCATACATCGGACTGGAAGGACCGAGCTACGGCCTGGTTCTTCAGGGCGGGATGCTGATCATGAAGTCCTACCACGATATCGACCTCATCACCACTTTCTTGAACATAACTGACAACAACGGCTCTGCCCTTCAGCATATTCCGCTGACGGTTCGTGTGATCATGCCGCCTGAACCGGCTTTCCTTGGACTATACTTCGACGGCGAGAACCTCTCCGTACCCTTCGACGGTGAGAAGGTGAAGATCACAATTGCAGAGCGTGATGAGATCACTGTCCACTTCATTTTCCAGAATGCCCCGGAGGCATACGTCATTCATTTTAGCGACCCGGGCATTCCACCCCCCACCATCATCGATCTGCACGGCAGGTCGGCGGTTATCACCGGCATAGAGGTCAGGAACGCCTCGGAGGTGTTCGAGCTGGACATGGGATGGGTGCTTGGCCCTGATCGGGACGGCTGGGCTGTGTTCAAGCTCGTCGTAACGGTTCTGAACGTGAACAGACCTCCGACGGGTCTGGGTATCCAGACCGAGGGCCCTTTTTACGTGAACGAGGAAGTAGTGTTCACGGTCACGGAAGCCGCGGACCCTGACGGTGAGGAGCTGACCTATACCGTCGACTGGGGGGACGGAAGCGGAGCTGGGATATGGACGCCCGGAGAGGAGTTGAGGCATGTATTCGGTTCAACTGGCACTTTCCGGGTCACTGTAACGGTAAAGGACAGCTGGGGCGCTATCCAGACAAGGAACATATCAATAGAGGTGGGGGAAAGGGGGGCACCTGATGACGATGACATAGAGGATGATGACGCATATGACAACAGGTCCGGGGTCTTCTATGCCATATTGATCTTGGTAGCAGTGATCTTCATGCTCGTCCTCATCGGAGCCGTCATCCTCTTGGTCAGGAATTCCGATGATGAGGAAAAGATGACAGAACATGATGAGGGAGACCCCCTAGTGGAGACCCTCTATCACAGCATCGAGGAGTGAGGTTCACCTCGATCGGGAGAGGATGCTCCTCAAGGATGGTCCGAACCTCTCCATTTCCAGTTTTCTGTAGATCCCTCTTGCCACGGTAAAGTCCTCTCCGGTCCCGGGATCGAACAACCTGCCGCTGACGGAGACGTCCCTTCCCTCGCCATCTTCCACCCGGGTCTCGAGATGGGCTTCGGTTCCGACCGGAAGCATTCTCAGGAATTGGATGTTCAGGGACATGGTCACGACGGGCAGCATCTTGAAGAAGCATGCGATACCCATCGCCTCGTCGAGGACCGTTGCCATCGCTCCTCCGTGCACGTGTCCGGGAGGCCCCATGGACCGTTCGCCAAAACGGACCTTTGCGTGGAGTGTTCCGGAATCGCTCAGGAAATATCGAACGGACACTCCATCCTCTCCGCCTGCATGGGAGAGGAAGGTCCGGTGGTAATCAACGAACTCGTTAAGGTCGATCTCGTGAAGCTCTTCCATGGGGACACCCGGGGTCCGTTATGGGCAGGATATTTAAAAGATTACCTTTACCATGGGAGGGCAGGACCTGATGAGAAGATAATATTATCATGCTTTCTTGTGATAGTTTTTTATATCAAAGACTCCAATATTGCACATGGGATGCACTATGCAGAGAAATAAATTCCATAACCCTCCAGCGGGAAGCTTACTCTCAAAACGTTCGGGAAAGGAGGACCTCAGGTCGAGATTGAGGATAGCGATATCCGAGATCCCGCTCAGCAGTATGGACAACCGGGTCAAGGTCCATCTCGACCTTGGAAGGATCACCTCGCTTGAGATCGACGGTCTGGATACGACCTCGTCCCACAGGAAAGTCCCTGACATAGACGAGATCATCGCTGAGATGGAAGCCGAGATAGAGAGACTGAGCTGATCTTCTCTATACATAATAGCGGTCCACGGGATCGTCCTTTACGATCCTCTTATCTTTTTTCCTTTTCCGGTGACCGTCGGGGTCCGGTTTCGAGAAATAGGTAACGACCCTGTAGATCACGGTTTCGGGGAGTTTGTTATCGTCCTCAGAACAGTATTCCGAGCGGCTTATCACGTAGGGTCCGTCCATGGAAATAACACTATTTTCATGCGGTTATAACGATTTTGGTTCGTTCTTCTAACAATACATGCACATGTGTATTTTAAAGGCCGAAGTAGTCCTAGAGGAGATCGATAAGGACTCCGACCGTTCAGTTCGGATCGGACCGCGGGGAACCTATTATTAGATGGTCATGGCCTTTCTGTTATCATGGTGGCGAATGCAAGCCTTCGATATCCGGGGGAATGGTTCGATCTTGCAATCGCACTGATCATAGGCACCCTGATATTCCTGGTCCTGGGGTTCCTGACCGGCGGGGTCTGTTGCTTCTGGGGTCTCATCGGTTTAATCGTGATGCTTTTGATGGTGGCCGTTGCCAACAACCACCTCAAAGAGGTATGCACCCATGTCAGCAAGGAGAACACGCCCGAGGTCCAAGCCATCTGCAACGAGGTCTCTTCGAAACTCGGGATGGGGCTTCCAGAGATCTATATCGACGGGAGCAACGAGATCAATGCATATACTAGAGGGATCGTCACTCCGGTGGTGGTCCTTCACAAAGGCCTGCTCGATGTAATGGACAGAGGGGAGCTCAGATTCGTATTGGGCCACGAGTTCGGTCACATAAAGCTCTTTCATTTCGCAATAAGGACTATGTTCGATTCCAGTATATTCAGGATTCCCGTGATCGTCTACATTCCTCTGCTGGTGTTCAGGATGCTGTTCCTCAACGGGAGGATGTCGAGGTCCATGGAGCACTCCGCCGACAGGGCGGGGCTTGTGGCCTGCGGGGATATCGAGGATGCGGTCTCGTGCATGATAAAGCTGAGGACAGGGCAGGACAAGGTCGATAGAAGGACCGTTGCCAGGGCTGTCGCGGGAAGATTGGACCTCGATGAGGAGGAAGGTTTCCTTTCCGAGCTGCTTTCGACCCATCCCGAACTTGAGGATCGTATTAGGGAGCTAGTGGATCATTCGAGGAATGAGAGGATAGGTTGGCCTGATCGGGGATGATCCCGTACGAGAACCGGGATCCGACATCCAGTTAAAGATCAAGCGCTGAGAAAACGGTTGCGTGATATGACGAATGATCGCGAACGGGATATCCGCCGGTGCCGGGAATGTTTTTATCCTTCCGATACCAATTCCCATCGGGCAGGTTCCATGAGGTCAAGGTTCTCTGACTTTGGTATTGTATTGTCGCTCCTCTTACTTTCAGGAATGGTGCTTGTAACGGGGGATGAAGAGAGCAAACCCGTGAACAGGGTGATCGACCCGGATACCAAGTTCTCCATCGCCGTCTTTCCGGACACTCAGATCTATTCGATGTACTATCCGGAGACCTACATCAACATGACCGAGTGGGTTGTTGATCACAGTGAGGAGTACAACATTAAATTCGTCCTCCATGAGGGGGACATCACGAACAACAATAACCACCCCCAGTGGCACAATGCCTCGAGAGCGATGTATATACTCAATGGAAGCGTCCCCTACACCCTCAATCCTGGCAACCATGACCTCGGGCCCAACGGGTTGACCGCCAATCGGGATACCTATCTCAATGACTATTTTCCCTCCGGACCGATCGAGAACTGGACCTCCTGGGGCGGGGCCTTCGAGAAAGGCCATCAGGAGAACACATATCATTTCTTCTCCGCAGGAGGCAGGGAATGGCTCGTGATGGCCCTCGAGTTCGCTCCCAGGGACGCTGTCCTTGGATGGGCCAATGATGTGATAGAAGCCCATCCCGACAGACTTGTTCTCATTGTCACTCATAATTACATGGTGGCGGACATGAGGATGACGACCCTTGGCGGTGACTACGGTGTCGCGAGCAGCCCGGATGGGGCCGCTACAGGAGAGGATATCTGGCAGGAACTGGTAAAGCTCCACAGGAACATCATGTGCGTATTCTCCGGACATGTCCTTTATGAATGGGGCTGGCTTGTCAGCAGAGGTGTGAACGGGAACCCGGTCTACCAGATGATGACGAACTTCCAGATGAATACTGGAGGGGGCGAGGGGTTCTTCAGGCTGCTCACGTTCGACATGGAGACCGAAACGGTCCATGTCGAGACATACTCACCGCTCCTGGACCAGGTGAAGGAAGTAACCGAGCACCGGTTCAGCTTCGGGTTCAACGCGTTCGACCATGTGAACGATCGTCCGGTGATCATGAACCCGCTTGAAGCTTTTTCAATGCTCGAGGACCAGGAAGCGGGATATCTCGACCTTGACGGTAATCAGAGGCCTGAAACCGGTCTGTTCTATGATGAGAACGTCCCTCATGGTGACGAGCTGGAGTTCGATGTCTGGAAGGATGACGGCTGGATATGGATAGGTCCTGAAAGCCCTCTCCAGTACGATGATATAGGTATTGCCTTGATGGCCAATGGGACGTTCATGATCGAGACTGCAGAGAACTGGTTCGGGACCCTGGACCTGAAGATAAGGGCAAGGGACAAGCGTGGTTCCGAGGTGAACACAACCGTAAGGTTGGATGTCCTTCCAGTGAACGACCCCCCGCTCATACTGCCCCCGGATTTGTGGACATACTATGATCCCCGACCCGATATCAGGGGAGATGTCATTACATGCCCGGAGGACAGCGAATTACATTTCCGTGTGATCGGGGAGGACGTATTGGAGCCGGAGGATGAACTGAAATATCACCTGTTCACCGAGGAGATCGGACTTTTCATCTTCGATAATGATACGGGGGATCTCAGATTCCTCCCCCTGAACGAGGATGTTGGGAACCATATCCTCACCTTCGGGGTCCATGATGGGTGGGACATGAGTACCAGAGAGGTCCTTATCAAGGTCAGCAATACCAATGACAGACCACGCATCATCACGGAGGCGATGAACGTATCCATCGAGAACGAGAGGTATATCTTCCAGTTCAGGGCAGTGGACGAGGACCCGACCGCTGATGTTCTTACATGGAGCATGATAACGGATGCACCGTTCCTTGATCTGGACAGGAGGACGGGAATCGTCACCGGAACCCCCGGGGACGAGGATGTGGGATATTACAACCTTACAGTGACCGTGAAGGATGGGAACGGAGGAGAGGATGTCAGGGAGTATGTACTGGAAGTCCTGAACACGAACGACCCCCCCCATGTTTCTAGGTCGCCCTGGACGCTTTTCATGGATGAGGATACGGTTGTATTTTTCAACCTGTCAGGATGGTTCGCCGATATTGACAACGATGTGATGAGGTATGAGATTCAGGTGGAACCTTCGATCGGGGCCGAAGTGATGGATAACGATACCATCAGGATAGAACCACCGCTGGATTGGTTCGGAGCCATTAGGATCGATGTTACGGCCTCGGACGGGAACGAGAGCGTGACGGACGAGCTCAGGATAGTCGTGGAGAACGTCAACGATCCTCCCACGGACCCGGACCACAGGATCGATCGAGAATATCGGACCGAGGGCGGCAAGGTCTACGAAGTGGCAGGCTGGGCTGTCGACCCCGATACGGATGACGAGCATGTGGTCGAATGGTTCTCGAACATCACCGGAAAGCTGGGGAGCGGTAATGAAGTCCAACTGTTCCTGATACCCGGACATCATCTTATCACCATGAAGGTCACGGACAATGCGGGGGAATGGGTCCAGGACAATTTCGAGCTGGTCGTTGCACCCCTCAACGAGACGGGAGACGATGATGAGCATGAAAAGGAAGGATCCTCGTCACCGCTGCTGCTTGTGATACTGATAACCGCAATGGTCCTTGTTGCCGCAGCCATCATCGTCGGGATCGTTTCGGTTTACCACCGCAGCAAGATCGATAGTGGGTCCATAACGGGTGAAGAACCATCTTCCGGAAATGATCCTCCTGCCGAATGAGAACGAGAGGACCTTCACCGGCCTGTATGGCGGGGAAGGGATCATTCCTCTTCCAGACCTTCCCTGTCCTTGCGCCTTGCAGCAAGGACGACCACCAGGATCACGAGTCCTGCGACCAGGAGTATCATGACCAGTGTTATCAGGCAGATCAATATCAAAGGAATGGTATCGCTCACCGTGGTGGGCCCCCTCGGGTCCTTTTCCGATCCGGCGAACTGGGGTGCAAGATCGGGTCCGTCCTCCCTGTCCGAGAAATGATAGTGGTAGGTCTTCCCCCTGGCGAAATTCTCGGACAATATGTTCGCTCTGTAATCTCCGGGAGCTGTCTCCTGCAGGATGAAGGACCCGATCCCGTCTATGATCAGGTAGACCGTCAGTCCTTCATTGCCCTTTGCCCTAACCTTCCAGTCGCCCCCGGACAGCACGGTAACTGTCGCCTCTGTCAGTTTCCACTCCAACTCCACTATGGAGCCCTCAGGGGTAGTGAAAGTCCCCTTGAACTCGGGTGCCCTGTCATCGCCGTTGAAGCTGTCAGTGAAGAAGTAGTCATAGGTCGTTTCCGGTTCGAAATGTGTCTCGTCAAGCTCCAGGGTGTAATTTCCTATCCCTCCCTCTGTCAGCATGAAGTAGCCTGAATCCATGATGCAGATCCAGATGGAGAGATTGGTGGGAGCATTGACGAGGACGGAAAGGTTCATTCCCTGGAGATCGACCTCTGCAGAGAATATGGTCCAGGGGTCCGTTCCGTTACCGGTGGTGAACTCCCAGGTATAAGGTGCGTTCCCCCACAGAGGCCAGCCTTCCGAAGAGACGGCTCCCAGACCCACGGTAACGGTATAGGTCGTATTGGGTTCGAATTCGTCGTGCAGGACCGTAATTACAGTGCCCCAGTCACCCCAGATGAAGGAAAGGCTCTGAACCTCGGGGGAAATGAAGATGGAGTTCTCCACTGCCGTGCGGTTCATCTCCCTTGAAAAGGTGACCATGACGGGCTTATCGAGGTATTCCCCGGTGCCATTTGGGGAAGTGCAGGTGACGTTCACGTATCCCGGAGATGCGTGTTCCTCGTAGGTCAGTTGGGGGTCCACCTGAGTGAGGTGGCTGGAAACCACGATATCCTGAACGATGTTCTCGAGGTACCCGGAGCGTATGCCCTCCAGGGGCATAAGGGACTCCGGAGGGGAAGCCCTCAGGTCATATGTGCCGTAATCTACAAGGTTCAATTCGAACCGGCCGCTTCCATCGGCCGTGGCAGTGTAGGCTACAATCCCATCATCAAGGAGTTCCACCACGGCCCGGGGGACCCCGGAAGTATAAGGCCCGGAGGAACCGAGAACGGTTCCGAGAACGTCCCCCTGGGTGCGGGCGTTGAGATACAGCATTGCGAACCAGTCCACCCAGCCATCCACCACGATGTCGTTGACCCTGTAACTGTCATAAAGTTCCGACATTCCTATGATGATGCTGTATGTGCCTGCGGGGACCGTGAACGAGAAGTTCCCCCCGCTGTCCGATATCGACCACCCGAAGAGGCTCTCATCGGGTTCAACCACCAATGTGACGTTGATCCCTTCAATGGGGGTGCCTTCTCCATCAACGGTCCTTCCGTGTATCAGGCACCGTGGTATCAGACTGAGCTCGAGTCCGTTGACGCCCTCCTCTGGCACCACCGCATCCAAAGTGTCCGAAAGCGTTTCGTTGAAGAACCTCAGCCGGTAGGTGCTCGGCCACAGCTGTATACTGAAAGCACCGGTCCCGTCGATAACGAGGTCATATCCTGCCATTCCAGGGTGATCGATGTCCGTTATGTTGAGCTCCCCCGGGATGGGCTCTCCATCCTGGTTCAAAAGAGTTCCGTTGAGCCATGCTTTTGATCCAGGGAGCGGATCCAGCAGGATATCGTGAAGGAACCCTGACCTTACGGCCCCAAGGGAATATTCTTCTCTGTAGGTGAAGTAGCCGATGCGGTCCACCTCGAACATCACTGTATCGATGCCGTAGGTCCTGTAGAAACCGTCAGCGTTGCTCATTCTCCATAGGTCCATGTAGTCGATACCTTCCATATAGTACTCCTCTATCATCATCATGCCCCTGGACGGTTCGGTCGGAAGCGGTTTTACCGAATGTGCCCTGATCTCCTGGTTCCTGATCGGGGCCAGGGTACTTGCGTCGCGGATGACGCCCGTAACGGCAGTGGCTGCGGGCCTCTCATGAACGATGACATCACCGATATATTGTTGACCGGAATGCGCCTTCAGCACGGTTCTCTGCATTGCCCAGGGGTTCAGCTCACCGTTCGAAAGGTACTGATAGGTATATACATGGACCTCGCTTTCGGGCATTATCTTAAAATCTAACCTTCCTTCCATGTCGGAAACCAATTCGATGGAATAGGAATCACTGCTGCTGAAGTTACCAACGACATAAATGGTAGCGCCTGGTACCGGCTGGCCATCCTCGTCCTTGACGATCAGATAATGGTCTTCTGCCCAGGTCCTCTCCGGATAGTAACGTCTTGTCAATCGCATGGTGACATCGTTCGGTCCTTCCTCCGTGAAGGTCATGTCAAGGAGCTCTGCAGTTCCCATGTTGACATATGCATTAATGGCGTTGTATGTCATCCCTGAATAGAGGTCCATAGAACAGACCCCGTTATCTCCGGTCTTGTCCGAGAAGTGTATGTACGTATCCCCGAAATACCCCCAACATATGATGTTTGCATTTGGGACCGCGAGTCCGGTGAGGTCGTCCAGAACGGTGAAATTAACATTAGTAAGAGGGGGCAGTGGGTCATTCTGAAGATCAGGGATGGTAAAGTTGACACGGTATGGTCCGGGACCGTTGGTATCCACATCAATTGTCATACCGGGATGGTCAACGGGGCCACATCGACCGAATGGATACCTCCAGAAGGCAGGTGGATGGAGGTTTTCCCGGAGGCATCGGTCGTGTGGTATGGATTCACCCGGTAGTTCCAGAGGTCCGTATATCCATCGATATTGAAATGGACCGTTGCACCGTCAACAGGACCGGTGGAGTTCCAGACCTCCAATTCGACGGGGACCATGAACGAGGTATCGATCTGTATCTCAATATCCATCTCTGTATCGTTGATGATATGGCCGGAGGACAGATAGAGGTCCATACCGGGGTAGAGTCCTGGAGCTGTGAAAAATAGCTTGATCTCTCCTTTGGAACTGGAGAAGTCGAACCATCCCTGGGTGTCCTGGGAAGAGACATTGCTGTCATATGAATCGAGGTCGTTGTTCTCGGCACAGGATGAGATGGACAGGTATCCCGTGATCGGGTCTCCGGTCTGGACGTTTATATACCTGATCCTGCTGTTGTGTTCTCCGCTGAACTCTTTCTTAGCGTAAAGGTCGACCTCGTACGTAT
>JBLIRF010000005.1:0-19934 GCA_049472175.1 Thermoplasmatota archaeon
GGGAACTCCATCGGTGCGGCAGATAAGGTCATGTGGAATTCTACCATTCGGATCGAGTTCTCGGAGCCCATATCCATGGAGTCCTTCAATTCTGCAAAGAACAGCGGGACCCTGAAGCTCGAACTGGACGGCAAGGTGAAGGAAGCAGCTTTCCAGCTTTCTGGGGACAGGAAGAGCATCCTGGTGGACCTGGAGCCCATGGAACTCTCTGGAACAGCAACCCTCTACTTTGACGGATTGAAGGACGACGCTGGTATTGAAATTGAGCAGCAGCCCATCGATATGAAGGTAAAGGGAAAGGCCTCGGACGATGAGGATGCCGGAATGGCATGGATCATAATAATACTGGTCCTGATGGTCATCGTGATATTGGCCGTTGTCATCTATTTCGCTTTCTTTCACAAGAAGAACGAAGGTCTGAGCGAGATGAAGGACGAGGGGAACGAGATACCTCCCGAGCCGAAGCAGATTTGAGACAGTTAGGTGTTCGGGGTCCATGAGCGATATCAGGTCAGAGACCCTAAGAAAACTTGACGAAGCGGCATCACTTGGCCTCGTGGACGAGGATATAATGCCGCTTCTTAATTCAATAAATTCGATTGATGATCTTGTGACAACCTCCTCGTGTTCGGGGAGGTTCCAGCTGATATCGGTACCTCGTACAGGGGACAAACCAGGGTCCTGCATAATAGGCAAATGGCACAGAACGATCTCCAAGGATGAGATGATGCAAGCAATAAGCGGATGGGATGGGGAAGGTGAGCTCCATCTTCTGGTCCAGCCCCTGCTGGTCCATGTTAGAGCGAGGGACATCTCATACGGAGCGATGTTGAGGAGCATCGCCCAGGAAAGCAGCCTGAAGTTCTCCACCATCAGGTCCGTGAAGCTGGGCTCCAATGGTAATCTTGTTCCATGGGGTGTGGTCGTCGAGATGCTGGGGACGGAGAGGATGGAGGTGCCCATTGACGGGATCGACAGGGATACTCTCGAAAAATGCATGGGCCCGTGGGTGAGAAGGGGGAACGAACTGATCGTCCGTACGAAGGGCCATATTCCAAGACTGATCGAAGCTCTCGAAAGGACATTTAAAAGGGGCTTGGATCCATAGATGGAATACGAACAAAACGTTAAGAACCAGTATCTTTTATCCATATCGCTGGTGGGAACCATGGCCATAATGAACAGAGTAGGAGTTCTGCTTTACAACATCTGTTTGTTCCTCACCCTGGGAATTCTGTTTTTGGCGTTCAAGAACTTCAATTTCGAGAACCCGAACGAAACCCTGGATTACAGCGATACGCTGAAGACCTTCCTCTTCGGTCTGACATGGATATACTACGCCTTCGCAGTAACCCTTACCATCTCTTCCCTGATCTCCAAGGCCAGAAAAAAGCGTTTTATGTTCTCCCTGATGATGGTATGGTTCTGGATGATGATCGTTCTGAACGTCCTGTTCACTTTCCTTCCGGACATATTGAAGGATGAGTACACAACCCCCGTCTGGAGGTACTCCTTCATACTGGCATCCATCGCAATGGCCTTCGTTCCAGCCATGGGTCTGATATTCTACCAGTTCCCGGGTTCAATAGACAGGAAGATAATGATCAATGACATCAAAAAGAAATTTATCAAGGAGAAGGAGAAGGCAAGCTCCTACTGTCCTGTCTGCAAGTATCCTTCCGAGCAGGAATGGAAGTACTGCCCCAAGTGCGGGTCCCAGTTCTCAGATTGAAGATCATGACAAGAACATACACCATTGACAGGCAGCCCCGTACATACGATATCTTTCTGGCACCTATGGAGACTATCTGGTTCGGAAGAAGGAGAAGAAAGCTGCTGTCGGGTTTGAAGGGACGTGTCCTTGACATAGGTTCTGGAACGGGAGTGAATCTGGGATATTATCCCGAAAGCGTCGAATGCGTTACTGTAATTGACCCATCACACGACAACATCAGGTATCTTCACAGGAAGGCGAGAAGTGGTGGTTGGGGTGTCGAAGGAGGAAGATGCCTGAGGTCAAGGATTGGTGTGGGAGAGAAGCTCCCCTTTAGATCGAATTACTTTGACAATGTGGTATCGACTTTGATACTCTGCACCGTGGAAGATCCTGCGGTGGTGATCTCGGAAGGTATAAGGGTACTGAAAAAGGGGGGTAAGTTCATTTTCATAGAGCATCAGCTCCCGAAGATGCGGCCCCAGGCATTCCTTTTCAACGCTTTGACACCTCTGTGGAGAGCCCCCTCCGGCTGCAATCTGAACAGAAATACCGAAGATGAGATATGGAAGAGGCGGGAACTTCGAAAGTCGTACTCAGAGATATGGGGGCCCGTGCTGGGGTATCCTTTCTTCGCAGGTGTATTCGAGAGGAGATGAACCTGGAGATAATAAGGGCAGTTTTTCTCACCATGTGGGGTGAGAGAACACGGGATCCTTCATTTTTGAGCCTCTTTCAATCCATATGTATGATCGAGCACCCGGTCGGTTCCTTCCCTAGTAGTATCATTCCGAAACGTGATATGATCTTTTTATTCCTCGGATTCTGGTCATGCCACCTGTCCATGAATTCCCTGTTGCCAAGCCATGTTCTGTGAAATGTCGAAGGGTCCTCGAATACAAGTCTATCCTTTCCGTAGCCCACGACCAATGCGTAATGACCGTCATCGAGGTTTCTCCGCCATTCAGCGTTCGCAAGTTTCCTTTCTGCCTAGGCCTGGAGTAGTACGAGGACAGGATGCTCTTCGTCGATGCTCTGCTTGATATCCTCGATGGTCATCTTCTCCTTGGCTTCCACGGTGAAACCCTTGCCTTCCGCAAACGATATTATGGAATCTATGCTTGATCCGTCGACCTTCGATATCCTGAGTTCCTTCATGAGAACGTCCTCGCGTATATCTATTCCGTAATAGGCCAGTAATGTCTGCAGCGATTTTGCACCGCAATCGAAATCGTATGTCTGTCTAGTGGAGGGCAGGTCCAGAACCTTGTTCGCCCAACCATGCTTCCATACTTTCATGAGGGTATGATATAGAGCTCCCGCAAAAGCTCTTCGCAGCTTCTCGATGGCGACGATGTCCGGTTTCCCGTCCTCCTTCATGTACAATTTCTGGTTCGTCTCCTGCACGATACCAGGAACCCGCTTTCCTATCCTGCTGATCGCGTTCACGGAATGGCCGGCGCAGATATGACCGTACACCTTGTGGTACTGCGAGGTGTTCACCGTTACCTCGACCTCCGGCAGTCTCTTCCTCAATTCCTCCGCATACGTCTCGATGAAGATGGGGGGAGAGAAATGAACAGGTCCTTCATCCAGGCGGGAATGCTGGAAGTTCATTAGTTCGATCTGGTTCTCATTGACCCCTCTGGCGGTTATGGTCGAGTGGGCCTCGAGCAAGAAGTCCGCTCCCGATGCAATATTGTTCGTAATGGATTCATGGAAAGGTATGAGATATTTTTCCGCAAGGGCTTTCCTCAGCGCTTCGCTGGGTCCTTTTCTCCTCTTGTAGATGCTCTCACCGAGAACATCCGTTAGCGGAACGCAATCCTCTATTATATCGGGGTGGCGGTTCGCTTCCAGGAGCAGACTGCAGTAGGGGAAGGTTACCTGTTTGTTCTCGAGGATGTCCCGAAGATCGTAAAGATAATCAGTATACCAGTCCAGGTTTCTCATCATGTATGGAAGATCTTCGGACAGACTGTCAGGGTCTATCTCTTCGGGAACGATGATCCCGCTGTGGGGGATCACTACAAGAAGCTCCTTCAAGCGCATTGTCGAACCTCCAGTATATTCTTGATAATGGAGAAATGCCCCAGTTCGTGGGGAAGGTCATGACGACTTCAAAAAGGTATCGCAATCGTCCACTTCCGTACCACATCTTCTTTATCCGGCCCTTACCAGGTCCTCCCTGGCCGATCGGACTATGAAGCTCAGCCTGTTGTAAAGGTTCACCTCGGAAGAGCCCGCATCCATATCCAGGTAAAGGACGTTAAGGTCGGGATATTTGGCCTTGAGAGCCTTCTCGACTCCCTTCCCGATTATGTGGTTGGATATACAGCCGAACGGCTGGAGGCAGACGACATGGTTTACGCTGTCCTCGGCGAAAGCACCGATCTCGGCAGGTATCAACCACCCTTCCCCGAACTGGTCCACCATGGAGACCACATCCTTTGCGTTCTTCGAGAGGTGTCCAATATAGTGGTTCTTCCTGTAATGCTTGAACTTCATCCTGGCCTTCTCGTACTTTCTCAGATGATACCTTGCATACCATTCCTCGGGGTAGCTGATCCAGTACTTCATGTTCCTGTTCTTGGTGTTGCTCTCGATGTGGAACCTATGGTTCAGGAATTCCTGCGCAAAGAAATCGAAGATGGGAGGCACAATGACCTCTATCCCATGATTGACCATCCAGTCGACGACGTTGTAATTGGCGAAGGGATTGTACTTGACGAAGATCTCTCCGACGACCCCGATGGTCGGAAGATGACCACCGTTGGTCTCGACCCGGTTGAACTCGAAAACCGCTCTGTCCAGAAGGTCCACGAGCTCCATCTCCCTGCCATGGTCGATGGCCCTTGAGGCAAGGTCGATGTATTTGTCCGTGATCCTGTCCGCCTCCCCCTTCGAAACCTCCCGGACAGCTGTGGCATAGTACATCTGCATTATTGAATCGGCAAAGAGAACCCCCTGGACCCCCATTCTCAGGAGTTTGACCATGTTGATCTTCATCCCGGGCTGATAGTTGAGAGGGAGGTTGGAGGTCGTCAATGTCACTATCGGAACATCATCGAAACCTGCGGTGGTAAGTGCCTTGTTCAACAGGGATAGATAGCTCGAGGCCCTGCACTGTCCGCCTGTCTGAGTGATACCCGCCACAACTTCCTTCTGATCGTATTTGCCCGAAAGAAGGGCTTTCAATATGTCACCGATGACTATGATGGCTGGATAGCAGATCTCGTTGTTGCAGTACTTCAACCCCACCTCGACGGACTCCCTGTCCGCCGGAGGAAGTATATCGACTTCATAACCCTGCTGCTTCAGGGCGGAGATTATCATCGGAGAGTAGAACCTCGACATGTCGGGGGCGATTATCTTCTTCCTTCGGTCCTGCTCTGAATACGGAGGTGTCGTCTTTCTTCTAATGGGCTGGAACCTCTTTCCTAGTCCCCTCTTCTCGATGGATTCCATCATTGACCTGAGACGGAGATTTATGGAACCCGGTGAGGATACCTCATCGATCCGGATAAGTGTATGGTTCCTCCCCTCTTCGGAGAGTATGGTCCTTGCCTCGTCACATACCAGTGCATCCGGACCGCAGCCGAACGAGTTCAGCTGGACCACCTCGACATTCTCCTGGCCGGTAGCCCACTGCACTGCTTTGTAGACCCTGTTCGGATACTGCCACTGGGTGAGGACGCCTATCCCTTTTATCTCTCTATCCTCCTGCGGCACGGAGTCCTCAGTAATAACATCCGCTCCCAGATTGCAGATCATCTCCGTGATCTTGTGATTGATCAGATGGTCTATGTGGTAGGGACGGCCGACAAGGAGAACGACAAGGCGTTTTTCCTCACGGGCCTTTGATAGGATGGCCGATGCCTTTTCCCTCACATGCTTCTTGTATTCGTTCTGAGCCCCGCATGCCTGCTCGAAGGCCATTTCGAAGGATCTCCTGGGAACACCCAATTCCTTCAGGTACTTCCATGAGGCTTTCCTGAGCAGGTTCTTGCTCCTGAAGGATACTGTCGGGGAATCGAAAGGAATACCGTGGCTTCCGGTGGGATCCACCGCACTTCTGACAACGTCCGGATACCCCGAGACGATGGGACAGTTGAAGGTGTTCAGGGCGCCTTCGAACTCCTCCTTTTCATAGATGACCACCGGAAGGAAGATCCGGTCGACTCCCATCGAAGCAAGCTTCTTGATATGCCCATTGACAAGTTTGGCGGGGAAGCATATGTTCTCGGACATCACGGACCTCGATCCCAGCTCCTGGATCTCAGAAGTGGACGGGGGGGAAAGGACGACCTCGAACCCGCATCCTGTGAGTAGAGTGCTCCAGAAAGGGAAGTTCTCGAACATATTGAGAACCCTCGGAACCCCTATCCTTGCCCTAGTTGCCTCTTCCGGAACGAGAGCTCTGTCGAACAGGAGTCCGAGCTTGACATCAGCAAGATTCTCTCCCTTCGGGGCATCCCTTCCTTTGTTGGTGAATATCCTCTCGCATTTGTTTCCTGTATGGAATACCTTACCGGAAAGGAATGTCATACTTGTTACCATGCAACTGTTCTGGCACCCCTGGCATCTTATCTGTTTCGCCTTAGTGTCTGTGGCCGTTCTGAGCGAATCCAGCCCGATGAATGTAGATGTATCGGTCGACCTCCCGAAGGAATCCATCGCCGTGAGCGCAGCTCCGTAAGCGCCCATGAGCTCCGGCGAATCGGAGCATATGACCTCCGTTCCAAGGATCAGTTCGAGAGCCCTGTGGACCGCAGGGTTCCTGAAGGTGCCTCCCTGGACCACGATACGGTCCCCGAGGACATCCGTGTCCTTTATCTTCAGGACCTTGTAGAGACAGTTCTTCACCACCGAGAAGGCGAGCCCTGCGGAAATATCTCCTATGGATGCCCCCTCCCTGATCGCCTGTTTGACCTTCGAGTTCATGAAGACAGTGCATCTGGTACCGAGATCGTATGGCTGGTCCGCACGGCAAGCCTTGATGGCGAAGTCTTCCACGGATTCCCCGAGATTGTTCGCGAAGGTCTCGATGAAGGACCCGCATCCCGAGGAGCATGCCTCGTTTATCTCGATATCATTAATGACACCGCCATGTATGAATATGGCCTTCATGTCCTGCCCGCCGATATCCAGTATGAACGAGACATCGTCCTGGAACTCCCTTGCCGCCCTGAAGTGGGCAAGTGTCTCAACCATGCCGATGTCAAGTCCGAAGGCAGCCTTGATCAGGTCCTCACCGTAACCAGTAACGGCAGTCCTGGTGATGCGAAGGTCCATCCCTTCTGCTTCTTTCCTCAACCCCTCCAGACCGTCCCTGACGGCCTTTATAGGGTCTCCCAGATTGTTCCCGTAATACCTGTAGGCAATATTACCCTCAGCGTCTATCAGCACCACCTTTGTTGTTGTGGAGCCGGTGTCGATGCCCATGAAACAATCCCGTCCACCAAGTTCCTTCAGGGATGAGGTCCTTCCGATGGGGGTCATCCTGCGCGATGCCCATTGTTCGTATTCCCCGTGGTTCCAAAACAGAGGGTCAAGATGGTTTCCAAGGAAAACATTGGTGGCTGCCTGGCCTGTCAGGATCTCCTTCAGCCCGGTCAGGGTGACCTCGAGCCTCTGCGTTTCATTATAAAGGGCCGTACCTATCGCGGGGATCATCTCGGGATGCTCGGGATCAAGGATATCGGCATCCGTGAGATCCAAAACCTCCATGTAGCTCCTTTTCAGCTCCGGTAGGAAGGTGAAAGGCCCCCCGCAGAAGAGAACCTTGGGTCTTGGATCGTATCCCCTCGAGAGTGTTGAGACCGTCTGGATCGCGACAGCATGAAAGACGGAAGCTGCGATGTCCTCCTTTCCTATCTTACGGGACATGAGGTTCTGAACGTCCGTCTTGGCAAAGACGCCGCATCTTGATGCGATCGGATGAACGTTACTGCTCCTCTTGACAAGTTCATCGAGGTCATCTATGGGGACATGGAGGAGGGTCGCCATCTGATCGATGAACGCCCCGGTACCTCCAGCGCAGTTTCCGTTCATCCTGATGTCCACCCTCATCCTGTGGTCGAAGAAGATCATCTTGGAATCCTCTCCACCCACGTCTATCAGGGTTCGAACATCAGGATATTCCGTCCTGACGGTCTCGGCTGCAGCAATTACCTCCTGAACGAAAGGGATGTTGTAACGCTCGGCCACACCGAAACCGGCCGACCCGGTTATGGCGACACTGACCTCGATGTCACCGATCTTCTTCTTTGCAGTATCTATCATGTCACCGAGGGTCCCGGCAACCTGCGCATTGTGTCTCCTGTAATCTTTGTATTCAAGCCTGGACCCGGGACCGAGGACCACCAGTTTTGCGGTTGTCGATCCTAGGTCGATCCCGAGCCTGGACCCTTCAGTGGCTTTTGATGCCAATAGTCAACCTCTAAGGGGTCAAAAAGGAAATCTGCTCTTAATATTTATGGTGGTAAGTGGTCTGGAGTGGATGTCGGAGAAACCATATAAACCACGAAAACGATGCTATGCGGGGTCGAGGATGAAGAGATACCGAAACATTCTGGTACCCGTGGACGGTTCGGACCTGTCCCTTGATGCCTTCGAGCAAGCCCTGTCCCTTTCAAAGTTGATCGGGAGCAAGATAACCGTACTGCATGTCGTAGAGCAGCTGTATTCAGATTACACTGTCCTGGAAGGCGCGGAGATCATTTCCGCTTCCAACATCATCCAGGCTGAAACAAGGCAGCAGGTGAAGAGGTTCCTCGATGACTTTATCAGAAGAGGAAGGGAGGAAGGGGTCGAGGTAAGAACACTTATCAAGGACGGACATGTAGCACAGGAGATAATCGAGCTGTCTGGTAACTATGACCTGATCATCATAGGCACTCATGGGAGACGTAGGATAGCCTCTCTTATAATGGGGAGCGTTGCCGAGAGGGTGAGCAGACACTCTCTATGCCCCGTGATGCTTGTCAGGACTCCGCCGGGCTCCGAGGAATAGGGAGATCAGATGAAAGATCATCGATAAAGGACAGAAGGCGGGTTCATGGACGCGTTCGGATGGATGGAGGGTTTCAGTCCAGTCGTACAAGCACTTTTCGGAACCCTTTTCACCTGGAGCCTCACCGCCTTGGGAGCTGCCGCGGTCTTTTTCTTGAAAAGTCCGAAAAGGAGACTTCTGGATTCGATGCTCGGTTTCGCAGGGGGAGTGATGATCGCTGCAAGCTTCTGGTCGTTGCTGGCACCTGCTCTGGAAATGGCACACAACGATCCGATGCCTTCTTGGATGCCGGCATACGTTCCTGCCGGGGTAGGCTTCATGGCGGGGGGAATTTTCCTCTGGGGGGTTGACAAGATACTTCCCCACATACACCCGGGCTTGAAAAGTGCAAGCCCCGAAGGGATAAAAACATCCTGGCAAAGAAGCACCCTGTTGGTCCTTGCAATAACCCTTCATAATGTGCCAGAAGGTCTCGCTGTGGGTGTTGCCTTTGGTGCGGTTGCAGCCGGTTATCCGAGCGCAACTCTCGCAGGGGCAGCAGCACTGGCGCTGGGGATCGGTATCCAGAACTTCCCCGAGGGATTCTCCGTTTCCGTTCCTCTAAGAAGGGAAGGTATCTCCAGACTGAGATCGTTCTGGTACGGTCAGCTGTCAGGTGTCGTCGAACCCGTCGCCGGTGTTGCAGGAGCGTTCCTTGTCGTCCTAATGAGACCGCTCCTGCCCTACGCGCTCGCATTCGCTGCTGGAGCCATGATATTCGTGGTGGTGGAAGAGGTCATACCCGAGGCGATGAGCCAGAAGAGTACCGATCTGGCCGCGATGTCTGTGATGCTCGGCTTCCTGGTCATGATGACGCTGGATGTCGCCCTCGGCTGAATCAAATATCAGGCATCCTTTTCCTGTAGATACTCGATCGATCTGAATTGGCGGGACCATGTAAGCAGGACTTTTCTTTTCCCTTTTCATCTCAGCATGACCGGAGTGACGAGGATAGTTACCGTGGTGTCGCTGATTCAGGTGTAAATAATAAAGGAGGACACATCAATGATGGTCATCCCTTTCAAGGACCCGAACAGAATCCCCCTTGATCGTAACGGGTATCGATACCATCGCCTCGAAGAGCTCCACGGTGATCTCCTCCTTGGAAGTATCTATCTGCTTAACCCGGGCCTTCTCTCCCTTGAAGGGACCGTTGATGATCTCTACGATATCTCCCTCGGTGATATCGGCCACGATAGGTTTGGGCTCAAGGTAATGCTCGATCTCATCTATGGATATGGTGAGTTCGCTGCCGACAAGTCCCCTGACATACTGCATACCTTTCAGCAGCTCTTCCATGGCCTTGTCGTTCTTTATACCCTCGATGAGCACGTATCCCCTGAGCTTCGTTGGAGCGATTATGGAAAATATGTGCGCTCCCTTTCTTTTCGCTTTCTGGCCCAGGTTCTCGGCCACGGTCTTCTCGTGGCCGAGCGCTGTCTTGATCGCGAATATCGTATGGGGGAACTCCTGACCGGTCGCTTCCCCGCCCCCATCTATATCTTCTTCCAAAGGATCACCTCAAATGTTGAACACCCAGCTAACCAGGTCCGGGAAGTATTTCCAGAGTAGGAATATACCGAAACCCATCCCGCCGATAAGCACGATGCCTATCCCGGTGATGATGAGGGTCTTGGAATATTCATCGCTGGTGGGTTTTCTTGCCATCTTGAGGACCCTGCCGTACTTGCCCCGACCAGCGTTCTTGACCTTGCTTTCTATCTTCGATTGCCATTTCACGCTCTTGTTCCACCATGTTGTGGCCCATGTCTTTCTGAGAAGGTCCATGTTGGATATACCTCCTTCCCTCTCACCGGATGAAATCGATGCCGAAGCGGTCGCTTCCGGTCTTTTTAAGCGTTTTTCCGAATATCTGTTTCGACTTCACACCGGTTATCACAAGCATCACCCTGATGGTATCCTTGAGCTCAGGATCTATCTGGGCCCCCCAGATTATCCTGGCCATTGGATTTACCTTCTTGTGTATCTCGGCCGCAACGAGCTCGGCTTCGGATACCGTCATGTTCTCTCCGCCGGATACGTTTATCAGAGCACCAGTGGAATCTGCTATGTCCACTTCGAGAAGAGGTGAATCCAGGGCTGCATTAACAGCTTTCATTGCCCGATCATCGTCATCGGATTCCCCGATGCCGATCATTGCAACACCGCCTCCCTTCATGATCGTTTTCAGATCGGCGAAATCGAGGTTGACAAGACCCACCTTGGTTATTATCTCGGTTATCCCTTTTATCGACCGCATGAGCAGCTCATCGGCAACCTTGAACGCTGCGTTGAGGGGGAGTCTGGGGACGATCTCGAGCAGTTTGTCATTGGGTATGACGATCACAGTGTCCGTATGCTCCTGGAGTCTGTCAAGGCCGTACTCAGCGTTCTGCATTCTTACCACGCCCTCGGCAGTGAAGGGCTGTGTAACAATGGCAATGGTGAGCGCCCCGATCTCCCTGGCTATCCTGGCTACCTCGGGGGCAGATCCCGTTCCGGTCCCTCCTCCGAGACCGCATGTGATGAAGACGATATCCGAGCCCATGAGTGAGGTCCTTATCTCGTCCTCGGCCTCTCTTGCCGCTTCGCCCCCGATCTGAGGAAAGGAGCCGGCACAGAGCCCCCTTGTGGACCTTCGTCCGATGAGGATCTTGTGGGGTGCGTGTACCGTCAGAAGATGTTGGGCATCGGTGTTCATGGCGAAAATGTCTGCTCCCACGATACCTTCCTCCACGATCCTGTTGATGGTATTGCTACCGGCACCTCCGCATCCGACTATCTTGATGTTCGTCCTCAAACTCGCAAGGACGCGCCTTAGTTCCTCATCCTCGGGATTCTCTCCGATATTCTCCTCGACCGGAAGTTTTTCAGTCGACCTGGTGGAGATATCCTGTTGCATCCTGGATGCAAAACCACTTACTGGGGGCCTAGGTGCAGTACCGGGCAGGGTGGTCTTGGCCTTTTTCTCCTCGCGTTCAAGGACTCCTTTAATAATGGACTTCATTTGCCTTCCCCCGACATGTTCCCTTTTTTTTTGGAAATATCAGACTAAACTATATTCTCCCTAACATTGAATCTATATAAAAATCTTGTCGGATTGGCCACATTTTGCCTCCATCGAGTTAGCGACCATCCAGACATCCATTCTCACTCCGTTTCACCCTTGAGCAACAGTATGTCGGATTTACCCCCATCGATTATTCCCAGAGTGGAGATCGAGAAGGGCTTTCCGCTGGAGGCACCTAGCTCGGCGTTGTTGCCGGTGAAAGTATACATCGGCACTTTGAACGCCTTCAGTTCCTCGAGTTCCTCTTCGGGACAGTTCCTAGCAACGATCACAAGCTTAACCTTTTTGGACCGGAGCGATTTCCTGGTCTCTTTGAACCCCACGGTCACCTTTCCGGTGTCCTGGACGTTCCTAAGTGCCCTCTTAATATCCATGTCATTCCTCCTTTAGGTCAACGGGTCTGTATACAAGTGCGACGGCTCCTGTTCCCAGGGTGATAGGCTGTCCGATAATGATATTCTCCGCCACACCAGCCAGTGGTTCTATCTCACCTGTGATGCCTGCTGTAAGCAGGTGGTTCGAGGTGATCTCGAATGCTGCTCTGGCGAGAACGGAAGACTTCTCTCCTGAAACACCGTGTCTACCGATGGCTCTAATCGTCCCTCCCACTGACATGACATCCGCAACGAGCATCAGATGCCTTGCATCGACCGTTAGACCCTGTTCTGAGAGGGTCTTCTTTGCCTCCTCGAATATGGATCTCCTGGATGCTTCCACTCCGAGCTCGTTGGATATCTCGATGATGTTGTTAGTGGAGACCCTTGCAACATCGACCTCGGGGAGCTCCAGTATCTTCTGCAGATTGGATCCCTCCGTATACAGGATGTATTCGTCCCCCTCGTGACGAATTATCACCCTGTTGATATTGTCGATGCCCTTGATCTTGGATACCTGGATGGATTCCCATTGATTGAGCAGGGTCTTGAAGTTCATCTTCTTCTGCCCCATGAACGTGATAATGAATCTGCCATCCTCCTCGGCCACCTGGTTCTCCTTGATCTTCTTGTTCGTCTCCCTTATCCTCTTCATGAGCTCTGCAGAGGATAATCCTTTCTTGCTTAGAGCCTTCTCCCTGGGGATGATAGCAATGGTCATCCTGGTGAGATCGACCTCTGTATCGCAGACATCCTTGACGAATGTGAGCTCTATCTTGCTATTCACAAATGTCTTGATATCCTCGATACCCATATCCAGCTCCTTCCTGAGATGGATCTCCATCATCGGGGTGGAGGGGAGCTTCCTTGCATCGACTATCTCGATCAGTCTGGGAAGACCCAAGGTAACGTTGATCTCGGCAACGCCTGCATAATGGAAGGTCCTCATGGTCATCTGCGTCCCGGGTTCTCCGATGGACTGGGCTGCAACTATCCCAACCGATTCGTGGGGGTCGACAAGGTTGTGGGTGTACTGCTCCAATGAAAGTGAGCAGATACGTTTTAGATAACGGTCATCCACGTTCCTTGTTTTCAGGTTCTGTGACAGATCGTATATCATCTTTACCGGGATCCATTTCTCGTCGATCTCCTCGATAAGCTCGTTGAAGATAGGCAGTATCCTCATGATATCCTGGATGACCACCTTTATCGTCTCAGGGTCCCAGTTCTCCCTGACGGCTCTGTCCGAGAGGAAGTAGGACATCTCCTCGGGAAGTTCGACCTTCAACTGCTCGGCCGCAAGCCGGACCTCCTCCGTTGCCAGTGGTTTGAACTGCTTGACCTCTATCTCTTCCAAGATCTTCTTCTTGGGCTTCTCATCGACGACCGGCTCTGGTTCGACCGGCTCCCCATGCTCTTCCTTCTTGACAAGTTCATCGAATTCCTCTATCCATATCAGGGTATACTGTCTTGCGCTCTTCACGGGAGTGTTGCCCACGGTCGTGAACGCCTTGAGCGGAAGTGTCTTTGGTAGAGGTGCAATATTCTCCAATGTCAGGTAGGCCATTGCTGTGCCTTCCGGTACCGAGCTGTTGAGCTCTTTCGGGATAAGTTTCGAGTCCTTTGGAGGTGGAAGAGGGTTCTTGTCCGTGACTATCTCAGATATTCTGGCCTTGAACGCCACTGCCCCCGATTTGATGTATATAAATCCCTCGATGGGGAGCTCGAACCTCTTGAGGTTCACGTAGAACTTGCATGGCCAGAGCATTTTCTTCTCCCGCTTGATTATTTCGATGGATTCCTGGACCGACGCCATGTCGGGGGCAGTCCAGATAAAACCCATCTTCTTCTCTTCCTTTCTTGTTCTTTTCTGGGCGGGGAGCTTTTCAACTGGCTCATTGGACGGACCGGATGATGGTGCGGCATCCTCTTCAACAACACCGCTCTCTGTCTCATCGGATTCATCTCCATTACCCGCCTTATCCGGGGTGTCATCGATCTTCAGGTCCACCCATGCAAAAGCCCTTCTGAACCTTTTACCGGATATTCCCGTGATCCTCTGGAGCTGGGCAGGTCCCATTTTAAGGACCTCTTCGATGGAATGTTCCGAGCCAGGATCCAGGAGTTTGAAGACCGCTTCCTCGGGAAGTCCCCTGGATAACAGGAAATGGATCAGGTCCTTTCGGTCCTTGATCTGAATCTCCCTCTCCACCATTCACTGCACCTCCCTCATTGCCATGTTGATGATGTCCTCGTAATCTATCGGGTCTGACCTTACGGACCTTGCGGGATCTATGCCATCCTCCCCATACCGGAACTGTACTATGGTGCCGCTGGTGTTCCTGACGGTCCTGTCGGGGTGGACCTTGAGGTCCTCCAGTGCATTGATGAGCCTCCTCTGCATGTAACCGGACCTGGAAGTCCTTACAGCGGTATCCACCAGGCCTTCCCTTCCGCCCATGGAGTGGAAGAAATATTCAGTCGGTGTCAATCCTTTCTTGTAACAGGATTTCACAAAACCCTTTGCAGCAGCACCCAGATCATCTGGTTTGAAGTGCGGGAGGGTGCGCTTCTGGTAACCGCGGTGGATCCTCTCACCCCTGACCGCCTGCTGTCCGATAGACCCGGACATCTGTGACAGGTTAAGCATCGAGCCACGGGCACCGGAGCGTGCCATTATGACTGCTGAGTTCTTGAGCCCTAGATATTTGGAGGCGATCTGTCCTGCCATATCCCTTGCACGACCGAGCGTTCTCATTGCCTCCACCTCGAGTGTCTCTTTCAGGTCCCTTCCGGGAAGCGGCTCCAGGTATCCGGAATTGAATTTTTTTACGTAATCATCCACCTTCAATTCTGCCTCATCAAGGGTCTCTGCGATCCTGAGCTTTGCCTCTTCCGGTATATCCTCTTCATCGATACCGGTCGAGAACCCCATTAGGGTTATGGCTGAAATTCCGATCCTTGTGGCATCGTCCATGAATTGTCTTCCGACATCAGAGCCGTGGTCCCTCACGATCTTCTCGAGGAGTTTTCCCTTGAAGGCACCCACGGATTTCTCGTCCACGGGACCACTATGGAGGGATGATATTCCTCTCTCATCCGTATCTATCCTGAGCCATGTATCGTCTTCTGGAGGGTCATCGGGTCCTCCGTAGACCGCTGAGCCGTACTGGAGGTGAAGACCGGGGGGTAGTATCATCGAGAATATCGTTTTACCCCCCCAGTACTCCGTTCCGTCATCACCAACGATATCAGGTTCCGGGAGGCCTCCTTTGAACGATGTTCTGGAGAGTATATGATAGGCCTCCTCCTTAGTGAACATCGGGTTCTTGTGCGTCAGCAGGAAGTTGCCGGAGATGTGGTCGTGTATCGCACCAATGACCGGACCACCGAACCTGGGGGACAGTATATGCTCCTGAACCCTCATGATTATCTTTGCCTCTGCCCTTGCTTCCTCTCCCTGCAGACAGTGCAGGTTCATCTCGTCCCCGTCAAAATCGGCGTTGTAGGGGGGACAATCCGGAAGGTTCAACCTGAAGGTCTTTCCGTCCATGACACGTACCTCGTGGGCCATCATGGACATCCTGTGGAGAGAAGGCTGCCTGTTGAACAGGACTATGTCACCGTCCATCAGATGCCTTTCCACGACGTAACCCACTTGTATCTTCTCCATGAGGGTATCCTTGTTCCGGTCAGTGATCCTGAGTCTCTGGCCATCCGGTCTTATTACGTAGTTCGCTCCGGGGTGGACCTCCGGCCCCTTCATTACGAATTCCTTTGCCATCTCGAAATTGAACTCGTTCACCCTGATGGGGACAGTAAGCTCCATTGCGATAGGTTTCGGGACTCCCACCTCGTTTATGGATATGTATGGGTCCGGGGAGATCACGGTCCTTGCGGAGAAGTTCACCCTTTTACCAGACAGGTTCGATCTGAACCTTCCCTCCTTCCCCTTCAACCTCTGTGCAAGGGTCTTCAAGGGTCTTCCCGACCTGTGCCTGGCGGGAGGAATTCCCGATGTCTGATTGTCGAAATACGTGGTAACATGATATTGAAGCAGCTCCCACAGGTCCTCGACTATCAGTTGCGGTGCACCCGAATCCCTGTTCTCCTGAAGCCTCTGGTTGATCCGGAGTACATCCACCATCTTGTGAGTGAGATCGTCCTCTGATCGATCCCCTGATTCGAGTGTGATGGACGGTCTCACGGTCACCGGGGGCACCGGGAGGGAAGTGAGTATCATCCACTCCGGTCTTGAGACCTCGGGGTTCAATCCGAGGAAGGGCAGGTGATCGTCCGGGATCCTCTCCAGCCTCTCTCTTATCTCCTTTGGCGTCAGTTTGTGGCCTTCCTCCCTGAAGGTTGTTGGTTTGTCAAGGGTGATGTTCTTTGACATTTCCCCGCATTCGGGATAGGGACACTGCGACACCTCCATTGCCTCGTTCCTTATCTGAGTGGAGAGGGATTGGAAGTGAAACGGGTTCAGGGCTATCGAGCCGATGTCCTTGATCTTTTCCTGATAATGCTGTATCCTGTCCGTTGAAAGCTTCATCCTGCCGCAAGTGCGGCATGTTGCAGACAGAAGCTCCTTTATCAGTTTGGTATATCCCTCGTGTATGACCGGCATTGCCAGGTCGATATGACCGAAATGACCGGGGCACTCGTCCACCTTCTTGCCGCAGGTCTTGCACTTCAGACCGGGCTCTATCACGCCAAGCCGTGGGTCCATCAGCCCCATATCTATGGGAAAACCGTCATCATCGTAGGTGTCCGCGGTGATTATCTTCGTGGCGGACATCTTCCTTATCTCGTCCGGCGAGAGAAGCGCGAACTGTATTTTGCCGATCTTCTTTGGTATATATTGGTAGCTCACCATCATTCCGCCTCCCTAGTTAAGGTCCTCCAGATGAAGTCTCATGGCAACGCACATCGACTTCAGTTCGTCCATCAGCAGTTTGAATGCATAGCTCGTCTGGACAGGGTGTATATTTCCGGTCTCACCACAGACCGGGCACCGAAGGGCGCCCCTCTTATCCAGCATTGCAACATTACCGCATTTTGGATTCCCGCATACATATTCGATGGTCCCATCGGACTCGTCCAGAAGTCTGTCCTTGATGACCATTGAAACACCGTGGGCTATCAGGCAATCCCTTTCCATCTCCCCGAAGCGGAGACCTCCCTGCCTTGAGCGGCCCTCGGTCGGCTGCCTTGTAAGTATCTGGACCGGCCCTCTTGACCTCACGTGCATCTTTCCTGAGACCATGTGGTGGAGCTTCTGATAGTATATCACACCCTTGAAGATCTCCACACGGAGTTTCTTCCCTGTGAAGGGATCGTACATGACCTCCTTACCAGTGGATTTGAAACCGACACGCAGAAGCTGTTCTCTAAGAATGTCCTCGCCCTCTCCGGAGAAAGCGGTACCGTCGATGGTCCTTCCCTGCATCGATCCTACCTTGCCTCCTATCATCTCCAGAACGTGAGCAACAGTCATACGGGAAGGTATGGCATGCGGGTTTGTTACCAGATCGGGAATGATCCCATCCTCGTTGAAAGGCATATCCTCTGGATTCGCGATAAGACCGATAACACCCTTCTGGCCGTGTCTCGATGCGAACTTGTCACCGACCTCTGGTATCTTCTCGCTCCTCACGGTGACCTTGACAAGCCTCAGACCGTTCTCCGACTCCGTTATCATCACAGTATCGACGTAACCGGATTCCCTGGGTCTCACGGTCAGGGATGTCTCCCTCCTGCGTCTGGGTGTGAGGAAATCAGTATGCTCCTCAAGGAACCTTGGGGGAGAGGTCCTTCCGATCAGTACATCCTTCCCAAGGACCTCGAACTCCGGCGATATGATCCCATCCTCGTCGAGGTTGTTGTAAGCTTCCTCGGTCCTCGATCCCATTACATCCGGTTGGGGTATCTCTATCCGGTCCTCCTGGCCTCCGGGGTATCTCCTTTCCTCTACTGGGTAGGTCCTTATGAAGGTGGACCTGCCCAGGCCTCTCTCGATGGAGGCTCTATTGAATATGAGGGCATCCTCCATGTTGTACCCCTGATAGGACATGACCGCCACCACGAAGTTCTGACCGCCGGGGCGGGTATTGAAGTTGACAAAGTCCATGGTCTTTGTCTGGACAAGGGGTTTCTGCGGGTAATGCAGAAGATGGGCTCTCGTGTCGCATCTGATACGGTAGTTCGACGCTCCAAGACCGAGTGACTGTTTGGCCATTCCAGCTCCCATGGTGATCCTGGGAGATGAATTGTGATGGGGATAGCAGACGAGGCCGGAGCATGTTCCGAGTATGACCATCGGATCGATCTCCATGTGGGTATGGTCGGGACGGTTCTGCTCGTTGTCCAATGAGATATAGAGGTCCTCTTCCTCCTCCGCATCGATCCACTCGATAATACCCTGCTGGACCAGGTCCTCCCAGGTGATCTTGCCCTCGACAAGGGAGTTCTTCATCCTCTCTGTGAGTTTTGTCTGGCCTCTCTCCAGAACGAAAAGGGGCCGCCTGACCCTTCCATCATCGCAGTTGATGATGACCGAATTTATCTGCTGGTTGTAGCGAACGTTGATCTCGTGTGATTTTTCCTGGGGCATGGCAAGGAAACCCTGCCTCCTCCTCTTCCTCAGGGATTCAACGAGCCCCTCGGGATCATGGTGGATACCGATAAGGTTGCCGTTCAGGTATATCCTGGCCTCGTCAGTGAGCTCTTTCTCTATCCTCCGGACCCCCATGTCGAACAGTGTGGATTCCAGTTTTCGCTCATCGTAACCTTCGGAAATATCCACTATGAGGGCAAGGTTCTTCACCAGACCGCAGTTCTGACCTTCAGGGGTCTCGTTGGGACACAGTCTCCCCCATTGCGTTGGATGCAGGTCCCTTGCCTCGAAATGAGGCTGCGACCTTGTAAGAGGAGATGTGATCCTCCTGAGGTGGGAAATGGTGGACATGTTACATGTCCTGTCCAGGAGCTGGGATACTCCGTCCCTTCCGCCTACCCAGTTACCGGTGGCAAGGGCATGGATGATCCTCTGGGAAAGTACATCGGGTCTGATAGCTGACGAAACCCTCAATTTCCTTTTCCTGGTGATGGTCCTCTCCAGCTGGTATTTAAGGTCCTTCATCAGTGATGTGAAGGCAACCCGGAAAAGGTCCTCCATGAGGTCCCCGGCAAGGGATATCCTCTTGTTTGCATAATGGTCCTTATCGTCCGGATCCCTCTGGCCGAACTTGAGTTCGAGAACGGACCTTGCGATCCTCCCGAGATAGATGGCTTTCTTGATCCTCTGGTCCCTGTGATCACCAAGATGGGGTAGAAGTGACTTGTCGATAATGGATTCGACCTTCTTCTCCCGGAATTCCTTGGCCTGACCGGTGGCGAACTTCTTCTCGAGGTAGTTCAGCGCATCCTCGATCGTATTGACCGTGTAGTTGACCGAACATTCTTCAAGGTTGGCGAAGATAATATTGTTCATCCTCTCATCGGACACGATCGCTTTGGCGATATCCTCATCAGCATCCATACCGAGAGCTTTCATAAGAATGATGAGCGGGATCTGGGTCGGAGCAGCGGGTACGGAGACCATGAGAATGCCGTCCTTCTTGAGCTCAACAGAGGTGAGTGCCCTGAAGCCCTCTCTCTGAGAGAATACCTTGGCTACGGCCATTGGGGTTCCGTATTTTTCCTCCCACTCCACAAGGACCC
>JBLIRF010000050.1:0-10843 GCA_049472175.1 Thermoplasmatota archaeon
GAGCAACTACTTTATCGGTTCAAGGGAGGACTGGATAACCGATGTCCAGAGCTACGGTGAGGTGGTCGTACAGGGGATATACGAAGGGACGGATGCGAGGTTCTATTTCACGGAAACGGGGCTGAAATACGACCTCATCCTGGAATCTCATGCAGATCTCGAGGATATACGGTTACGTGTCGAGGGGATCGACGAACTCAGGTCGAACGGGAACAAGGTCGAGTATATCATCGATGACCGGGAATGTATCGGAGATTCGGACATCATCGCATTCGCATCAGATGGAAGTTGCATCGATGCATCCTTCAGGGTCCTTGACAGGAACGTCTACGGTTACGACATTCCGGTGAGACCCCACTCGGGAGTGATGGTCATAGACCCTGTCATCAGGTCTGCGTTCATCTCGGGGGAAGGACAGGACGAGGTCGAGAAGGTGCTCATAGGTCCAGATGGCTCCCACTACATAGGTGGTGTCACCAGTTCAATGGATTTCCCTGTCACACCCGGAGCCTATCAGATGAAAATTGACAATACCAGCGGTTATACCTGCAACGACCTCTTCGTAACAAAGTTGAACGATCAAATGAACGATATAGTTTTCTCAACGTTCATAGGCGGGTGCGATCACGAATGGCTCACAGGGATGGAGCTTCTCGAAGATGGGTCCATCGTGATCGCGGGATACACCATTTCGAACAACTTTCCCAATACAACAGGAGCCATGGATAACACCCTGGATGGATATCAGGACGGTTTTATCACGAGGCTCTCGGCAGATGGTGACGCACTTGTATATTCCAGTTACTTTGGCGGGAATAACTTCGATTGGATAGGGTCCATATCTGTTGATGACCTGGGCAGAACATACGTAACTGGATGGACCCTCTCCACAGATCTACCGCAGACCGGAGGTGCCGAGAACACATCCGCAATTTCATACTTGATATACGTTGCCGTGGTGGATACGGACGGCTCCTCGGTCCTGAGTTCCATGATCTTGAACAGCTCCGATGAACAGGAGGCTTGCGGGATCGAGTATTTGGATAACGGGAATGTACTGGTATCCGGCTTTACCTACAACAGATCTTTCCAGGTCACTCCTGGATGTATCGATTCCGGCATCAACGGGACCCCGGGAATCGATGCCGATCTTTTCCTGACCGAGATCGATATATGGGACCACAACATCGTGAGGAGCGGATTGATCGGAGGGAGCATTTATGACACACCGCGGGAGGTCGAGGTAGATGGAGAGCATATCTGGATAGCTGGCATCACGACATCACCGGACCTGCCGCTAACGAACGATGCTTTCCAGAGACCCGCCTGCGTGGACTCTGTCGAATGGTTCATTATGAAGGTGGACAGGAACATCACCACCCTGGAATATTCCACCTATATTTCAGGAAACAGGGATGAATGGGATATCAACGTTGAGATGGGGGATGACGGGCTCCTTTACATCTGCGGTAAGACCTGGTCATCGAACATCACAACGACCGAGAACGCATTCGACAGCAGTTTCAACGGCAGCACGGACCTTGTGATCATGGCATTCAGAGCATCGAACATGTCGCTGGTCCATTCAACCTATCTGGGAGGTGAGGGTGGGGATTATGTCAGCTCTCTGATATATACCGGAAACGGAACGGTCGCGATCGGAGGGTATGCCATCGGGGACTTCCCTCAGGGCAGGGAACATTACATTAACCATTCGACCACGATGCCCGGATTCATCATCTATTATTCTCTCCCCGTTCCACCAGGGCCCCCGGAGAACCTGGGATACACAGTGATCTGGGAAGATGACGTTTACAGGATAAATCTGAGCTGGGATCCTCCCTCGGAACCGGGTAACGGCTTCCCGATCGAATACGAGGTCGGGTTGATCGACAGGTCCGGCTCGCAGCACGTGATAAAGGGTTTTGAAGGGCAGACTGGGACATACCTTCTATTGGAGGAGATCGAACCTCCCTACGAGAAAAAGCTGTTCGTCACCGCAAGGTCCATTTCAGGTGTTTCATCTCCGAGCGATCCCGTAACGATCGAGGAAAGGGAACGGCCGACATTTATCGATGACCTCACACAGGACAGTATCACGGCCGATGGGGATATTCGGTTTACGGTGATCGTTGCCGATAACTGGCATTTGAGCGAGGTGCAGATCGAATACTGGTACGATAACGGTACCTTCTGCAGGACTATAATGGAGCCCAGCGGTCCCTCCGTGTTCAGATTCACTATCTTTTCAAAACTGGTATGGGGTCCTGTACATTACCGTTTCCATGCATCCGATGTCTTCGGAAATGTGAACATAACAGAGGACAGACAGGTTGATGTGTTCGACCTGGAGCCTCCGATCATCAATGACATGACCCAAAAGGAGGCCGAGTACGGGGATAACATCACCTTCATGGGAAGTATCGAGGAGAACTCGGCCCTCGAGAAGATCACCCTGAACATTATCAGTTCCTCCCTCGATCGATCGATAGATATCCCATTCGATGAAGATTATTACTGGACATATGTTTTCGAACCACCGGGGGATATCTCGTCAATTGCATACGTAATCAAAGCGGTCGACTTCTTCGGTTTGGAGAGCGAATTGGAGGGCAATATATCCATCGTGGACAGTACTCCTCCGGTAATGCTCGAGGACCGGTCCGACGGGCAGGTGAGATATCATTCGGATTTCAATATATCAGCGAGCTTCTGGGACCTGTCGGGTATCGCGTCCGCTACACTGTTCTACCGTATAGGGAAAACGGGTTCATGGAACGAGTTCACGGTACTTGATACAACCCATATCTCCTTCACCGTCGTGCTGCCCTGGGATGAGACGGACCCGCAGATGTGGGCCGAGAGTATGTCCGTCACCTATCATCTTGTTGTGATGGATCCCTGGGGCAATACTTTCAGGACGGACAATGTGACGAGGGGTATCCTCGATCCGGTCAATATAGGGTCGATCGAACGTCTCCATCCCCCTCACGGTTTTACGGGAGATGATTTCTTCTTCATCGTTCAAATGGATGACATGGCGGTTGTCGAGAGGGTCGATATAGAGATCTGGATCGACGAGAGCTGCAGGATGAGGGAGCAGATGGAGAGCACCGACGAATTCCCTGACCACTTCTCCTTCCGAGTAATGCTGCCTGAAGATTCACTTGAAACGATATTCTATGAGGTCATAGTGACGATTGAAAGGATCGGTGAACTGACCTTCGGACCCTACAATGTCACGATCTACGACGGGACCCCACCGACGGTCCCGTCGATCCAGGACAGGACGATCGGATTGGGTGAAAATATCAAAGTGATCGTAAATGCTTATGATAATATCGGTATCGCAAGATACGAATGGGAGGGGGCTCCAGCAGAGGTCGGTGGAAATACCCTGAACTGGAATGCGGACAGAGAGGGTGTCTATGTGATCAGGGTTACAGCCTATGACGAGGCGGGGAACAGCGCTTCATCAACCTTCACGCTGACCGTCAAGGGAGAAGATATAGTGATAGAACCCCCCCTTCCGGAAGAGGGTGCAGAATCCGATCCTACGAGCATATACTTTGTATCCATCGTTCTGATCGCTGTTATCATTATTGCTGTTCTTTTTTATGTCAGGAGGAGGAAGAGCCCTATAAAGCCCAACTTCCAAGGTCTCAAGGCATCGGAACTCCCATTAGTTACAACTCCCATAACGGACAAGCAGGACACTTCCCCGGTTGGTTCGACCGATGGGCCCGATAGGGGCTCAAGGCACATTACGAATGAGGGGGAGGATGAGGGTTTTGAAAGTGATCGATCTTCTTAAAAGTACATTGCCCAAGCTATCTTAGGTTCCTGCAAGGTATTGATCTCAGAGTATGGATTCCACTGCGTCCTTTATCCTGTCAGCAATTTCCACCTTCCTCCCGGAAGCGTCCACCACGAACCATTTTGTCTTCAACTGTCCAGGCAGGTGCCTGCCCCTTGAAAGCTCTATGAAGGTCTTCCTTATCCCTTCCTGGAACTCGCTGTCATCCTCGAAGTATTCCATCTCGTCCCCTCTCTCCTTCATCCTTCTCCGGGCAAGAGGAACCGGGATATCAAGCAGTATGGCAAGGTCCGGTCTGTCGGCATATTTATTGACCTCGCCAACCCATTCCAGGTCCACCTTCTGGCCCTGATAGGCGATGGAGGAGTACACATAGCGGTCAGAGATGACTATCTTCCCGGCTTCCAGCGCAGGACGGATCTCTTTCTCGAGATGTTCGATCCTGTCCGCAGCAAAGAGCAGGGCAAGTGCCTCGTCGTCCAGGAAAGGGTCCTGGAGGTGCTCTCTGATGAGCTTCCCAAGGGGTCCCTTGGTTGGTTCAGCCGTGATAACGACATCCTTCCCAAGTCCCTTCAGATGTTCAAAAAGCAATCTCACATGGGTGCCTTTACCACACCCATCAATACCTTCGATGACGATGAAAGGTGCCATCGATATTCGATTGGCGAAATAATATAAAAGGATGCCCCTTGAGAGCATCCTTTGTGGTGTTTCCTCCTTGTCACGCTAGCTTTTTCAGAGCGAGGGCAAGGAGGTCCCAGAACTCCTTGACGGAGGGAACCTTCACTCTTTCGTCCGGTGAATGCGGGTTCTCTATCTGGGGGCCTATTGATGCCATATCCATGCCTGGGTATTTCTCGCCGATGATACCGGTTTCCAGCCCGGCGTGGATGGCCTTGATCTCAGGGTCCTTCCCCCAAAGCTCCTTGGCCGATCCTTTCAGTACGGAAAGCACCGATGAATCCAGGTTCGGAAGCCATCCCGGATAGGCCATGCCTCTATCTGCTTCCCCTCCCGCCAATACCGTAATTGCCTCTATTCGGTCCCTAAGTGACTCGAGCTGGGATGACGAGGAGGACCGGGACGCGAGCTGTATGTATACATCATCCTCTGTTCTGATCTTGGCCATTGAGGTCGATGTCTCCACAAGGTCCTTGATATCAGGGCTCATCCTCTGAACCCCGTGGGGGAGTGATACCAAAAGGTGCAGCATTCTCCTTGAATCCTCCTCGGTCATGGTCCTCGATGGGGGTTCGATATCCCCTATCTTGATATCCATGCCCGGCTCCAGGCTCTTGTATTCGAACCTGACCTCCTCGAAGGCCTTGGTTATGACGTCTTTTATCGGTGCAGGGTCGCCTCTTGTTACGATGACCGCTTCCGCCTCCCTAGGTATCGCATTGTGCTTGTCGCCGCCGGAGAAGTTCGCAATTGAGAAGTCATTATCCCTTGCCGCCTTCCATAGGATCCGTGCAAGAAGCTTGATGGCATTGGCCCTTCCCAGATGTATGTCAACACCAGAATGTCCACCTTTCATGCCCGAGAAGTTGATATGGAATGCCTTGCCCCTGGGATCTTCCCAGAGGACGGGCATATGTATTTCGGATTCTCCTCCGCCCGCACAACCCACGTACAGCGCTCTTTCTTCTTCGGTATCGAGGTTGATCATCAACCTCCCCCTGAGCAGATCTTTTCCGAGAGAGAAAGCTCCCGTCAGCCCTGTCTCCTCGTCAACAGTGAAGAGTGCTTCGATCGGTCCGTGGACGATATCCTCATCCTCGAGGACAGCCAGGGCCGAGCATACTCCGATCCCGTTATCGGCTCCCAGGGTCGTACCGGTCGCGTAGAGGTATTCCCCCTCCATCCTGAGCTTGATGGCATCGGTGGAGAAATCGAAGGGAACTTCCTTGTTCTTTTCACAGACCATGTCAACGTGGCCCTGGAGTACCACTATCGGTGCCTTTTCATGTCCGGGAGAGGCCGGCTTTCTGACAACAATATTATCCATATCGTCCTTGGTGTATCCCAAACCGAGCCTATCGGCCACGGATACGATATATGCGATCACTTTCTCCTCGTGCTTCGAGCATCTTGGGATCTTCCTCAGTTCATCGAAATGCTTCCACAGAAGCCTTGGTTCCAAACCTTCCAGTAAAGGGTCCATCATGTCACCATCCATCATACAGGATTGCGTCGGTGTACCTTCTAATCCTATTTTAACGGTTTTGCTGATCGACCAGAAGTATTCAGAAAGAAATTGGCCGAACGTCGCTTCGAGCACTCCCCATCATCGAAAGGGCACTGTCGAATAGCATGGTACAAGGAACCTTGATACGGTCCGGTCGATCCCTTTCATGAAGGCTGGCCAGTACCTAGACCTCGGAGATCGAGGAGGGGGCCTCCGGCCCCCATACCCTGATCATTCCGCTGTCTTGACTTCCACGTCGACCTGGTCATCATCGAAGTGTTTTTCCACCACGTTCCGGATCAATTTTGTAACGTCCACTCCCGTCAGCGACTCGACCAAAGCGGGCATCTGGGCGGCAATATCCACGGTCTTGTTGACGAAACCGTTCGGACCCTGCTCGCCCATCACTATTACCTTGTCGACACCTTCCAGCGAGGAAGCCGCTGCACGGACGATCGCGGGTAGCTGGTCGACCACGAGCTGTGTGACGGCTGCATCGCCGTACTTCCTCCAGGCAAGGGCTTTCTTCTCCATTGCTTCTGCCTCGGCAAGTCCCTTGGCCTTTATGGCTGATGCCTCGGCCTCTCCCTTGAGCCTGATGACGTCGGCCTCTGCGGTCCCTTCCTTGCGGATCTTTTCGGCCTGACCCAGGGCTAGCATCTCCAGCTTCTCGCGCTCACCGTCTGCAGTCAACTTCAGTTCGGCCTGGGTAGCTTCAGCTAGGCGGATGGTCCTGATCTTCTCCGCCTCGGCTATGCGTTCGATCTTTCCTTTCTCCCCGTCCGCCTCGGCTATCTTGGCATTGGCCGCAGCCTTTGCGGGAACCACCTGGATCGCTTCCTGTTCCTTCTCCTTCCTCTCGATCTCCTTGTCCTGAAGCTCGATCTGCTTCTTCTTCTCCTCTATATCGATCTGGACCTGTTCCTTGATAAGTTCCTGTCGTCTCTTCCTGTCCTGAAGGTCGAAGGAGATGGACCTGTTGGCGCGGGAGATCTCGACCTCGGCTTCGGCGTTCTGCTTTGTGATATCCCTCTCCTTGTGGAAGAGAGCTACCTGGGCTTCCGCCTCTGAATTTGCTCTCTCTGCCTCTCTGGCGGACTCGGCCTCCTTGATGGTCGCTTCCTTGTTGGCTATGGCCTCTCCGATCCTCGCATCTCTCTTGACCTCGGCTGTCCTCCTTCTGCCCAGAGCATCAAGGTAGCCGTATTCGTCCTCTATCTCCTTGATGACGAACGATCGGATCTCGATCCCCATGTTCCTCAGGTCCTTGGCCGCCTGGGACTGTACCTGGGCAGCCACAGCATCCCGGTCGGAGTTGATGGATTCGATCGTCATCGTGGCGCAGATGCCTCTCACGTGCCCCTCAAGGGTCTTCTGGGCGATCTCGTTTATCTGCTCGTCCCTCTTGTGGAGAAGCTGCTCGGCAGCTGTGTAGAGGGACGCCTCGTCCGATGCGATCTTTACCTGGGTGACGGCCTTGATATTTATCTTGGCCCCCGATGTCTTGACATCGGTGACGATGTCCCTTACAAGGATCTCCAGCGTCCTGACGTCAAGAGGCAGGAACTCGAAACCCTGGACGACGGGAAGTATGAACCTCCCTCCTCCCGATACCACAGTGTATCCTCTCACACCTTTCTTTGCTCCCTTGCCGTATACCACCATTGCGCTGTCCGGAGGCACTTTCTTGTACCTGCCAGCGTATATCAGTATGATTATGAGGGCTAAAGCGATCAAGCCCCCGACCAGCAAACCAACGATCCAGTAGACGTCCATTATATCACCTCTGAGTTCTCTTTGAAACCTTCTGTTCCTTCTTCTTATCCTTTTTCTTCCATTCTGAATACAGCATGACCTTTACGGTATCACCGGATACCCCGGTGATCATTACCTGGGCATTCGTAGGCAGGGATCTCTGGGAAACTGCCGGGACCAATGTCCTGCCCCGCTGCTCGGTGAACAGGACGACCTGGCCCTCATGTCCGGGTGTTATCGGGACAGATACGGATGCCCTTCTCCCGATCAACTTGTTGAACCTGATGGTGGAGTCGGACTGGAAATACTTGAAAGCATAGCTGACTATGAGAAAGAGTATGGAAGCGATCAATATGGCTCCGATACCTGCGATGAAAGGGGTCGCGATGACATTGACATCATAATATGTCAGGATGGCACCTATGCCTCCAAACCCAGTGAAGAACGCAAGCAATATCGGAAGCGAGAAGAATCCCGGCCCTCCCTCCAGCCCGACGTCAAAATCGACACCGGTATCGATGTCCACATCGGGGCCGTCGAAGCCAAAGTCCAGTCCCCCGAAGACCATCATGATGATCAGGATCACAAGGCTGGCAAGGCCAATGGCCGCGTAAAGATAGAATACCCATTCGATCATCTTCTACCACCTCTCTGTTTGTATTCCAGCCACTCACGGCACCTCGTCATGTTAATACGGTATGTCTGTTCGTCGGGGTCCAGATCGAGGGCTTTCTGGAAATAGTTCATTGCCCTCTCGTATTCCCCGCTTTCCATGAGAGCAAGGGCATACTCGTTGAATGCGAAGGCCCTTTTCCTATCCTTCGGGTTGGCGGCTCGATGATATATCGATGACCTTGTCTCGATGGTACTAGGTGGAGCGTATATCGGTTGTGAGGAGGCCCCAGCACCAGTTTCCATACTTTGCCTTGAAGAAGGTTTCGGTCTGGATCTATGTATCGCTGCCGCATCCCGACCCTTCATAGGCTTTGTCTTTCTCAGGATGGGCTCTTTCGGGACCGGTTCCTTATTCCCGTAGTAGCTCAGCTGGGGTTTGATCCTGTCCTGCGAGTAGAGGTAGTCACGTCCGTGGGTTCTTTTTACTCCTCCCCATTTCTTCTCGAAGGATTCATCCCCGCCCCAGGTCAGTTCCCAATCCTGGTCCCTTTGTAAGGACATGGTTTCAGGGGGTGATGCGGGTCCGACGTCGGGCCAATCCTTTCTATCCATCACATCTTCGACGTTGTCGATGCCAATGTTCCTGAAGCCCACAGCGGAATCTGTCCTGAATATCACGCCTTGGAGCCTAACATCGATCATGCGGGTGGGGTTGAAGTCCAGGTTCCTGTTGTGGTCGAAGTTCCTTGCCCTTCCCTGAAGTATCCTGGGCTTCCTGAACTTCACTTGACACTTCGATGTGTCGTATAACCTTTGTGTGTTTTGTCCCTTGTCGGTCCTCTTCCCATCTTTCAAGGTCACCTCCCTCCTTGGAGATACCTCGTCCCCCTTTGACAATAACCTGGATTTGAATATAAAAAACTATGGGCCAGACGGTGTATCACTTGGGACATCCCCGGGTCAGATGACCTTCTTGCAGAACAGGTCCTTTCTGATCGTCTATTCCCTTTTTCCGGTTATGGAGAAGCCTGACCTCGGGGACAGGTAATACAATTTCATGGTATAGGGCTTCAACCTTTTTGAAAAGGCAGCCTCGAGGTCGTTCCGGGTATAGAGGCAGTGGTTGTCCACTACTAGAAGGATCGATTTGTCCCACATCTTTAGGTTCGTGAGTTCCTTCAACACCTCTTTTTCCAGTTCCTTGAGGCCTTCGGTCTTCGAGAAACGTCCAGTCTTGGTATTCTTTCTCTTCGCATACTGTACGTCCTGATTCAAGAGAACGGAGATGCCGGCTCCGGAAGAGAACCTCCATGACGCTGCGGATGTCGGCCTCTTCTTCCCGAACCTTGCGGTGACCGCGAACTGCATGGAGCCAAGGTCGATGAAAGATATGTCCGCCTTCTGCCTCTCATCCTTTTCGAAGCCAATGCCCAGGTGGATCGGGGAGGTCGTGATGTTTTCGGTCCTGGACCGTTTCTGCCTCCATCTCCCGTCCTTTCCGATAGTGAACCTCCCGGTCTCGACCTCTTTCAGGTCGGAGAGGTCCGTGAGCTTGGAGTGGATATCGGACACTATGTCCCATTTGCTGAGGTATCTGAATGGAGCTTCCTGGTACTCGGCCTTGATCTCGTGAAAGGCACGATCGAAGCTCTCGAGGAAGGTCGATGACCATGATCTGCGCATGTCCCGTCGATGTTCAGTAATTTACTTAATCCTTTTTCCCTTCGGGGTGCTTTTTTTATCGACATGGTCCTTGTTCAGATTATATCCATCCCCGAGGTGAGGAGACTGGAGTACCTTGCAGTATTTCATATGAGCATAATTACAGTATTTCCCCTAGTTTAGTTGCTGACCATTCACTGACCTCGGATCATGGTACATTGAAAATGACCATCATTCACCTAGCCTATTCATTGGATCCTTCGGAGATCCTGATCATCGACTCACACTCACCCAACAACCAACCGTTCCTCACTTCGTTCATCCTCTTCCCACATGACCATTCCCCCTTCATTGCTCCATTCGAAATCGCTTGAAGAGACCAGGGAAATTATTCTCTCTCCTTCCGGTTCCTCAGTTCTCGATGTTCCTTCCGATCTTTCTCAGGAATCCTCCGAAGAAAGATCTTCAGGAGGAATAAATAAATGAGCTGGCCGAACCATCTTACAAAGCTATCGAACGAATCCTACAAGCATTTCGTAGCGAAAGCGATCCTGTTCTGGATCCTCAGAGATATGAAGCATGATGTTTCATCCGAATGGAAGGTCCCAAATGGATATGTCGATCTCTGCGATCAGACAACGAGGACCTTGTATGAGATCGAGTTCCATGTTTCGAAGAGTTATCGGAACCGGAAGATCGAGCAGTACAGGATGCCAGGTTACGAGATCATCATTGTTGATTGTTCCAAGATACCTGAGGATGTAGATGAGATACGGAGACATTTAGAACAATTCGTTGTACCTGAT
>JBLIRF010000051.1:0-8131 GCA_049472175.1 Thermoplasmatota archaeon
CGTTCTCGGCGAAGACCTTCGCCTCGAGCGGTGTGAGGTTCACCATGAGCTTGATATCAGCCCCGGCGATGAAGGATTTGCCCTCCCCCGTGAAGACCACAACGGAGATACTCCTGTCGGTCTCGAGCTCGGAGACGGCTTCCGCGAGTTCCCCGAGGACCTGCTCATTGAGAGCGTTCAGGGCCTCCGGTCTGTTCACCTTCAGGACCGCCACCGGACCATGCTTTTCTATGATAACATTCTGATATCCGGCCTGGACCATTTTCTTGAGAAGCGGGCAGGGCCTGTACTTGGAATCGTTGAACCCCTCGTGGAGGACGTTCATTATGCTCAGACATACGTCGAGACCTATGAGGTCGGCCAGCGCAAGGGGCCCCATGGGATGGTTCATCCCGAGCTTCATGACGCCGTCAATGGCCTCCGGGGTCCCGACCCCCTCATACAAACAGTAGACAGCCTCGTTGATCATGGGCAGCAGCACCCTGTTCGAAACGAAGCCGGGGCTGTCGTTCACCTCGATGGGCTCCTTCCCCATCTTCCGGGACAGTCCGACGATGAGTTCGGTCGTCTCGTCCGAAGTGCGTAGACCCCTGATGACCTCGACCAGCTTCATCAGCGGAACGGGGTTCATGAAGTGCATCCCGATGAACTTCTCGGGCCTTTTGGTACAGGAAGCCAGGTCCGTTATGGGGATAGTCGATGTGTTGGAGGCCAGGACCGTTTCAGGTTTGCAGATCGAATCCAGTTTCGAGAACAGCCGCTTCTTTATCTCCAGGTTCTCGACGATGGCCTCTATCACAAGGTCCGCGTCTGCCAGCTCATTAAGGTCCACCGTCCCTTTTATCCTCCCCTGTATCGCTTCCTTCTGGGAAGCCTCCATCTTCCCCTTTTCCACGCTCTTGCCGAGGAACTTCCCTATCTTTGCAAGGCCGCTCTGGACGAACCCATCCTCGATATCGTTCAGTATGACATCGAAGCCTGCCTGGGCCGAAACGAGCGCTATCCCGTGCCCCATCTGACCCGCACCGATCACACCTATCTTCCTGACTTCCATCTCTCTCACCCTTCAATCTCTCTCCACGATCAAGCTCACTGCGTTCCCTCCGCCAAGGCATATCGTCGCCAGCCCCCTGTGCTTTCCAAGCCTCTTCATGCTGTGAAGCAGTGTTACCAATATCCTTGACCCGCTCGAACCTATCGGATGACCTATGCCCACGGCTCCTCCGTTGATGTTGAACTTCTCCCTGGGGATGCCGACCTCTTTCATGAGAGCGACTGACGCCGAGGAGAATGCTTCATTGTGCTCCACGAGGTCGATATCGTCGATTGTAAACCCTGTTTTTTCGAGCAGTTGACGGACGCCCGGAACCACCGCATACATCACGAGTTCCGGTTTGACACCGACCGTATTGTAATCCACTATCCTGCCCAGAACCTCGAGGCCCAGCTCTTTGGCCTTCTCCTCGCTCATCACAACGACGGCGGAAGCACCGTCCGTGATCTGGGAGGCGTTGCCTGCCGTGACAACTCCGCCTTCCTTGAAGAAAGGTTTGAGCCTGGCCATGCCCTCGTATGAGGCATCGTACCTGATCCCCTCGTCCTTGTCGAAGATGATGGGGTCACCTTTCCTCTGGGGCATCACTACGGGGATGATCTCATCCCTGAACAGACCTTCATTTGTGGCTCTTGCAGCCTTCTCATGGCTCCATACTGCGAACTCGTCTATCTCCTGCCTGTTCAGACCGCACTTCTCAGCTATCACCTCACCGGTGTTCCCCATGTGGAAATCGTTGTAGATGTCCCAGAGACCGTCATTGACCATTGAATCGATGATCTTCCCGTCGAACATCCTGTATCCGAACCTTGCCTTGTCAAGGATATAGGGGCAGTTGGTCATGCTCTCCATCCCGCCGGCGACTATGATATCGGCATCACCCAATTTGATCGCCTGGGCAGCAAGGATGACCGCTTTCAGCGATGATCCGCAGACCTTGTCAATGTGAAATGCCCCAACTTCAACGGGAACCCCCGCACCGATCGCTGCCTGTCTGGCCACGTTCTGACCCTGGCCTGCGGATACTACATTACCCATGATCACCTCGTCCACTTCCTCGGGTTTTATACCCGCTTTCTCGATCGCGCTCTTTATAACGATGCTTCCGAGTTTTACTGCGGAGTAGTCTTTGAGTGCACCCGAGAACCTTCCCTGAGCTGTCCTGACTGCCGAAACGATAACTGCCTGTCTCATAAAATTCCCACCTCGAGGAGAAACCGCCGCCCGTATAGTGATATCCTGATAAAACATTTCCTATAATGGACAAGAGGACACAGTATCCGAAGCTCCCGGCTTTCATAAATTGTAAGAAGGTCGGAGCTTTTTCCCTATGAAATATCCACATAGCAGAGAAATGTTTATAAGCGCCCAGTCCAATTTGAACTTTCGGTGATCTGGGATGAACCGGATGATAAGGTCTGATTCGAGCATTTACTCCCTGCGGATGAAATGCTTCTACATCAGCGAAGATTACAAACCCCTGCTGGATAACAAGGGCAGGGAATATCTCAAGGACATTTTCGAAGAATGAGCCCAGTGATCCTTGGATCCAGAGCTAATTCGTCTGGACGACAGACCAGTGGGGGACAAAGATTGGAGCCCGGTTCGAAAAGTATCGATGTAGCCGTAGTTGGAGGTGGACCCGCTGGCACCTCCGCTGCAACTGTTTTGGCCAAGATGGGCCTGTCAACCATCATCCTTGAAGCCAGGAAGGAAATGGGGACTCCCGTTCGGTGTGCAGAGGTGATATCGAGAAAGGGGCTCGTTCGTTCCGGTGTTGGTGATGGCGAATGGATCGTTCACTCATTGAAGGGGTCCCGGATCTTTTCGCCGTCCGGAACCTTTGTAGGCTCGAGGAACAAGGGATTCAGCATCGATCGCAGGCTTTTCGATCTGGAACTGGGAAGGATCGCGGAAGCGGAGGGGGCACCTGCTCTCTTATCGACTAAAGTCATCAGCGCATCGAGGACAGAAGATGGCTGGAGGCTTGGGACCAGCAAAGGTCAGATGGATGCGCGGGGAGTGGTCCTTGCAACCGGTCCGGTTTCCCATCTGAACACGAAGTTCGGACTTGCCGGGAACAAGGAGCTGATGAAGGGGCTCGGGGCAAGGATCTCACGGCGGGACGACTCCTCAAGAATGGATTTCCACGTGATCAGTGCATTTCAGGGAGGCTATGGATGGTATTTTCCCAGGGGGAAAGAGGTCAATATCGGGGTGGTGGCAAGGAAGGATCTGAAACACTGGTTCGAGTGGTTCATGAGAAAAATCGCCGTAAGGAGAGATGAGATCATTTCATGGCACGTGGGAATGGTCCCGGATGGTGGACCCATCGAGAAGTTCACGGGTGCATCCGTTGTGGCAGTAGGCGATTGCGGAGGATTCTGCCACCCCGTCTCAAAGGGAGGGATACACTGCGCGATCCTTTCGGGCAGAGAGGGGGCAAAAGCACTCGCGGACCATCTATCAGGGAGCGACAACGCGCTCGGGGACCTTGACAGAAAGGTCCGTGATCACCCGGCATTCTCGGTCATGAACATAAGAAGGAGGGATTTCCTGTCCGCTCTCGACGATCCGACCCTCGATCTGTTGACATCGATCGCAGGAGGGAGGGACATACAGGACATCGACCCGAAGAGGGCAGTCATCGAGGCACTACCAAGACCGGAGCTTTACGGTCTCGTACTGAAGGGACTCGCTTTGGTCCAGTCCAGGATGGATTGGATGGATTACACTTTCTGAAGGCACCGATCCCCTTTTACGAACCTGTAAAGATAGAAGGAACCCGTGGCCAGGCCGATCTGCTCATCGTCAACGAGGTCAAGCCATCTCTTCACTGCTATCCTTATATCGGGAATGACATGGACCTCCCTTGGATCCAGGTCCGACATGACCAGCCCTTTCAGAAGTTTCCCGGGAGGCATCGACCTGTCGAACGGAAGTCTGGTAAGTATTACTGGTCCGACATCGATCCCGAGGTTCTTCAGGAAACCTGCAACCTCCTTGTCACCCATCATGGCAAGGAGCAGGACCACCTTTCTTCCTGGATGGATAGAGAGAAGGGTTGACGAGATGGATCTGGCAGCTTCGATATTATGTCCACCGTCGATGAACAGCTCCTTCCCTTCCCTAGTTAAGAGCTCCATCCTACCGATTATCTTTACATTCTTGAGACCTTTGCGGACCATCTGTTCAAGTCTGGCTGGTGGATATTCCTTGATGATCCCCTGCACATCACCAGATATCAGACTGGACAGCGCTCCGGGATCACCCTCCCTGAGCATGGAATGCGATATTCCGAAGGGCAGGACCAGCATGGAAAGACAGATGCCTACGGCCATATTGTACGCCTGATGGATGCCCACGAGCGGTATTTCGTACTCGGACTTGAAGACCTCGTCTATGAGGGCGAACTTCGGTTCCCTCTGTCCGTCCCTGGTCGGGCCGAAAACATCGAATCTCGCCCGGGTCCCGGAAGCCCTTGTCTCGGGATCCACGGAGATCACCCTCCAGTCCGGGATATTGTAGGATGATAGAAGCTCCTTCTTGCTTTCGACACTTTCCTTGCGGGATACAAGTACCACCGGACACCCGTTGTGTGTGCAATGGTCCAGTATATTTCTCAGACACCTGCCGTTCTCCTCCGGAATGTTGCATACTTCTCCGACGGTCACGGGTGTAGATGGCTTGATTATCCCGCATTTTTCGCTGGAGATCGATACCATATCGTACCCCAGATGCTCCGTATGGTCGATCGAGAGGCTTGTTATGGCGATCGCCTGCGGCTCGAGAACGTTGGTCGCATCCCATCTGCCGCCCATCCCCACCTCGCTTATATTGACATCGACCTTCATTTCTTCCATAACGAGATACGAAGCGGCAGTGAGAAGCTCGAAGTAGGTAAGCTCATCCCCAATTCCTGCAGATAGGACCCTTGACATTGCTTTTCCCAGAGTTTCCCGTTCGACGTCCTCCCCGTCGATCCTGAGCCTCTCGAGAACGCTCAACAGATGGGGGCTGGTGTACATCCCGGTCCTGACCGGGAATTCTCTCATTATGGCCTCCACGATGGCCGAGGTCGAACCCTTTCCATTGGTCCCCCCGATGTGTACCGAGGGGATGGATAGGTGCGGATTGTCAAAGGACCGCAGGACCTTTTCCATCCTATCGAGCCCGGGTTTGATATTGAAGAGTCCCCTCTTCTCAAGGTATTCGAAGGGATCCATGATGAACGAATCACGACCGCCTATATAATCTGGTCACACCACGAAACGGTAAAATGCCTCGTGGTCCATGCGGTGCCATGAAGGAATTGACGGTCAAACACAGGTCACGACTCAGGGTCAAGGATTCCAGAAAGGTCCATGCATGGATCCGTGAGGAATGGGGGACTGCAGGACCTGATGTACCGGAACTGGAATCATGCACTCTCGACGGTAAAAGGTCATATATCCTGAACGGAAAGGTGATAGGCATGGAGGATGAGGGACGTTTCCTTTTGACGCTGAGAGGGATCCTTGAACTGAAACCCTCCAAGAAATGGGTCACCGTGGACATGGGGGCTGTTAGGTATCTTGCAAATGGAGCGGACGTGATGGCTCCCGGTATCACGGATGCCGATCCCGGGATCGAGATCGATGACATGGTCTGGGTCAGGGATGAGAAGAACCTCAGACCATTGTGCGTGGGCCGCGCACTGATGCCCGGAGCGATGATGGGGCCGTCTGGTTCGGGGAAGGCCGTGAAGACCTTGCATTTCGTCGGGGACCCTATCTGGAATACCGTGGTCTGAGCAGCCCGGAACGTTCCTTGGATGAAGCCCGTGACCAAAATGTTAATGCACTATCTTCTCATACACAGCTCAGGAGAACGATCCGTGTGGAGAGTTCAAAGGAGGTATTAATGTGACGGTCCCACACTATGAGAACCTATTCAGCAACAGGGCGAACAAGATGAAAGCATCTGTCATCAGGGAGCTCTTGAAACTGACCCAGAAGCCGGATATAATCTCATTCGCCGGGGGTCTCCCCAATCCCCTGGCTTTCCCGGTGGACAACATCGAGGATATAATCACGGACATTCTGAAGGATGAGCCCTCGAGAGCGCTTCAGTACGGCTCGACCGAGGGAGTACCCGAACTGAGGGAGCAGATTGCTGCCAGGCTGAAGAAGAAATGGAACATAGAAGGCGATGCCGACAATGTCCTGATCACGACGGGATCGCAGCAGGGCCTTGACCTGCTTGGAAGGCTCTTCATAGGGTCCGCATCCTCGATCATCATGGAAGCACCAACATATCTTGGCGCCCTCAACGCATTCAACGTTTACGGTCCCCAGGTGGTCTCGATACCTCTTGACGACGATGGTATCCAGGTCGACGTACTTTGTGATTATCTCAAGAATGCGGTGAAGCACAACATATACGTGAAGTTCTTGTACACGGTTCCGACCTTCCACAACCCTGCAGGCGTATCCATGTCGCTGCCTCGCAGGAAGAAGATGATCGATCTCGCCCACGAGTTCGACCTCATTATTGTTGAGGACGATCCATACGGGGAGTTGAGATACACAGGCGAGGCGATCCCTCCTTTGAAAGCTCTCGATGACGGCGGCCGGGTGATATATCTCGGGACCTTCTCCAAGACACTGGTTCCCGGCTTCAGGATAGCATGGACCTTCGGTCCCAAAACGGTGATCGACAAGATGGTCATCGCCAAACAGGCCGTTGACCTGTGCACCCCCCCATTCACCCAGTTCGTAGCCAAGGAATATCTCAAGAGAGGATACATAGACCAGCATCTGACGAAGATAATATCACTATACGGACAGAAACAAAGGATCATGGCGAGGTCCATGGACGAGTACATGCCAAAGGAGTACATCCGATGGCCGGTCCCCGAGGGTGGAATGTTCCTTTGGGCGACATTGAACGAGAACATCAACACGACCGAGATGTTCACTGACGCGATCGCACAGAATGTGGCATACGTTATCGGCAGCGCCTTCTTTGCGGACGGTTCCGGGACAAACTGCATGAGGCTCAACTTCACCCATCCTGCTGATGACAAACTCAGCGAGGGGGACAAGAGGCTGGCGGGCCTCATAGAAACCAGGGGGAAGGCCAGGGCAAGGGAGCGGTTCCCGGAGGAAAAAGAGGTAATCACCGGTGTTTAAGGGCATGAATCGGTGTCCCAGACGCTTTCCTAGGCCATCGTTTCGATATAAGGACAGGCTGTGACATATCAGGAAAGGAACAGAGAGTTTGGATGTTCAAGAGGGAATATCCGACATGTCACCCACATCGACAGATAGCATGAGAATAGCAACTATAATATGTTGAATATTGTTCTATACCCTGTAATCTTCATAAGATCAGGGGTGTGTTCATATGCCGAAGAAGGAAAAGAAATCCACTGAGAAGGATCAAGAGGCGGTCCCTAAGAAGAAAAAGAAGTCCGAAAAGCAAAAGGAAGAAGATACACCGAAGAAGATAAAGAAGACTGCCAAGAAGAAAAAAGAGAAGATGGTCGAGGAGGAATGGAGCGAGGAGAAAGTGAAGGAAGAAGAGATAGTGGCCGAGGAGGAAGGAGAACCGAAAGAAGAGGAATACGAGGAGGAAGAGGAAGAAGAGCTAGAAGAGCTGGGTGAGGAAAAGAAGCCGAAGAAGAAACCTCGGAAAGCTCCGAAGCCTCCGGCAGAAGAGGAGGAAGAAGAGTTGGAAGGCTCTCATGAAGGAAAGGAAAAGCAGGCTTCAACTCTGGTCAAGATCGGAATAATATGTGGTATCGTTGCTGCCGCAATTCTATTATTGAGAATTATCCTTGATATAATGAACTGGGTCGTACCCGGGGTCTGGTGTTTCTATTGCTTCCTTTGGCCAGTGTTCGGTCTTGGTGTCCTGATAGCCATTGCAGCTATAGGACTGGGTATCGCTGGATTGGTCATGAACAAGGGAGGCGACAAAAAGAAGCCCATTATTTCTATCGTCCTGGGGGTGGGTTATTTCGTGCTCGGGGTCGGCTGGGCCATATTGTCTGCCATAATCAGCTGGTTAATCTGATCTCTTTGAAGTGCCCGG
>JBLIRF010000052.1:0-10604 GCA_049472175.1 Thermoplasmatota archaeon
TACCATTGGATCAGATACAGGACGAACGGTCTTTGGGGGGCTTGGGAACCTCTGCTGGACCCGAAAGGGGACTGGGTGAACCTGACCGGTAACACCAGCAACGTGATTTGGGATATCTCCAAGAGGCCTTTTCTGCAGGGAGACCTGGAACTGGTCGGATTGGACCTTGGTGAATACCAGGGAAGAACGGTCCAGGTTAAATTCGAATATCACCCCTCTGGTCATCCCGAAACGGGATATGTCATAGACGATATCCTGCTGATCGGTAAAGAGACCGTGGATACGGACCCATTCTTCATCAGCTCCTATACGAGAGAGGTCATTCCATCTGACCCTGGTGAAAGTGTCAGGTTCAATATCGAGCTGGTATCAAAACTGAAGGTCACTGACAACGATGTTTCTGTCCGAGCGGAAGCGGTGGAAGGATCGGATTTCATCGACCTTTATCGAAATGTCGAGGTACAACCGGGGATAATCGAGCTTCCGAAGGCCTCCACCATACCGATGCTCTTCAGTATCAATTTGACACTGCCTTCATCGTCACCTTCGGGAGAGGGATGGTTGAAGATAAGGGTCTTCGGCAGCGGTACATTCAAAGATGTCACCTTCCGGTTCTTCGTCAATTCGAGGAGAGCACTGGAACTATCAGTGGATGGAACGGTCTCGGGGATGCTCGAACCAGGGATCCCCGGATCGCTGGAAGTTACCGTCCGCAACATGGGGAATGTGGAGGAACTGGTCTTTCTGAGCTTTCTTTCTGATACGGACCTGGTAGCTGAAGGTAACATGGACCCTTTCTCCCTGTTGCCCGGGAAGTCCAGGACATCAGATTATAATATCTCGGTCCCGGAGGGATCCTTCGCTGGGTATAAGAACGGGTTCATATTGATATCCAGGTCGGCCACTCCCTCTGACGCTCTTGACAGACTCCTGATTGATGACCCGATGCCCGGTTGGTCCTACGTGGAGCTTGAATATTTCGTCGAGTACATTTATGATCTCGAGCTGATCGAACCCTCCCCTGCAGCCACTTACTGGGAGATCAAAGACCCGGCACAGAACGGGACGAAGGACGTCGATTACCACCTGATACTTGAAAATCGGGGAAATTCACGGGATGAGGCGCTCTTCTCAAGTCCTGGATGGACAGATCGGGAGGATGTCATGCTCATCCTGCCCGAAAATGTATCGATCCCTCCGGGTTCCACCATGTTCGTGAACATAAGTGTCAGAGTGTCATATCCCGTCCCGAACGGGATATACAATTTCAATATCCAGGCAACCTCGTTGGGGAACGAGGAGATAAAAACGGATATCATTTCATTGACCCTCTCCGTAGGCGAGGCTCCGGTTTCAAGCGGCATATACCTCGTTAACGGTTCCCTTGACCTCCAACCTTCACGGATGGTCGTCGGTCAGGAGGTCGTCCTTTCCTTCACGGTCAGGTCCTTCGGTTTTCTGGATGGTGATACCTTCAACGTCAAGTTATGGCTCAACAACAAGGAAGTGAACACCAAGTCCTTCCCGATCTCGAAATATCAGGACAAGGTTTGCCAGCTGACATGGACCTTCGATCAATCCGGGAAGGTAAATCTGATGATCAGTCTACCCGACAGCAAGAAACCTGCACATGGCACTTCAGATCTGGTCCTGTCACTTGAAAAGGAGATCATCGTTGGTTACATAGAACTCGGTATCACCAGCGTCAATTTATTGGTGGAGGACGGGGAAGAGGTCGATGAAGGAGCCCAGCCTGGAATCTATGAGGTTCTGGTAAGGGTGGTAAACAACGGCAATACAACCGCGGATATCTTCGTGGTATCCCTCATCATCGAGGAAAAGGAACAGCAGAACGGTTGGAACCTATCCACGAACGTGACTGACCTCAGTCCCGGGGAAACGAGGAATATCACCTTCAAGAACATACGACTTCAGCAGGAGACGTCCTACCGTTTCTCCGTCCTTATCGACAACAATGGAAGATGGAGGGAAACGGACATCGACAATGATCAAAAGAACCTCGAAGTGGAAGTTGGACCAATCCCACCCGACCTGCCTATCTGGAGGAACCCTGTATGGGGGATCATCGGTTTTGTGATGACCCTCCTGATGACGCTTGGCCTCCTGTTCTACATGCTCCGCAAGAAGTTATAAGGAAACACAGGACCGCATTGAAGGCCCTCTCCCATAATCAGGACCTCCTTTCCGGGAAAATTCATATACTGGGTGGCATTTCGAGGTCCCCGCGATATCTGCCAAACATATAAATATCAGGTTCAAGTAACCCCGCAGTTATCCAATAGGAGTGTTCCCATATGGCAAAGGGACTGTTCACCGCCAGAAAGCTGAGAAATGACGCCCAGAAGAAGAGGTGGAACGACCGCTACTACAAGCGGCGCGTCCTCAAGCTCAAGGAGAGGTCGGACCCTCTCCAGGGAAGCTCACAGGCAAGGGGCATCGTATTGGAGAAAGTGGGTGTGGAAGCAAAGCAGCCCAACTCTGCTATAAGGAAATGTGTCAAGATCCAGCTTATCAAGAACGGAAGGCAGATCACCGCTTTTGCACCAGGGAACGGTGCCATCAATTTCATTGATGAGCACGACGAGGTAATGGTCGAGGGGATAGGAGGCCGTCTTGGCCGTTCTTACGGCGACATCCCCGGGGTCAGGTACAAGGTGATCAAGGTGAACAGCGTTTCCCTCGATGAGATGGTAAGGGGCAGGAAGGAGAAGCCTGTCCGCTGATCGGAGGATTTTGGATGCCGTCAAAGAAGAAGGAAGAGGTTGTCGAGGAAGCTCCCCCGGTCGTCGAGGAAAAGACCAAAAAGACCGAGGAAGAGGCCACGGTGGAAGAAAAGGTCGAAGAGAAACCGAAGAGGAAAACCTCGAGGAAGACCAAGAAGGAAGAGGAACCAGAAGAGAAAACTGTCAAGAAGAGATCATCCACTAGGGCCGGGAAAAAGAAGGAGGAGGCCGCCAAAGAACCTCCCGTCGAAGCTAAGGCCGAAGAGGTCCCTGGTGGGACATCCGAAATCCCCGAGGAAATTCCCCAAAAGCCCACAACCGAGAAGAAGCAGGAGAAGCCGAAGGAAATTTCCGAAGAGAGCTCTGAAGAAGAGTCCATCAAGGAAGCCCCCAAGAAGAGGTCCACAAAGAAACCCAAGGACGAAGGACCCTTCCCGGAAGACCTGGTCTTCGGCAGATACAACTCCAAGGAAGTGGCAGTGGAGGATCCCAGTCTGAAAGCGTTCATAAATCTGGATCCCTCCTACGTACCCCACTCCAGTGCCAGACACGCCAACAAACCGTTCCACAAACACAAGATCTCCATCGTCGAGAGGCTCATCAACAATATGATGAGGACAGAGAAGTACACAGGCAAGAAGACAAAGAGCTATATGGTGGTCCTCGATGCCTTCCAGCTGATAGAGAAGAGAATGAAGGAGAATCCGGTCCAGGTCCTGGTAAGAGCAATAGAGAACTCGGCGCCCAGAGAAGAGGTAACAAGGCTCAAGTTCGGAGGGATCTCCGTGCCGAAAGCCGTCGATACCGCTCCCGCAAGGAGGCTGGACATAGCCCTCCGCAACATCTCTGTAGGAACGATAAAAGCTTCACACAAGAACAATAGATCCATCTCCGAATGCCTTGCTGCCGAACTCATTGCAGCCTCCAAGGGTGACATCCAGAGCTTTGCGGTCTCTAAGAGAGACGAGGTGGAGAGGGTCGCAAAATCGGCCCATTGAAACAGATGAAGGTGGCATGGACACCATATTGATACCGCGAGTTGGTGAACATGGGAAGAAGAGAAGATAATATACGAGAAGCCCAGAAGATCATGGACAAGCCCAAGTACATAAGGAACATAGGCATCGCTGCCCACATAGACCACGGAAAGACCACGCTCTCTGACAACCTCATCGCAGGCGCAGGAATGATGTCCGAGGAACTTGCCGGGAAGCAGCTGCTGCTGGATTTCGACGAGCAGGAGCAGGCAAGGGGGATCACCATAAACGCTGCCAATGCATCCATGGTCCATCACTACAAAGGGGAAAACCATCTCATCAATCTCATCGATACTCCCGGCCATGTAGACTTTGGCGGGGACGTTACAAGGGCCATGAGGGCTGTGGACGGATGTGTCATCGTCTGCTGTGCAGTGGAAGGCGTTATGCCTCAGACCGAAACCGTCATAAGGCAGGCCCTCAAGGAAAAGGTCAAACCGGTACTTTTCATCAACAAGGTCGACAGGTTGATCAACGAATTGAAGGTCACTCCCGAGGAGATGCAGAAGAGGTTCATCAGGATCATCAAGCACGTCAACGACCTGGTGACAAGGGTCGTGCCTCCTGAATTCAGGGGAAAATGGTATATGACCCCTGAGAACGGGACCGTCGCATTCGGTTCAGCATACCACAACTGGGCAATATCCGTTCCCTACATGCAGAAACAGGGGGTCACTTTCAAGGACATATACGATTATCTGAACCAGGGAAGGCAGAAGGAGCTCGCAAAGAAGGCAGCTCTCCATCAGGTCCTCCTGGATATGATAATCATGCACCTTCCCAACCCTGTTGAAGCTCAGAAGTACAGGATACCGCATATCTGGCACGGCGACGAGGGGTCTGATATCGGAAAAGCCATGGTCAGCTGCGATCCCCGTTCCAAACCTGTTATGATGGTGACCAAGATCATAATCGACCCCCACGCGGGAGAGATAGCCTCGGGCAGGTTGTTCTCGGGCAGTGTGGAAAGGGGCCAGGAACTTTATGTGATCGGCATGCCCGGTGTCGCAAGAGCTCAGGCAGTTTCTGTAGCGGTTGGCCCTGACAGGATACCTGTGGAGAAGGCTATAGCAGGGAATATCGTGATGATATCCGGTCTTAGATCGGCCATAGCAGGCTCAACGGTCTCAGGGGATCCGGACATTGACAGCTTCGAGAGGATAGTACACGTTTCAGAACCGGTCGTCACAGTTGCTGTGGAGGCAAAACACATGAAGGACCTTCCGAAACTGGTGGAGGTACTTCGAATGCTGGCCAAGGCCGATCCCTCACTGAGGGTGGAGATAAACCAGGAGACCGGAGAACACCTTCTCTCTGGCATGGGAGAGCTCCATCTCGAGATCACCGAATATAGGATACAGAAGGAGCAGGGAATTGAGATAAAGACCTCTCCACCCATTGTTGTCTACAGGGAGACGATAATGAAGACATCCCAGAGAGAATTCGAGGGTAAATCCCCCAACAAGCACAACAGGTTCTATTTCCGGGTCGAACCTCTTCCCGAAGCTGTAGTGAACGCTATCAGATCAGGAGAGATATCCTCGGACGAGAGGATCAAGGATTCGAAGGCGATCGCCAAACAACTTGAAGGCCTCGGCATGGACAAGGAGGATGTGAAACACGTCTACTGGATCTCGGGATCCAATATCTTCCTAAACTGCACTAAAGGTATCCAGTACCTTCATGAAACCCGAGAACTTCTGATCGACAGCTTCAAGGAGGCCATGACGAAAGGACCAAGGGCCTGGGAGCCCTGTATGGGTGTTTGCGTGAAACTGATGGATGCAAAGCTCCATGAGGATGCTATCCACAGGGGGCCAGGACAGGTCATACCCGCAGGCAGGTCCGGTATATACGGAGCTATGGTCGAGGCAGGAACGACCCTTTTAGAGCCAAAACAGAAACTGTTCGTGACCGTTCCCAGCGATCTAATGGGTGGTGTGAACCGTGAGTTGAACTCGAGAAGATGCACCATAGAGGATATGCCCATGGAAGGAGATCAGGTCACCATCATCGCTGCAGCTCCCGTTGCAGAGCTGTTCGGTTTTGCTGGAGCCATAAGGGGTGCCACACAGGGGAGAGCCCTGTGGACGACCGAATTCATAGGTTTCAGCCCCATACCAAGGGAGCTTCTTGACAACGCAACAAGGGAGATAAGGACGAGGAAGGGTCTGAAACCGGAACCCCCAACCGCAGACTACTACGCGGCCTGAAGATACAGTGGAAGGAGCATCAAACGTTAAATATGAGTAGCAAATAAGGGAATAATCCGAGTAGGAGGAAATATCAATGGCATCTGAGAAACCCCATATGAACCTCGTATTCATCGGTCACGTCGACCACGGGAAGTCCACCTCCGTAGGAAGGATCCTCCTGGATACGGGGCATGTCGAAAAGCATCTGATAGAAAAATACAGGAAGGAGGCTGAAGCAAAAGGCAAGGGCTCCTTCGAATTCGCATGGGTGATGGATAACCTCAAGGAAGAAAGGGAGCGTGGTGTGACCATCGATGTGGCGCACAAGAAGTTCACCTCGGACAAGTACTATTTCACCATCATCGACGCACCCGGTCACAGGGATTTCGTCAAGAACATGATCACCGGAACTTCTCAGGCCGATGCGGCCGTTCTCGTGGTCGCGGCACCGGAAGGCGTGATGGCCCAGACGAAGGAACACGTTTTCCTTGCGAAAACACTTGGTGTGAACCAGATCATCATAAATATTAACAAGATGGACGCCACGAAACCCGCATATGACCAGCAGAGGTACAATCAGGTCAAGGAGGATGTGAGCAAGCTCATCAGGATGGTCGGATACAAGGATGATATGGTCCAGTTCGTTCCCAGCTCGGCCTTCATTGGCGACAATGTGGTGAACAAGACCGATAAGATGTCCTGGTGGACTGGCCCGACACTCCTTCAGTGCCTGGACAATCTCCAGCTTCCACAGAAACCCACAGAGCTCCCGCTCAGGCTTCCAGTTCAGGACGTCTATACCATCACAGGTATCGGGACCGTCCCTGTCGGAAGGATCGAGACCGGTGTCCTGAAGGTTGGGGACAACGTTGTGTTCTCTCCCTCCGGGGCTGGCGGCGAGGTGAAGTCGATCGAGATGCATCACGAGAGCATGCCCAAGGCGGAACCAGGCGACAACGTCGGGTTCAACGTCAGAGGGGTCGGAAAGAATGACATCAGGAGGGGGGACGTTTGCGGTGCGACCTCTTCGAGACCGACCGTTGCCAAGTCCTTCACTGCCCAGATCGCCGTTCTCCAGCACCCCTCGGTGATAGCAGTGGGATACACACCCGTATTCCACCTGCACACTGCTCAGGTCGCCTGCACCTTCGAGGAGATACTGAAGAAGTTGGACCCAAAGACCGGACAGGTGAAAGAGGAGAACCCCGACTTCATCAGGACCGGTGATATTGCCATCGTCAAGATCAGGCCGACCCGGCCGCTGGTCATCGAAAAGGTCAAGGAGATCCCGCAGCTTGGAAGGTTTGCCATCAGGGATATGGGAACTACCGTGGCGGCAGGCATGTGCCTTGACATCGAGAAGAAGGAATAGAATTTACGGTATGATCGAACGGAGGAATGGGATTGGTTGCAAAGGCCAGGATATCCTTGACAGGGACGGATGCCAGATCTCTGGACGGCGTCTGTGGTCAGATAAAGCAGATCTCGGAGAGGACTGGGGTTAACCTTTCCGGACCGATCCCGCTTCCAACGAAAAGACTTGTGGTGCCCTGCAGGAAATCCCCGGACGGTGAGGGGTCAGAGACCTGGGACCGCTGGGAGATGAGGGTGCACAAGAGGCTGATATATCTCGACGCTGACGATCGGGCCCTTCGGTCCCTGATGAGGATCAAGGTCCCGGACGATGTCAACATCGAGATCGTTCTGAGAAGCTGAGGGCCTCCTATTCTATTCTCCCAGCTTCTCCTTTTTTCATTCAATTAGTTTTCAACAAATATCAGGTAACGGTTCGGACCTGGTCCTGGTCAACCTGATCATCCACACGCTGTTCCAATTCCTGGAAGGTACCCTGAAGATAATCTTCACTGATCATTTCATAGATTATGACGTCGTAACATGACCCGTTGATATGAAGGTATTGATGAAAGGTCCCGACCCTCCTGAAACCCACATCCTGGAAGACTTTTTGGGAATGCTCGTTCCCGGCCATGACAAGTGCAGTGATATTATTCAAACCGATCCTGCTATAGGCGATATCGAGCATCAACCTGACCGCTTCCTGAGCATGGCCCTTTCCAAGGAACGACCTTTTCCCAATGAGCAAGAATATCTCCGCGTTGTGGTTCTTTGCATCTATCTTTTCGAGAGAGATCATTCCGATACGTTGGCCAGATATTCTGTCGGAGATCAAAAGGTCGATGTCGTCCCTCTTCGATATGAAGAACTTCTCGATCATGGTCTCCCTTGTATAGGTACGCTCCTCATCACTGTCCAGACAGTGGATGGCCTGTATGTCGTTATACCATTTTGTCAACAGGTCCATATCTTCGAACTGAACTCTGGCGGCTGTCAGGTTCTCGGTAACGTACTCTTCCTGGGACCTTTCCATTACAGACCCAGGTATATGGTATCTCTTCATGGCTTCTTTCAATATTCTCACGATGAGCTGCTTGTACGTCATCCCCGCAGCAGCAGCACTCCTGACCAGACCGCCATCCACATCGATCCAAGGATTTGGATTGACCTCCAGGACATATGGCCTGTCACCGATGAGCCTGATATCTATCCTTGCGTAATCCCTGCAACCCATGAGTATATATGCGTTCCTCGCAATGCTCTTAACCAGGGCTTCCACTTCTGGAGAGAGTTCCGCAGGACATACCCCTCTCGTTCTTCTATAGGCGAGAGATCCCTCATGCCATTTTGCCTTGTAGCTAACGATATTGGGGATATCCTCGGGGAAATCGAAAAGGATCTCGGATATGGGCAGAACCTCGATCGAATCATCGTTCCCGATGACCGAAACGTTGATCTCCCTTCCGTCAACGAACTCCTCCACTAAAATAGGTTGATGAAAGTTGTTGATAAGGTAATCCACCCTGTCCATCAGCTCCGATGGGTCGTTCACGACGGAATCCTTGGTAATACCCAGGCTTCCGTCCTCAAGCGCTGGTTTGATGATCAGCGGGAACATCAGGTCGTCATCGACCCTCTCTGTGGATCTGATGAACTTCTGATATTTCGGTGTCGGTATATTGTTCGCTATGAGAATATGCTTCGTCTTGATCTTGTTCATGCAGAGACCCAGAGTGAACGAGTTCGAACCGGTGTAAGGTATTCCCAGAAGGTCCAGGTATCCTGCTATCCATGCTTCCCCGTGATTGTTGTCACCGATCCCCTCGCAGAGGTTGAAGACAATGTCAAAATCACCCCGGCTCAAGGACCTGAGAGCCCTCCTGTTGACGAGGATCGGGATGACCTCATGTTCCTCCTTGAGAGCTTCGATCACACTGATAACCGGGTCTGTGATCTCACTGTCGGGGAGAATGTCGATCCCCGGATCGTAATCCGTTTCTTCCACAAGGTTGTAGAGAATGGCGATCCTCATCCTTTGACCCCGTTTCTGATGATGAATCAAGGCTTCTTACTTATAATCTGCTAAGATCGGGTTTGCTGGTCGGAGAATTATCAGGACCGGGAAAGCGGTCATTCTGTCTGGGTGGTCCATGAATTCATATTACCTCACCGCAGAAGGTGCAGAACTGATACTCCCTGACATTCATGCGTCCGCAATGTGGACACCTGACATTACGTTTTGCCCTTTTCTTGAGGAGGTCCCCCACGGCGTCGATCTCCTCCACCTCCTCGAGTTCCTCCAGCTCTTCAAGCTCCTCGAGCCCCTCTTGGTCCTGGCCACTTGTTTCCTGCTCATCCCCCCAGGTATGTCCCTTCAATGCCCACTTTCGGACCTCCTTGAGACCGGACACGCCAACAGGAGGCAGGGCCATCAGCAACCTCACCCCTCTTCTCGTTATTTTCCTGTGAATGTAAATTTCCTCTTCACGGTCAACGATCCCTCTGAGTTCGCCCCGGGCTATCATGGTCTCAAGGGTCTCCGTGATCTCATCAATACTGCAGACCCCAACACGGGCAAGGTATTGCAGAGGTATCTTCTCATTGTTCTTGATCCTTGAGTGGTATAGGAAGAAGGCCATCTTGTATCGAAGGTCCTTCCACCGGGCATCCATTGACCAGAAGACCACAGTCAGGACCGAGAACACGAGTGCGACCGAACCGACGAAGATGATAAGGCCCCATCCCAATGGTTCATCCACAAAAAAGGAGGAGATCCCTTCGAGAAGACCTGCTCCGAAGAAGCCAAGAATGAAAATGGCCAGAAAGAACAGGAACATTGCGAGAAATACCCCTGCAATCAGGTTGGCAATGACCCTTATAGGTCTTCCGATCATTGATATCCTTCAAGTATCGAGCTTATCGTTTATTATCCCTGTTGTCAAGTGTATATATCCGGGCTCGGGGTGCCCATACTTATCTTTAATTTTTCCTCACGCCCTTTTCTGTGGACAATGAATAATTGACGGGAAGAAAATGGCGCAGAGGAGGGGACCTTGAGATCGCACAGTGAACGACGGAGATCAAGATCTCAAGGGCCAGATAAATAAGATATAATTATTGTCCGGACTTATTTATCGTATATGAGCGACCTCGCGCGCCTTTTTCTGCGAATAATAGATAATTGACGATAAGAAAATGGCGCAGAGTAGGGGACCTTGAGATCGCACAGTGAACGACGGAGATCAAGATCTCAAGGGCCAGATAAATAAGAT
>JBLIRF010000053.1:0-10410 GCA_049472175.1 Thermoplasmatota archaeon
AGGGCTTCGAGAGGATCGACCTGGACGATCCGGTTGATATCGAGAAGTACATCAAGCACCTCTCCAGAACCGTTGAAGGTGGTCAGACCACCGGGAAAGACAGAAAACCTTCTGGATCTCCAGAAGCCCCCGTGGACTTATCGGGGTTCATATCTACCATCCCCAGGCTTTCCAGCGAGGCCAGGGAGTCCCTTCTGGAGCATTACGGGGACCTGGAAGAGCTGAAAAGGGCGTACTTCGACGAGCTCCTTGCCTTGAAGGGCGTTGGCAAGGCAATAGCCGAAAGGATCATCAAGGCCATCGAAGCCATGAAATGAGATGGAGCCTCCTCAGAGATGTTCGGTGTTCCTGATCAATTTTACGCAGGCCTCGACGGCCGAGCGCGCATTATCGATCCTGGCCTGGGCCTGGCCGCGGGTCATTCCCGGACCGGTTATCCCGAGCCCTACCGGTTTACCCGCCTCAAGTGAGATATCTATTATCTTCCTCGAAGCGTGCTGCATCACTATCTCGTCGTGGTCCGTCTCGCCCTCGATGACCGCCCCCAGTGCAACGACACCGTCGATCTCCTTTTTGGCGATCAGCTTCTTCAGGGCGAAGGGCAGATCGAAAACACCGGGCACCATTATCTGCTCCGCGATCTCGCAGCCAAGGAACTCGGCATGTGTTCTTGCCCTCTCCAGCATCATCATGGTAACGTCGAAGTTGTATTCCGATACGACGAAACCCAGCCTGATCTTCTTCTCGCTCATAGCTTTTCCTCCTCAATGTACGATCGTGCTTCCTTCATCTTCCCCGTCCCCTATGGGGCCAACGTCCGGGAAACCCTGCCTCTGCCCGGTCCCGGCCTGTCTTATCAGATCTTCCGGTTTGAAGAGCAGCAGGTAGGCGTTGCGTGCATGCTCCCTTGTCCTCTTCTCCGCGAGAGCCTTCAGCTCACGCTCGCTCTTGGCCTCGTCCATATGGACGAAGACCTCCACGACATGTGTATTGGTCATGAGCTGCACCTGGATGATGCCCTGGCTTGCCTCATGGGCGCAGACCTTGTCGATGGCTTCCTTGCCCGGCATCCCCAGTGCGATGACGATATCACACGAATCCTCTTCTATGAGCTTCTTGCATGCCACGGGGAGGTCCTTCACCCCCGGAACGGTCCTCCTTATGGTCCGGAAACCGCTCCCGTATCCCTTGAGCTCCTTTTCAGCGATCGACCCCATGTCAACACGGGAGAACGTGGTATCCACCACACCTATCCTCCTCAACACTTTCCCTCCTTCCTTATCCTATGCAGGAGGTCGGAAGTAGCCTGGATGTCACCGGCCCTTCTATCAAGACGGACAAGTTCGACGTCGATCCCCTCATCGGCAAGCTCCCGCCTGAGCGTGTCCTCGTCCTGCTGCTGGTCGTATCCAAGGGCTATTATGTCAGGATCGATCTCCCTGACTATCCTGTACCTGCCGGTCTCGTATCCGAGGACCGCGGCATCCACCCATTTTATGGAAGCGACCATCTCCCGCCGGGCCCTTTCGTTCATTATCGGGTGCCTCTTGAGGTTCCTCACGGTCGAATCCCTCGCCACGACCACGATCAGCTGGTTCCCTAGGGCCTTTGCCTGCTCGAGGAAGGATAGATGTCCAGGATGCATCAGGTCGAATACCCCGGACGCCATTACCCTCGTCCCCCTTTTCTTCGGAAGGGTGACCGATCGGTCAGTGGCCGGATCATCTGCGGGGGCTGCCTTCTGGTCGCCGTGGGTCTTTGGGGTGTATGCACTTTTCCATTCACCATCCCATTCTTTCCAGGCCCGGATGATCTGGTGACCTTCAAGGAAAGGGATGCCTCTCTCCCTTGCATATTCCATGACCCTGTCCTTTGGCATCGAATTTCCGTCATCGCCCATGATCTCGCACCCGACGGAAACCCCGGACAGACCAGCCATTGTTGAAAGGGCGCAAGATAGTTCCGTGTGGCCGAATCGGTTCTCAAGTATGTGGTCGGATCCGATACAGATAGGGATATGTCCGGGAGACCTGAAGCTCTCGCCGAAATTGGAAAGGGCTTCCGCTTCGGACATCTTCGGGACCTTCATTGCGAGTTCTCCGAAACTCCTAACGGTTAGGGCCCGGTCGTTGTCAGTTATACCTGTGAACGTCCTTCGGTTATTGATGGACAGGGAGAACGACGATCTGTTGTCGTATGGGATATCGTCCGAGATCAGTGCCTTGAGAACTGGATGGTCCCTGCTCATCTTGGGGAATACTTCCTGCAGGAAAGGTAGTCCGAGCTTGTCCCGGATATCGGGCCGGACCATCAGGAAGATCAGGCCGCCACCGTCCTTCCTCATGACACGGATGTGTTCAGGAGCGCATGACTCTGCGGGCAGGAAGAGATCACATTCCTCCTCCCGTCCGTCCGCATCGTAGACGATCACGAAACACCCCTGCCGGTATGCGTCCATCGCAAGTTCCATGTTCCTGTCGTCCATCGAAAGTGCAACACCCGTAATAAAATAAATATTTTGTATTGACCAAGAATTTGGTAGAATGACTGTCAATTGTCCATTTTTCTCTTCTTTCGCGTGGAGATCTCCTTGATGCGGACGACTCCTTTCTCTGGTCGCTCCCTCGATCCGGACAGATCGTCGATGGTGTAGACCCTCCCTTCGATGTTTAGGGCACACTCCAAAATGGGCCGTGCCTCTTCCATCCGTCCCTGTTTCTGGAGCACCCTTCCCTTGGAGTAAAGCGCAGGATAGTAATCGTTGTCGATCTGAAGCGCTCTATCGTAGGCTTTCAGAGCATCTTCGTCCCTACCCAGGGCTTCCAGGACGGTCCCGTAGTTGTTCCATATATGTTGATCATCGACAATCTCTTCCAGCAGCTGCCCGAGAAGTCTTTCGGCTTCCTCGAGCCGTCCGAGCTTTATCAGGACGATCGACATGTCATGAAGGAGTTCCGGGGGTGCTCCTTCCATGGATGAGGCTCTCTCGTAATATGCAAGGGATACCTCGAGCATCCCCAATTCGCGGTAGATAAGTCCCATCAGCGTACCAATTCTGAAGTTCGGTTCTACATACGGCTCGATGGAGGAGAAGCACAGGGCGGCTGCCTTGAACCTTCCCATGGAAAGGTATACCTGTCCAAGTGCAGCAAGACCGTTGACCGCATCCAGTGCTCCATGGCCTTTCGGCCAGGAAGGTTCCCTCATCATTTTCAGGGCGATCTCAGCTTCCTCGCTGTGCCCCTCTCGATCGACAGCCTTCTCGAACCCGTGGCGGGCCCCCTCGAGGTCCATTTCATAGAGCCGTGCAAGGCCTAAGAGCTCCCATGCCTTGCCAAGTGAATCATCCAGCATCAGGCTTCTCTCCGCAGATACCCCCATCTCCGAGTACCTGCCCTCATCGAACATGGAGCCAGCCATCCTGAGATGCTGGACAGCTTCCGTACTTGCATCAGTGTCTTCGTCCATCGGTCGCGAAAGGTCTCCGGTGACAATATAAGGGTTTCCCCCACCCGCCACGTTCATTCCGAGAGGGGCTGCCAGCCTTCATCATGCAACACGTCCATCGGGTCCGGTTCTGGCCATTCATTTACCGGAAAATGCTTATTGCAATTGGGACAGCTGATGAGCGATGCACCGTACTTCATCATCGGGTGGTAGCACATTGGACACAGAAGACGGACCCTGTAGGAGACCGAACGATAGAGTTTATGTCCTTCCTGACATTCATATCCGGAAAGGGAGTAGGTTATCTGTGTGACGGTCCTCTTGGTGATGTCTCCGCCCATCAACTTCAGGCCGCGTATTGATATCCTTTTTCCTTCCACCGGGACCTCGTGGTCCCCCTCGTACTTTTTAGTCGGGGACCCGCAAAGACGGCAAGGCACCCTCTGGTCGAAGGATGCCCCCGTCTTCTTCTTTGGTGTCTCCTCCTTGACGGTGTCGGTTGCAGCCTTCGCCGTGTGGGCGGTGAGGTCGAACCCGCATTTTCTGCATCTTTCAGCATTGAGATCGTATTGATAGGCACTGCAGTTCGGACAGTATTGCATCCCGAAGCCCCGGACACGTGATTGTCCTTTCCGATATTATTATTTAGTGCCCCTTTTCCGCAGGAAGAGAAGGACACCCGTTCCGATCGCTGTTATGAGCACAAGGGCCACAATTACCTTTCCGCTCCCGGACAGAACACCGCCCTCGGCCGCCGATGCTATGACCACCTCGATGGTGGAATCCTCCTTCTGGTCCCATCTTAGTATCCCTTCGCTCCCTCCCTTGACGCAGGAGATATTATAATCGGAGTGGGGAATGAATTCGAAAAGGGCTTTTCCCGAACCGTCGGTGATCAGTTCGAAAGTGGATCCATCGATATTGGAAGTGACGTTCACAAGAGCTCCCGGGACAGGTTCCCCGCTCCCGTCGACGACCTTTACCTCCATGTTGGAGAATGGTCCGAACGATGCGTATGGCTTTGGTATGATGTCCACAAGGTCGTCAAAGGCATATTCCGGATGTTCGCTGGCGTGGTCTTCCACTATGAAAGGCTGACCGCAGGAATGGCCGAACCTTGCCCATATCTCCATCCTGGAAACCATGGACCTGTTGGTGACCTTTGCATCCAAGGAACCGTGCGGATAACCGGAAGCGTTCTCCACATGACCGCAGAGCGTATGGGAGCAAGGATTGATCTTTTCCTCCACGGTATCGTAATGGTCTCCGAGATATTCCATCCCGTGGAAGACCGTGATATTCCCGTAGTCGCGGTCTCGGAGCTGCTCGAGCCTGACCCATCGGGGGTAGCATCCATGGTCCCAACCTTGAGGGGCTCCCATCTCATCTGCCACTTCCGTGTCCCAGGGATAGTTGCACGACGGTAGGAAACCGTTGTTGGTCCTCCTGAGCTCCCACTCATAGCTTCCCAGCTCGAGCACCGCAACCTCGTTCGTCTTGGCATCGGCTATCAGATAGTCGCCGCAGTAAGCACCGTTCGTCTGCTCCAGCATAATATCGGTGAAGGAGTCGATGGAGTCAGCGTACTGGATCGCCTTCCTGAGCCTCACGAACGATGGGGTCCCGAACCAGCGGTAGGGTCCGGTGCCAAGCGTGGTCTCGGCTACCACCAGCCCTGCGGAATTGGTGTAATATTCCGTTCCTGACCAGATCATCCCGGCGGTGACCTCCATGAAGATCCTGTTGCCTGTGTCCGGTATGATGTCTATGAAAACAGCGTGGGCCGGGCTCAGGAAATACGGCATCCAGAGGGATTGTCCCAGAACGAAGCCTCCGTCTGCAGTGGCATCACCAGTCGCCACGAAAGCACTGCAGTGGTGCGGGGTCCTAGGTTCGTAGTTCGGAAGGTTCGTTTCGAAGGGCAGCCACCACCACGGATCGCCCGGCAGCTCCATTCTCCACCAGATGTCCCAGATGGCGTTGAGGGCCAGTATGTCCCACCTGTCCACGGGGTCCCCCAGAGGGTTCTTTGCACCATTCTCTGATCCCCCCCTTACGATACCATCCATCTCCTGGCGTTGTTCCTCCGGAACGTATAGCCAGTAGTTAGCGGCCATGACCCTTACCTGCCTCCAATCGGTTCCATAGCTTCTCTCGGTGGCATGGGCATAAGCAGAGAGTGATCGGGGGATGAGGTCCGCCAGGATGGAGCCGTGCTGGTAGCCTATCTGGTCCGGGGAGCCGCTGACCTGTATGTGCTTGAACCCTTCCTTCTCCCGGATGAAACCTCCTGAGGACGTCTGCTCTCCGGCAACGATATCCCCCTCTGCTTGGCCGGGAACGAGCGGGACGAGAAGCAAAGCAATGACCAGAATGGGGAAAGTAGGACCAAGGACCCGGGCCATGAGGTCAACGCCTCCTCCTGTACATCATGAGAAGGGAGGCTATGAAAACCGCGAGCAGGAAGACCATCGGTTCGAAACCAGGGACCGATACACCTCTCTGCAGTACGAATATGGAATATGATGCCGGTTCCGAGATCGAGTGGGATACGATGGCCTGGTCGGATTGGAGATCGAACTTCACGACCACGATGTTGTTCCGCCATCCCTCCCATTTCTTGGGTGTTGCGACGTGAACAGGGATCTTGATGCTCTCCTTATGAGGCAAGGCCCACTTGGTCGTAATGAAGACGAATGCCCATCCATTTGCCTCCATGTTCTCCCTTCCATCGATGGAGAGGGTTATCTCGTCATCCCCGTTGCCCTCGTTGGTGATCTCGATCTCTATATCGAACTCACCCCCTGGAGATGTATGGACGAAGGACTGCTGGCATCTCATGCTGTACTGGTAGAACTGGTCGATGTAGATCAAGATCTCTAGCGGCTCCACATCCCCTCTCCGGGTTTCGGGCTCGTAGATCCAGGTACCCGAGATCGTCATGATCTTCGTTTCATCAAGTCCGGATGTTCTGTACCCCGCCGGAACCCTGATCGAAACGGAGAAGGACATCTCCATCATAGAACTGGTGAGGGTCAGGAGAGGTATGGTCGTGACCTCCCAGCCCTCGACCTCCGCCTGAAGCTCCACGAAGACGAACTGTGTGTCGGGGTTCCAGGCCTCGGTGAGGGTGACATAACCTCTGAAGGTCACGATCCCACCCGTGGACGGATCGACCTGTGCATGCAGGGCGTTCTGTCCGGATTCCGGGTTGACCGTTACTATCGGCTGTCCGGCCGCTTCGCCATCATCCGTTGCGCGGAGAAGGCCGAAAGCCGATACAGAGATTAGGATCATCATCATCGATAGTGACCTGAGCCCGACCAGCCTCATCGATTGGTGGAGGTGAACCAACATATTTAATCCTTCTAATAGGATAATGATACCTCATCCCGCTGTCCGTGTTTCCGGGGAGCCATCATCGTGTTCATATCCAAAAAGTATTACAACATTCCGGAGAATACCTCGATGAAGCAGGAGGTGTGTCAATGGACTATCTGATCGCTGGGGGAAGCGGTTTCATAGGTTCCAACCTTATCTCGCACATATTGTCGAGGGAGCCTGAGGCCAATATCATCAACCTCGATCTTCAGCGGAGGGAACCCGTTGAAGAACATATGTCGATATCCAGGTTTCAGGGCAGGTACACGTTCAAGGAAGGGGATGTATGCGAAATCGCCACTTACGAGCACTATCTAAAGGTGTCGGATGTCGTAATAAATTGTGCCACCGAGAATGACAAGTGTCGTTTCTCGGAAAAGGTGGAGCGTTTCATCCGTACCAACGTTCTCGGGGCGAGGGTCCTCGCAGGCGCGTGTGTCAGGAACAATGTCCCCCTGCTCCACGTTTCCACGGATGAGGTGTACGGCTCCTGTCCTTTCACTGTTCAGAGAAGGGAGGAGCACACTCCGATCGATCCAACCAATCCATATGCCACCACGATGGCTGCAGGTGAGCGTCTCGCTGCAATAGCCGGAAGAAGAGGCGGCGTACCAATAGCCATCGCAAGGGTGTGCGAGATCATCGGACCGAACCAGGGTCTATCCCAGCTGGTCCCGAGGACGATCAAGATGATAAAGGATGGTCGACCGCCTTGGATACCGGGTAAGAAAGGTGAAAGATATCGAGACTGGCTCCATGTACTGGACCTCTGCTCTGCACTTGAGCTAGTTGTCCGCTCGATCACAGGCAGGGTGCCGCTCAAGGTCTCGGAGGATACACATCCGGAGCACAATATCCCGGGAAGGACCGTCATTTCCGGGACCAGTGTTGCGACAGCGTCCCCGCCGGCGCCCATCAAGCAGCCCAAAAAGATCGTTTCAGGGGTTTCCTATTTCAACATCACGGCGGAAATGAGGTATGATCTTAACGCCATAGTGGAGTCGATCCTTAGCCTGATGGGGTCCAGGCTCCCTATACAGGACCGTCTTGATGAAGGGTATCTCGACCTTGGCTACAACCCTTCCGGAAGGAAGCTGAACTATCAGGGATGGCAGGCCAGGTTCACCGACATCAGGGAGGTCCTGAGGTCGACCATAGAATGGTACGAGGAGCATCCCTGGTTCATTGATGCCGTTCCGTCCGGACGCCTCGGGCCTTGATCCCGACCGTAAAGGTATTTAAGAAGTGAGGGTCATCTGCCTCTCGGTCCGAAGAATTCGATAGATCATCATGCAGTTGGATCTCATAGGGTAATTGCCATGAAGTTGGAATTGGATTTCTGGAGATGAAATGATGAAAAGGGAGACAGTGGGTATTTTCATAGATGGAGATTATTTTGACGGCGTCCTCCGCAACGAGTTCGAGTCGCAGAGGATAGACTTTTTCACGTTCTCCCAGCTGATCGTGCCGGAGGACAAGCAGAGGTTCAGGACGTATTACTACAAATCGGTGCCTTACCTTTCGCTGGACGCGAACAGCGATGAGAGAAGCAGGAACGAGGGAGTGGAGAAGTTCCTTCAATCCCTGAGGCACCTGCCCCGTTTCAAGATAAGGACAGGGGAATTGACCAAGACAATGGACGGTCAGTTCAAGAGAAAAGGCGTCAATGTGGCCATGGCAATAGATGTTACGAGGCTCTGCAGCGAAAGGGTCGTGGACCAGGTATACCTAGTATGTTCGGACCCGGACTTCCTGCCCCTTATAAAGGCCGTCAGGGACATGGGGACGATAGTGAAACTCTACCACGGAGACAATATACCGGAAAGGATGCTTGCAGAATGTGATGAGGCGGTCCGGATAGATGATGATATCATAAGCCGTTCGCTGAGGGAAAGCAGCTGGTCGGGATAAGACCGACCGCCCGGGGGCCTGAACAGGTATGATGCCTCTTGGCCATATCGGTATTCCGCTGGTCCCGATCCTTATGATGAAACAGGAGGTACTGGATAAAAGGTTCCTTTTTTTAGTGGCCCTGGGAGGACTTCTGCCCGATATCATAGACAAGCCCCTGGGTCATCTGATCCTTCCGGAGAACAACGGCAGGATATTCGGCCATGCACTGCTCTTCGCCCTGATAGTTCTGACGGCGGCACTCGCTTATCGACCCATGATGCCTCTATCCCTGGGTGTTTCCACCCATCTTCTTCTGGATGGGATTTGGTTCGATCCTCAGGGTGCTCTCTGGCCTCTAATGGGCCATTTCAGGAGCACTGACTATGATATCGTCAATTGGCTCTATGCTTTTACCGAGCCCTACACTATTGCAGAGGAGCTGTTCGGGCTTGTCGTGATCGCCCTTGTGGCCAGAAAAGTATTTCTGGGCTCAGGATCGTCCAAAACATCGGTCTGACCTTTTTTTGGGATGATTTTGAAAGGATGATGGCCAATTCTTATTCAACATTTTTTTCAGAACGATCTCATGATCGAGGGGGATAGCTACGTCTGCCACCGCAAATGAATCGAACGATCGCATCGTACATCCGTGAACCCGATCATATGAAAGAAAAGGATGGAGCGAGCTGTCCGGGGAATGTCTTCATTCCTCGTCCTCTTTCTTTTCCCTGTGGTCGACGACCTCGTAATCAGGGTTGTCGACATTGACATCTTTCTTGTCCCATATCGGCGTCCCCGCGGTCTCGTAGTGCGGCTTCGCAGTGTCCACAACGAGCTGCTTGTCATGGATCTTCTTTGCCTCCTCCGGAGAGGCAAGGAAATCGAACGTTTCGATGACCGGTGGCTCGTCCTTGATGACAGACATCTGCGATTTGGGCTTGATCAGGAAAGGGTTCTCTTCTTCATCCGGCATCTTGATCCCTGACATCCATGTCATTGATTACTATTAATAGTTATATCATGGAACCGTCCAAGTCGATGAATGATGATTTTTTCCGTAAAATTTCGATTTATCATCGATCAGTGTTCAAATCAGGAAGAACCTTATTGTCCAGATAACAATTCTACAAAATAAAACGGGAGAGGCCATTAAATAAACCGGAGATGTCCTGGATGCGATGCTATGATGACAAGGTGACGGATATTCGACAACCTGTCCAATAGTACGATGATAACTTTAATGGAAGACCTGACCTCTGATGTGAATGGCCGAGAATGAGAACATCGGTCTTTTCGGGAAGTTCGGAACCCATGTCAGAGCTTTTAAGTGCCCTCAATGCGGCCAAATCGAGCTCGTCGGAGAGGACCTCGTCTGAAGAACCTCCCATGATGGGATCCTGCAGGTCTCAATGACAGCCGGGAAACCCGTTCTTCTCGAGGTACTTCTGATGATACTCTTCAGCCCGGTGGAACTCCCGAAGGGGGGAGATCTCGGTGACTATGGGTCTTTTATAAACTTCAGAGAGGCCCCACCTCTCCTTTGCCTCTCTCGCTTCTCTTTCCTGCTTTGGTGAATTGTAGAATATTACCGATCTGTACTGGGTCCCGAGGTCGGGCCCCTGTCTGTTCATTGTGGTGGGATCATGGATCTTGAAGAAATGGTCCAGAAGCTGCCTGTATGATATCGTC
>JBLIRF010000054.1:0-10246 GCA_049472175.1 Thermoplasmatota archaeon
GACAGGAAGGTCCCGTCGCATTGGTATCTTCATCCGGAGGGATATGTATCGATCCGGGTCGATGGATACGATCCAGAAAAGCCGCTTCTCATTGATCCCGGCCTGAGGTTCTCATCTTTTGCCGGTGGTTCGTCCTTCGACCGGGGAAGATCGCTGGCTGTGGATGCCAGGGGATATATGTACGTGACCGGTTACACCTCATCGAATACGTTCCCCACCGTCACTGGCTCCTATGACACAGATTTCAATGGAGGTGGCAACGGGGATGCCTTCGTTTTCAAGGTGAATATCAGCGGAGACCGGTTGATCTATTCCACCTTTCTTGGGGGGAGCCAGGACGATTCCGGTCAGAGCATAGATATCGATGCTCAAGGCAGTGCTTACATCGCCGGCCAGACATTCTCGTCCAATTTTCCGACCCAGAGCGGGTACGATACTGCCTATTCGAACAGCGGGGACGCTTTCGTTACCAAGCTGTCACCCTCGGGTGACAGCATAATCTTCTCTACCTACCTCGGAGGATATGCCGAGGATATCGCCTATGACCTAAAGGTAGTTGACCGCTACTGCTATGTTACGGGAACAACGGGATTCGTGAACAACAACTGGCCGGCAGTATGGAGATACCCTGTGACCAACGGAGCATATGATATTACCCATAACGGCGATTACGATGTTTTCGTCACCAAGCTTTCACAGAACGGAGCCTCTCTATCCTATTCGACCCTTGTTGGGCACAGTGCTAATGATTGCGGTTATGCGATAGATGTTGACGCTTCCGGCTATGCATATGTGGGAGGAAGCACGACATCCTCCTCATTTCCAACGACAGGCGGAGCCTATGACAGGTCATTCAGTGGCAACGAGGATGGTTTCTCCTTTAAGCTTGCGACAAATGGGGGTTCGTTGACCTTCTCGACGTTCCTGGGGGGAAGCAGCTATGACCGGGTCTACGATATAGAAGTGGATACCCTTGGCCGTATATACATGACCGGTGAGACAGGGTCCAACAACTTCCCCACTGCAACACAGGGCTATGACAGGTCGTACGGCGGAAGCAACGATGCCTTCCTCTCTCTGATGTCCTCTTCCGGCAACTCTCTGCTGAACTCCACTTTTCTCGGCGGATCGGGCCTCGATATAGGTTATGGTATTTCCCTCGGACCAGGTGGTATGGCATACGTTACTGGTGAGACCCATTCAAGCAACTATCCCACCACCTCGGAAGCCTATTCCACGACCTATTCTGGCGGATCGGATATCTTCGTTACAGGGATGAGCATCGGCGGGTCGGGTCTGGAACACTCAACGTTCCTGGGTGGAAGCAGTGATGACGAGGCGTTGGATATCTATGTGGACACTGTTGGCGTGATCTATCTGACCGGTGAGACAGGCTCCAACAATTTCCCAACGACATTCATGGCTTTTGACAGGACGCACAATTCCAATGATGATGTATTCTTCACAAAGTTCTATCCGGTTGATTTCTCCCCAAAAGGGTTGAACTCCACCTCCGGGTACTTTTATGTGAATCTCACTTGGGCCCCCCCCACCACCTCAATAGTCTCCACCGAGCCCGTTCTTGGATACAACATCTACAGAGGAACATCGCAGACCAGTTTTACCAAGATAGCCACGGCAGGTGCAGTTGCATTTTTTAACGATACGATCAAGGATTTCACGTCCCGGACCTATTTCTATCATGTGACCACCCTGCTCACCACCATCGGTGAGGGGGGAGAGTCGAACATGGTCTCAGGCACCCCTCAGGTTACCCCTCCACCTTTCAACCCTGTAACGGTTGCAGGAGATATGTTCGTGAACCTTAGCTGGGCCTTGATAGACAGCATATATCTTGACATGTTCGAGATCGATTACACTGTCTTCAGAGGTTTGACCTCGTCCTCTCTGGTCCCGGTCGCAGCAGTAGGCGAGACCGGGTCCTACAACGACACGGACATCCCCCGAAAACCTGTCACCTACTACTATCAGCTCGGATACAGGGTGGCAGGGATCGGAATGAGCCACCGGACCGTTATCGTTCAGGGAACTCCCCAGACCCCTCCAGACGAACCCGAGGACCTCAGTTTGAAAGCTGAAGATATGGCCTTCAGCCTGACCTGGGCTGCACCCACCAAGGATGGGGGTTACCCGATTGAAGGTTATTCCGTCTACAGGTGTCGAACCCCGGGTTCGTTCCTCCATGTCGCAGACCTGGGACCGTCCCAGACATCATTCGTGGATAATGAGGTTCTTCCCGGTTCGACCTATTTCTACACGGTGAGTTCGAAGAACAGGCTGGGTGCATCGGTGCAGGCGGACCCTGTGGAGGGGATAGGACAGACGATACCCTCGCCTCCAAGCGAATTCAACCTTCTCAGCCGGGACAGGAGCATTGTGCTTGAGTGGAAACCCCCGGAATTGAACTGGGGGATCCCCATAACCGGATACAGGATATACAGAGGTTCGAACCAGGATGGTCTTTCCCTGCTTGAGGTCCTCGGAGGAGGTATCAGGACCTTTACCGATCCGGTAATGAACGAAGTGGCTTACAACTATGCGATCACTGCATCAAATATTCATGGAGAGAGTCTGTTTGCCGGACCGCTTGAAGGTATGGGTACCGGCATTCCAGGGGTGGTGAGGAACTTCACGTTCAAGATCGGGGACGGCGAGGTATATCTTAAGTGGGATGCACCCGAGTATGATGGAGGGCTACCGATAATATCATATAAGGTCCAGAGAGGTCTTCAGCTGGACCTGATGAACACCGAATTCGTTCTATCATCAGGTGCGAGGAGCTACACCGATACCGGCCTCGAGAACGGAAGGACATATTACTACAGAATATATGTTTCGAACATCAAGGGAGAAAGCACCCCCTCCTCCACCTTGCTCGCCACCCCAGGAAAGGTACCCGACCGGATCACGGATATTAGCATTGAAGGTGGGTTGCAGATGATCTACCTTTACTGGACAAATCCCTCCGACCTCGGAGGGAGGGAAGGTCTTGAAATAATGATCTACCGAGGTGTGTCACTTTCCTCACTTGCACCGCATGATATGGTGCCTTTCAATGTCGACACATATCACGACGAGGGTCTCATTCCCGGGAGGGTCTATTATTATTCCCTGTCGGTCATCAATATCATAGGAGAGGGGCCATTATCGCCTGCTGTCTCCTCCACAGTATTTGGACCGCCCTCGGAACCGACCATCATTTCGGCGACCTCGAGTTCCAAGCATATCAATTTATCGTGGGTCCCGCCCGAGGACAGCGGCGGCCTTCCTATAATTGGATACAATGCAGGCATCAGGCAGGAAGGAGAGGCCGACTGGGAGTGGACCTATGAACCGACCACCCAATATAATTTCTATGCGCTTACCCAGGGTATTGTCTACGAAATGTGTGTTACCGCCTCCAATGCTCTGTCCGAGAGCAACCCCACAGAGATCGTGAAAGTACTTGTGGGAGACCCCCCCGAGGAACCAAGGGAACTCAGGGTGGAATCCCTGAAACCGGAGGTAAGAGTGAAGTGGAGTCCCCGACCCCAGATAGCACTTCCGGTCCTTGGGTACAGGATATATATGAAGATCGGAGGAGGTGAACCTTTCCTCTATTGCGAGGTGGGAAGCGATTCTGTTGATATCATAATAGAAGGCCTTATCCAGGGGGAGGAGTACAGTTTCGCAGTGAGCGCCTTCAATGTCATAGGAGAGGGTATAACCACATCTTACAGGTCCATTATTCCGACATCCGAACCCGAACCGGTCCCGATCGTCTGGATCAGCGGAGTGGGGGACGGCATGGTCAGTATCTCATGGCACCCCCCATACTACGATGGCGGATCCAGTATAACAGGATACACGATCTTCAGGGGAACCACGGAGGAAGCACCGAGCCAGATAGCCACGGGTCTTACTGGATTGAACTATATAGACGATGAGGTCATAAATGGGATGAGATATTTTTACCGTGTGAGGGCAGAGAACGGGGAGAGCTCTCTCAAGAGCGGTCCTGTCGAAGCGCGTCCTTTCGGGAGCCCCGAAAGGCCTCGGGCTTTCAATGGAGATCCCAAGACGGATAGGGTGGTGCTTTCCTGGGGGCAGCCTTCATCGGATGGTGGAGATGTCGTCACAGGGTACATCCTTTCAAGGGGTGGCAGCAACGGAGACATGGAGGTAATTGCATACCTTTCCATCAACCTATCCGGATACACCGACCGAAGTGTGAGGTCTGGTAAGTACATTTACCGTCTCGAAGCGATCAACAAGAATGGGATAGGAGATGCCGCAGATATCGAGGTGGAGGTCCCTTCAAGGATACTTCCCGCAGTGATTGTTGGTGCCATAGGTTCCATTACTCCCCTGATCGTATTGTTCCTTGTAATGTTCCTTCCCGGTTTCCTTAGAAGGAGAAGGGAAAGGAAGGAGAGGATAACGAAGGAACAGGAAGAGGAGGAGTTGAGGATAAGAAGGATGCGGGCCGAGGAATTGGCGGCAAGGTCTCTTCCGGGCGGGGGGTCGAGGTCCCACAGGCTTGAAGGGGTTGTGCATCCTCATCAAGCGATGGCAGCACCAGCTAGGATCCCCATCCTTCCGCCAACACATGAACCGGTGGTAAAGGATGAGGGTTACATCAGACCAAAGGAGATTAAGAGGGAGCGCAGGGATAAGAAGCACGTTCTCAGGGCGGACGGCAAATCCCTGGAACACCGGATGAAGGAGGAGGAACTGAGGCATAACCTTGTCTCCAGGGACGATCACAAAGGAAAGCATTGGGAAGCCGAGAGAAAGAAGGTTCTGGAAGAGGAGGCCAAAAGGGTCTTCACTGGACAGCAGATCGACGAGCAGCTTATCGACAGTGAGATACCGCTCTGGGATGAAGATGAGGAGGATTCGGATGAGGGCGTCGTTCCTACCGTGGAGGCTGTTATGAGGGACCTACGTGGATGGAGCGAGGACGAGGGGGAAGAGGACATTCCCACCTGGAGCGAGGATGAGGAGGAGGTCCCCCTTGCAGAGATGCCCGAGGTCCACGTCCCCGAAGAAGCCCTTGAGGTGGAGGAAATAGATGAGATCGAGGAACTCGAAGAACTGGAAGAACTTGAGGAGCTCGAAGAGCTGGACGAACCGGAGGAATGATCAGACCTTATTGCCTGTCCAGCAGTAGAGGCACAGCCGCTCTCTCGAAAGACCGATCGCCTCTATCATGTCATCCAACCTCTGATATCTAAGGGTGTCCAGGTCCAGCTCCCTGCGGATAAGGTCAACCATCCTGCCATACTTGTTTGAGTCCGGGTCAAGATACTCGACTATTTCGTTATCCTCCAGATCCCTACCCTCGAGTTCGATGATGGCCTTTCTTGCAGCAAGCTCATCCCTGCTCCTGGTCGAAAGCATGTATCTGCATGGATACATGAGAGGGGGGCATGCGGGCCGCACATGCACTTCCCTCGCCCCGGCCTGTCTCAACTTCTTCACGGTGAAATTCTTGAGCTGGGTCCCCCTTACTATCGAATCCTCGCAAAGGATGATGCGGTTGCCCTTTATGGTCTCCTTGTTCGGTATAAGCTTCATCTGGGCGATACGGTCCCTGTCCTCCTGGGTAAGAGGTGTGTAGCTCCTGCCGTACCCAGGTGTGTACTTCATCAGCACCCTCCTGAAAGGGATCTTGGATTCCATCGCATATCCTATGGCATGTGCCGTGCCCGAATCTGGAACTCCGGCGACCAGATCGGCCTCGACCTCGTCCCTTCTGGCGAGGTACCTGCCGCAGTTCTCCCTTACGGTCTCCGTATTGATCCCCTCATAGCTCGAGGATGGGAATCCTGTATATATCCAGAGGAAAGCGCAGGTCTTCCCGCATGCATTGCCCTCCGTGACGGTCTTTGCTCCGGTGTGAGAGATGAAAACGATCTCTCCAGGGGAGAGATATCTCTGGACCTCGAAGCCGAGGTTCGGGAAGGAACTGCTCTCGCTGGCAACTACCCATCTCATTCCGTCGGTCCCAAGAGCCAGCGGGCTGATACCTTTCCTGTCCCGGGCTGCGTAGATGCCATTCGGGGTCATTATCAGAAGGCTTGCCGACCCGTCAATGGAATCCCACATATATTGAATACCGTTCTCGATCGTGTCCTTCTTGTTTATCAGGTTCGCAAGGAGGTCAGCCTGGTTGATATCACCGTGGTAAACCTCGGCGAAACTGGTCCCCTCGCTTATCATCGAATCCTTGAGCTCCTCCTTGTTCACGATAAGACCGTTCATGCACACAGCGAAGGGTCCGAACTTCGACATGAACGTCAGTGGCTGCGGGTCCTTGTCTGAGATCACACCTATCATGATGGTGGAGTTCAATCCCTTGATCTCATCGATGAACTTCGACTTGAACTGGGTATTGTTGATATCGTGTATCTTCTTGATCGTATCTCCCTTGTCGTCCACGTAGGCTATTCCTCCGTACCTGGTCCCGAGATGGCTGTGATAGTCCAGCCCGTAGAACAGGATAGAGGATACGTTATCCCTGCCGAACACTCCGAACAAACCAGTCATCTGACCAAAACCCCATCTCCCGAAAGTGGTTGGTATTGATTAATTTTTTGAAGCAGGATGTGAAGGTAAAAATTTCTATATCAGCCTCTTGTATCCGGGCACGTTCGATCTGAGGTACAATATGGGATTATGAGGTCATTTTCATGTCAGAGAAGAAGAGAATAGTAGTGATAGGAGGATCAGCAGCTGGCCCAAAAGCCGCAGCCCGTGCAAGAAGATTGGATGAGAATGCAATGATCACGATAATCCAGAAGGCCCCGGACCTTTCCATGGCCTCCTGTGGTTATCCCTATTTTGTCGGAGGGTTGATCGAGGATAGGACCCAGCTCTTATGTACCCCGACGGGGGCGATCAGGGACCCGCTCTTTTTCATGAACGCCAAGGAGATAAAGGCAAAGGTAATGACAGAAGCGCTTGGGATAGACCGGGGTAGAAAAGTGGTCATTTGCAGAGACCTCTCCACTGGAGAAGAGTTCGAGGAACCTTACGACAAGCTCATAATCGCAACCGGTTCCATTCCAAGGATGCCTCCCGTTCCTGGATCGGGACTTGAAGGGATAACCACACTTCAATCGATGCAGGATGCTGATTATCTCCGTCATATCAGGGATGAGGGCCAGATAAAGAAGGCAGTGGTGGTGGGAGGAGGTCTGATAGGGATGGAGACCTGCGAGGCTCTTCATCTTGCAGGCGTAGAGATAACGGTCATCGAGATGATGCCGCAGATACTGATGTTCCTTGATCCACAGCTTGCAAAGCTACTTGAAAATAATGTCAAGGCATGGGCGGCCAATGTCATAACGGACAATGCCGTTGTTGAGTTCCTCGGGGAGAATGAAACATTGACCGGCGTCAAGCTTCAGAACGGCACCGAACTCCCCTGCGAGCTGGCCGTCGTTGCCATCGGGGTCATACCAAACTCACAGCTTGCAAAGGACGCGGGTCTCGAGATCGGGAAGATGGGGGGTATCCTTGTTGATGAAAGAATGGCCACAAGCGATCCGGATATCTATGCGGCCGGAGATTGCATAGAGGTCAGGAACATCATTACCGGGGAGAACACACTGGCACCGTACGGTGATCTTGCCAACCTCCAGGGAAGGGTGGCGGGTGAGAATGCAGTGTCTGGAAACGTTGCATCATTCCCGGGAACGGTCCAGACAGGTGTATGCAAGGTTTTCAACTATCAGGCAGGATCCACAGGTCTTTCGGAAATGAATGCTAGGAACCTGGGCTACGACATCGAGACAGTGATCACCGCAGGACCGGACAGACCTGGCTTCATGGGAGGTCTGCTGTTGATCAGCAAGATGATAGCGGAAAAGGGTAGTGGCAGACTGCTCGGTTTCCAGTGCGTGGGACCTGGAGACGTGAGCAAGCAGATCGCCATAGCTGCAATGGCCCTCCAGGGAGGTCTCACGATGGAAAGAATGGTGAACCTGGACATGCCCTACGCTCCTCCTTTCTCTCTCGCCATAGACAACTTCATTGCAACCGCTCATGCGCTCCAAAACAAGTTGAGGGGTTTTTTCCAGGGGATATCCGCGGAGGAGGTGAAAAGGAAGCTGGAGAGCTCGGTGAAGCCCTTTATCATTGATATGAGGGGGCCGGAAGAGTACGAGGCAATGAGGCTGGGGATAGGCGAGAGGTTGATCCCCCTTGGAGCATTGAGGAAGCGCACGGTGGAACTCCCTGAGGATAAGGATGCTGAGATCATCACCTACTGCAAGATATCTCTCAGGGGTTACGAGGGGGCTCGATTCATCCAGTCACTGGGATATACGAACGTTAAAGTTATGGAGGGCGGTATTGCAGCCTGGCCTTATCCCCGAGAAAAATGACCTGATGAATATGAATTTATCATAAGTCCTCAATGTCGTTCCATGGACAACGAGACCATCCGAGATGTCCTTTCAAGGATAAGGGAAGAGTATAGAAGATACAGGATGCCGATCGTCACTGAGCTCGTCCGGAAGAAGAAGGACCCTTTCAAGGTGCTGGTCTCATGCCTTCTTTCCCTTAGGACGAAGGACGAGGTTACTTCTCAGGCTCAGGAAAGGCTTTTTAAAAAGGCAGACACTCCACAGCTGCTGTTTGCCCTTGGCAGCGAACAGATAGAGGGCCTGATATATCCCGTGGGTTTCTACAGGAACAAGGCGAGGGTGCTCAGAGAGGTCTCACGGACGATCATCGAGGATTATAACGGCAGGGTCCCTGATGAGCTTGACGAGCTTCTGAAACTGAAAGGTGTCGGTAGGAAGACGGCCAACCTCGTCATCACAATGGGCTATGGCAAACCGGGTATCTGTGTTGATACCCATGTGCACAGGATCACGAACAGATTGGGTTATGTGAGGACACGAACACCTGAAGAAACGGAGATGGCCCTCAGGGACAAGCTTCCAGCTGAAAATTGGATAGAGATCAACGACCTTCTGGTCACGTGGGGTCAGAACGTGTGCAGACCGATCTCTCCTCTTTGCAGCCAATGCGTGGTGAACCACCTGTGTGAAAGGAAAGGCGTGAAAAAGAGCAGGTAGTGATGTCGATGGCGACCTCGGTTGTTATGCTTGGAACAGGAAACCCGAACCCGGACCCAGCAAGGTCCGGTCCATCTGTGGCGGTGGTCGTTGACGGGGAGGCCTATATAGTTGATGCGGGACCGGGTGTGGTGAGGAAAGCGCAGGCGGCCTTTCAAAAAGGCATAGAGGCTCTGAGGCCGGATCGTTTGAGGACCCTTTTCCTGACCCACCTCCATTCCGATCATACCCTTGGCCTGCCTGACATGATGCTCACTCCATGGGTTATGGAGAGAAGAGAACCGCTTCGGATCATGGGCCCTCCAGGGACATCGGATATGGTCAAGCATCTTATGTACGCTTATGAAAAGGATATCATGGTAAGGAGAACGGGGTTAGAAAAAGCGAATGATACCGGCTGGCGTACCGTCGTGGAGGAGATCGGACCCGGATCGTCATATGTGGATGATAAGGTGGAGGTAATGGCTTTCAGTGTCAGGCATGGGTCTTGGGACCATGCATTCGGTTTCCGTTTCATCACCAGAGACGGTTGTGTTGTTATATCAGGTGACTGCAGTCCCATGCCGGGGTTGGAATTGAACTACACCGGAGCTGACATCCTGGTCCATGAGGTATATTCCACTTCAGGCCTTGAAGTAAGACCGGAGAATTGGAATGCTTATCATAAGGATTCTCATACCTCATCGGTAGAGCTTGCCCGAATGGCTGACCAGGCAAGACCGAAGCTTTTGGTGCTTTACCATCAGCTGACATGGGGTATGTCGGAGGACCGGTTTCTGAAAGAGATATCCCGGATATACGATGGACCTGTGATATCCGCAAACGACCTGGATGTTTTCCGGATCTGAATGCAGGAGCCTGATCCTTTATCCACAAAGCATATATAGTAATAATCCATTACACAACCAAAAGTTGTAAAGATAAAGATAACAACTGAAAGGAGCGTGAATAACAATGAAAGACGACAGGAACGTAGTGGTAAGGGATGGCAGAGCGAAAATGACCGATCCTTTCTGGATGTGGAGGGATTTCGATGATATCTTCAATTCGTTCAGAAGGGATATGGACAGGATGCTGTGGGAGCCCACCTTTGGATTTGGTGTCTCCCCCGGGAGGCGGCTTGTACGGAGAGAGTTCACTCATCCCATGGACCT
>JBLIRF010000055.1:0-9826 GCA_049472175.1 Thermoplasmatota archaeon
GCAGGAGCCGTGTCCCAGGACGTATTTGGGATCCTGCATCTGCTCGTAGGACCTAACAACCCTCTTCAGGGTCTTCACGGACAGGTATCCCGTGATGAGAAATATATCTGCCTGCCTGGGTGTGGCCATGGGACCTATACCGTAACGCTCCATATCGTACCTCGAGGTGAAGCACGGCGGCAGCTCGACAGCACCGCAACCGGTGCAATACCATAGAAGCCACATGGACCTTGCTGAAGCCCAGTCCGCCAGCTTTCTCACGAAACCTCTCTCAGGGAGATCCGTGATCGGATATCCGTTCTGGTCAAGGAGACCGCCTTTTGGTCCATCATCTGTCATCAGATCACCCCCAGGTTGTTGAGTACCACCCACCCTAGTCCTATTAGAGCGATAAGCGTCGGGAAGCCCCAGTAGAAGCGGAGGGACTGCCCCATCTTGAAACGACCGAACACCCCGTTTATCATCACACTGATGAGGAACATAACCAGGGACAGGACGAGCCAGACGAATACGTTCCCGATGAGCGCGAGGATGCTTCCACCTGAGAAAACGACACCTCCTCCAAGGAAAAGGTCGACGAATATGCCGACCTCGATGACGATGGCCATCGCGTGCCATACCATGAGCATCCCGAGGTATTTCCCTCCGAACTCCACCATGGGTCCGGATGCTATCTCCGACGGTGCCACCGGCTGGTCGAATGGCTTCTCTCCGAGCATTGCCTGGAGCGCAATATCAGTTGCAATGGCAGAGAGCGGAAGTGCTAGTATCGCCCACTTGAAGCCATCCTGCGCTTCCACTATCTGGGCGAGCGAGGCTGTATCATAATGAAGTATTACCGTCACGAGCACCATTGCGAACGGTAGCTCGTAGGCCATCATCAGCATCAGCCCCCTGGAAACACCGATGGCCGAGTTCGGGTTCCCTGTGGCCCCTGTCCCGAGCGCCATTCCCAACGGAGCGATGACAAGCAGATAAGCGAGGACTATAATGTCCCCCTGAAAGGAGAGAACGGCGTCCCCTCCTATCGGTATGAAAAGGGCGGAAACGATCACTCCGATGACGGCGAACAGGGCCCCCATATCCTGGACCCATGAATGCGTCGTTGATTCCCTCTTGCCGAAGAGCTTCATCACATCGATGAACTGTTGGAAAATCGGGGGTCCGATCCTCCGATGGATCCTTGCAGTTACCTTCCTTGCTATTCCGAGGAATAAATGCCCTGCAATGAACACTATGATCGGGGCGAGGAATGCCATTATCCACGTCTGCGTCGACCATGCCATCAGAACCACCCCCCGTACTGCCAGAGAAGGACACCCACTAGCAGCATTGCCGCGAATATCATCCAGAGATAGGCCGTCACATCACCGTTGAAGATGGTCCGATGCAGCCTACCGATCTGGTTTGCCGCCCTGTAGATCCTACCCCAACCCTTCTGTATGTAGTTGCCGAAGTATGGCCTGAGCACCCTCTCGTAGGGTGCGTAGAAGTGGTGGGCATAGTGGAACTTGCGGTCCATTCCCTCCATAGGCTCCTCACCGGCGGTGAAGGTGTCCCAGAGAGAGATGTGCCTACCGAGCGGTCTCGAGAAGAACAGGATGCAGGCGATCACGAAGCCGATGCCGGTCGATATCATGACGACCAGGCCGGAATAGGTCCCGACGCCGCTTCCGAGCTCGATGCTCGAAAATCTCGGTGCCTCCATTCCAATATCCTCCATCGCCCTTGATATCAGTTCCATGGGTGCTCCGGGGATGAAAGCGAAGATTATGAGGGCGGCCATTATTATGCCCATGGGCACCAGCATGGTAAGCGGAGCCTCCTTCACATCCTTGAACTCCGTCCTCAGCTGACCTAAAAAGCCTCCCTGAAGTATCCTGAAGGAATACAGGAAAGCGGACACGGACGCGAGGAACAGGATCGGCACCATGACCCCGACCCCTTTCTCCAATGCGGCCTCGTAGATAAGCCACTTGGAAGCGAGTCCCGAAGTTATCGGGATCGCGGCGGCGGCGAAGATGCCGACGAGGAACATCCAGAAAGTCGCAGGCATGACATGTATCATGCCTCCGAGCCTGGAGAGCCGGTGCTCCCCGGTCCTGTAGATGACCGCTCCGATGCCCATGAACAGCACAGCCTTGAACAGGGTGTGGTTGAGGACGTGGTAGAGCGCTCCGGCAGTCCCCGTGGAGCCGCCTATTCCAATTCCCACGAATATATATCCAAGCTGGGAAACAGATGAGTAGGCAAGCAGCTTCTTTGCATCGTCCTGGAACATGGCAAGCATTCCGCCGACGAGCGCCGTAACGGCTCCTATGATGGCAATTATAAGCCCGATCCCCGTAAGGTCCCTGAAGGCCCCGTACGATGCAAGTATTCCCATTCCGACAAAGACATCGACAACGAGGAAAACCCCGTAGATCCCGGTCTTGGAAAGACCTCCCGAGAAAAAGGCTGAAAAACTGTCGGACGCATAGGTATAGGCTTCGGGGGCCCAGATATGGAACGGTACGAGTCCCGCCTTGGTCCCGAAGGCGATAAGCCCCAGGACCAGGAATGCGATCCTGAAAGCATCGCTGCCGGAAGACACTGCCGCTGTTACCTCGGAATAACCAATGCCGTAACCTGAGCTGGAAACGAGTGCTATCAGGGCAAGTATTCCTCCGGCGGAGAGCATTCCGAAGCCGATGTAGATCTTGAAGGCCCTCCCCGCGAACCTTCTGTTGTTCCCTATAAGGAAAAGCGCGGACCATGTCATGAGCTCCCAGGATATGAAGAGCGTCAGAAGGTCCCCCGCAAGCGTGATACCTACGCCTCCCAGGACCGAAAGCATGAACAGACCGTAGAAGGGCGTCTCCCTTGCCTTGTCCTTCATTGGCTGGAGCGAGTACATCAGCACCAGCGGAGCCAGTACCCCGATGCTGGCCATGAACAGGTAGGAGAACCATCCGAGCTGCAGCGTCATGTCGAGCCGGTCGAAGACCTCCCAGGTCACCGCTTTGTCCGGGAGCCTGTCGAAGACGCCCATTGCGATGATCATTATTGCGGCTGCGGAGCTTGAAAGGAACGCAGCGATGCTCGAGACCCATTTCAGTCTGTATGTCAGGAAGGAGAGGGCGGCTCCGACCGCAAGCAGCCCGAGGAGCATCTCTATGCTGAGGACCGCGACCATCAGATGACCCCCAGAGCCACGTAGTATTTCATCGGTTCAGTAAACTCCCATAGGACCTGTTCGACGAGGTCCTCCAGAAGTCCTGGCATCACTCCGATGACGATCCCGAGTACCACCGCAATGATGGCCATCGCTCCGGTGGTTACCGGTAGTCCGACCTTCCTCGAGATGCCTTCCTTTGGCATGGTCCTCCAAAGGAGCTTGCCTACGTACCCTGCTTCAAGGACCGTGCCGATGATGATCACTCCCACCATCAGCCACTTCTCCTCGAGCCCCGCCCCGGAGAACAGGAAGTACTTCCCCCAGAATATCGGGGACGGCGGCATACCAAGGAGCATGAGCAACGCTCCGGCGAAGAGGAAGCCCGCCGTTCTTGACCTTCCCATGAGCCCGTCAAGGGCCGAGAGAGGGGCATCCTGGTCCTCTCCCTTCAAAGAACCCACCAGCGAGAACAGCACGGGCTTCGAGATCATGTGGCCTATGATGATCATGACGGCGGCCCAGATACCGTTCTGTCCTCCAAGGGAGAACGATGCCAGCACGAGGCCGAAGATCCCGATCGATGAGAATCCGAGTAGTCGATAAAGGTCCTTGGAGGTGAAGGCGGCCGCCTCGCCGACGATGAATGTGATGATGCCTCCCCAAAGCAAGATGTCCATCACGATGTTACCATCAAGGGCGGGAGCGAGTACGATCGTGACCACCTTCAGCATCGCTATCAGACCTGCCTTTCCTATGACACCAGAGAATATTGACGACGCCCCCCATCGGGAACCTCTATACACTTCTGGGGCCCATCCGTTCAGCGGGAAGATCTCGGCCTCTATTCCGAATCCGATGATCATAAGAAGGAGGGCCGTTCCTGCAACGAAGGTGTCGATTTCCCCGACCCTTGCCCCCATCTGGGCAAGGTTCAGGGTCGAGGTGGAGCCGTAAAGGAGGCCCACGGCTGCCAGTATTAGGAAGGAGGCCAGGGCCGAGATTATCGAGTACCCTGCAGCCCCCTTCCAGTTGAGGCCCTTCTTACCGTTGCCCCGGGGAAGGGCGGCTAGAACCGTTCCGGATATCGATGTGATCTCGAGGAAGACGAACATATTGAAGAGGTCCCCGGTGATCACCATGCCCACCGCACCTGTGGTGGCCATCATGGTCATCAGCTCGAACCAGGGGCCTCCGTCCTTCTCCCTCTTGATGATGCTGGAGACAAGGACGTAGAATGCGACCCCTATCATTCCCACCGAAATAAGGGCGCCAAGCGGGGTCACGACGAGGTCGATGCCCCAAGGTGGCTCGAAACCACCGGTAGTGCTCTGGACGACCTTGAAGCTCTCCCCGACCACGTCGAGGAGCAACATGACGGCAACGACCCCCATGGACAGGATGCCGATCAGAGGGATGAACCTCGCGGTCCTCGTAGAGAAGGTGGTAACGATCGGTGTGCAGAATGCCGCTATAAGCGGGAATACTATCAGAAGCACGGGGTCCGGTGTCACTTCCTCACCTCCTTCTCGTTGGTGATCCCGTATGACCAGGATTTGAACTCAAGCGTCCCGGTCTTCCTGTAATATCCTACAGCCGCGACAAGTGCAAGCGCGGTCGTCGCCAGGCCGATCACGATCGCTGTCAGGACAAGTGCCTGCGGTATGGGATCGACGACCTGTCCGACCGGGCTAACGTCAATTCCCGTGTCCCCTTTCACAATGGGGGCAGCCCTGTCCGATACATACCCTATGGATACAAGCAGAAGGTTGATCCCGGTCTCGATCAAGGTGATGGCCATTATGACCTTGATGATGTTCCTCCTGGAGAGCATCCCCCAGATACCGACCGCTATAAGGAGCATTATTCCTCCGAAGAAGACGAGGGCCAGTCCGTTCATGATCCATCCCCCCTCATCCTATCAACGAGCCCGGTCATCTCCGATCCCACCTTGAAGCCGATCGCGATGTAGATCAATGGAAGAAGGCCGGCAGATACGAGCATACCAACCTCCCCCCAGTCATCGGCGTAATCGTTGGCCAGGAAGATCTTTGAACCGAACATCAATCCGACAAGTCCGAGTCCGATGAATGAGAGCCCAGCGGTGGACTCGATCCAGGAGATGACCCTGTGCGAGGCCTTCCGATGGGACTCGGCTATGAAGAAGAGAAGCATTCCGGAGGCAATGATAACGCCTCCCTGGAAACCGCCTCCCGGTGACAAGTGACCGTGCAGGAACACGTAGACCCCGAACACCACTATCAGAGGGAGTACGAGCCTCGCCCCTCTGTTCAATATCAGGCTCGGAGGCAACCCCTTTTCCTTCTTCTTCTCGTCCCCATCCTTCCTGATGAACGTGAGGAGAGCCCCCACCCCAGTGGCAGCGAGGAACAGGACGGTGACCTCTCCCAGTGTATCGAAACCCCTGTAGTTCACAACCACGGCCGTAACGAGGTTCGCAGAGCCGGTCTCGTTGTTCCCCTCACTCACATATCTGTTGGCGACGGAGTCCTCTTCGTCGACCCTGGGCACTCCGAAGTCCACCTCCACGAAGGCAACGATAAGGGTCGCTGCGAACAGAAGTGCAAGGGCAAGAGCAGGGAGTGACCTCTGGAGCACTGACCTTTCCATCATTCCTTCTCACCCCCCTCCTCGAACCTTGTCGTCTTCTTGATCGCGAAGACAAGTATTATCGCGGTCAGTGCGGAGCCGATGGAGGCTTCCGCCATGGCGACGTCGGGTGCCCTTAAAAGAACGAAGACGAAGGATGCGATGAGGGAGATACCAGCAAGCAGCACAGCGGCCTTGAGGAGGTCCTTCGACCTGATCGTGATCACTGCCAGAATGATCATCATTGCGAACATAAGGCAGGAGAGCGCGATGAAGACATGCTCGTTCATTCCGAGACCTCCCTGTCCTTCTTTTCCAGTGCTGGACCGTACTTGTCGACCACGGACCCCTTCCAGAGCGGGACTTTGCTCCGGTACGCCCCCCTTGCTATCGCATGGGATGAGATCGGGTTGGTAATGAGGAGGAAAACTGCAACCAGGATCGCTTTGGTCAGAAGGGAGGGCTCGATGATACCTATCCCGATCGAGATCGAGATCGCACCCAGTGTTATGGACTTCGTCGCCGCCTGGAGCCTGTTGTAGACGTCCGGCAAGCGGACTAGGCCGAGGGCTCCAAGGACCTGGAACGAGAATCCTATCATGACGATGATCATACCAATGATGACGTTGATACCGATCATGGGCCTCCCTCCAGGTACCTTGCGAATACGATAACGCCGATGAAGGACAGGATCGCATAGACGAGGGCCACATCGATATACATGCTGGAGCCGAATAATAAGGCGGTGACAAGTATGAGCGAGGTAACGATCGTTGTCATGTTGTCTACTGCTGCTAGCCTGTCGGGGGTCGTCGGTCCCAGGAAAGCCCTCATCAGGGCAAGTACAAGACCCGCGCCGCCCATCCCAACCGCGAGCCAGATGAACCACAGCGGAACGCTCACGGGAACACCTCCTTCACGGTCCTGTCAAGAGGTTTCATGGATTCCGCGGGATCGTCCTCGACATTGATCCAGTGGATGTACAGTTTGTCGTCGATATAATCCATGGAGAGCGTTCCCGGGGTCAATGTTATGGAGTTGGCCAGGATGAGCTTACCCATGTCCGATTCGATACCCGGTGTGACCTCGACTATCCCGGGCCTAATTGGCATCTTCGGATGAAGGACCCTGTAGGCAACGTCAAGGTTCGCCTTCACCATCTCCCTGAAAAGGACAAGCAGGAATACGGGGAACTTGAGCATTCTCAAGATGGGGCGATCCCCTCCAGCTTCTGGAAGGATGCCGGAAAGGAAAATCCCCACCGCGATCGCTATCAGACCGCCGGCGATCAGCTCCTGGACCAGACCATACATGTCCGTCCGCAGCGTGAGCATCACCCACGCTGCCATGAGTATCACAACGGTCAGAACCATCTTTAGCGGACCTCTTGCCATTTCAACACTCCCCGGGGCAATAAATAGAGATGCGCCATCCTTGCAGAGGCGATATTTGGATTTACCCTAACATGTGAGGCCGCCACAGGTATGCCGGAACACTATCGCTATTTTTACAATTCGAATGTTGGAAAAGACAGTAAATGAACCGATACGGGTCCCTTCCGCAGGAATTGCTCACCCTGTCCTTTCCCTGATGAAACGCTCGATCCCGTCGAATGCCCTGGCGAGTATATCTTCCTGAGGAAGAATAACTATCCTGAAGTGCCCCGAGCCGTATTCCCTTCCGAAGCCCGAACCGAACACCGTCAGAACCTTTTCCTCCTTCAGCAGGTCCAGGGAGAACTCCTTATCGTCCTTCCAGGGACCTTTTTCAAGGCAGTCTATCCTCGGGAACATGTAGAAGGCCCCCCCAGGAAGCTGGGTGGATGTACCTTCGATCTCGTTGAGCCTTTTATGGGCAAGGTCCCTCCTCTTCCTGAGCTTTCTCATTGTCTCCAATATGTGGCTGCGGTCCCCCGTGAGTGCCTTGTAGTAAGCGTACTCGCAGATGGAATTCGAGCACAGCCGCGCCCTGGACTGCCTCTCCACTCCCTCCCTGATCTCTTTCAAGGACCCATCGGGATCCCTTATGGCCATGTATCCGATCCTCCACCCCGGGGCCAGGTATATCTTCGAGATGCCATTGAAGGTCACGACGGGCAGGTCCTGATTGACCTTGGCAGTGCAAGGCGTTTCCCCGTCGAACGTCATCAGGTTGTAGATCTCGTCCGAGATCATGTACGAGGAGCCGTGGTCTGCCACGATATCGCCTATCTTCTTGATGACATTTTCACCATATAGCGCCCCGGTTGGATTGTTGGGATTGATGACGGCTACCGCTTTGGTGCGGGGGGACATCTTTGACCTGATATCATCGACATCCGGCACCCACCCCTCCTCCTCTATCGTCCTGTATGGGACGGGGACCGCCCCCATCATCTTGGCATATGTGAGGTATGGGGGGTAGGAAGGTCCGGGGACCAGCACCTCGTCGCCCGGGTTAAGTGTCGCATAGAACAGCATCTGCAGGGCTTCGGTAACACCGTTGGTGACAATTATGTCCCGTTTTTCGATATTGTTGCCGCGGGACCTCTCGTCCGCCCTGATCGCGCCCACGAGTTCGGGGATACCGCTGGATGGGGCATATCCGTTCATTCCCATCTCCATGGCCTCTTTCACGGCATCCTTGATGAAGATGGGGGTATCGAAATCGTACTTGTTCGGATCCCCTATGTTTATCTTCAGGATCCTGTGCCCCTGGGCTTCAAGCTCCGCTGCGGGTATTATGACGTCCCTTATCGCATATTCTATTTCGAGAGAGAGCGGGTTCGCCCTGATCGGTCTCATCATATCACCGGTAGGTGCAATGGATTGGCTGTATATCAATGGCAGGGTCCAGACGGATGGACCGGAAACCCTTTAATAAACGTACAGTATAGCACTGGCATTCCTGATCGCAGATAAAGGTGGTCAATTGGACGAATACGAGGAAACCATCGAGATGAAAGGTGATCCGCACCGGGGTGGACCCGATGAGTATGTCAGGGTCAAACTCCCCAACCGGAAGAAGAGGGAGATCTTCGGTGTCGTGGACCAGGCCCTAGGCGGGGGTCATCTCAAGGTATTCTGCCAGGACGGGAAGATGAGGCTCGGTCGCATCCGGGGGAAATTGAAGAAGAGGATGTGGATGAGGGAAGGAGATCTCGTTATCATCTGCCCGTGGGACTTTCAGGATGATAAATGCGATGTTCTATACAGATATACGAGGATACAGGCGCAGAACCTGGTTCGAAGGAACGTCGTCCCCAAACATCTAGAGTCGCTTCTCGTATAGGTCCGTGGGAAGATTATTCTAGGCCTTCCGACACTACCTCCGCGTGGCCAAGAAGGACGTTTACGATATCATAGATCACAAGTACGACAAGCGCATAAAACGCGAGCAGCTCATAGTGGACGCTGACAGGTTCAAGACCTATGACGAGGTCTTCGACCAGCAGAATCTCGACAACATCTTCAGACTGATGAAACGCAAGAAGATCAAGACCGTGGAATGTCCGATATCGACGGGGAAGGAGGCAAATGTCTACCTTGCAAAGACCTTCGGAAAGGATGCAGCGGTGAAGATCTTCAGGACCTCGACCTCCACTTTCGGGGCTTTCCTGGAATACATGGAGGGGGACCGAAGGTTCCAAAGCATCGACCGCTCACATCGGGGGATCATCTACACATGGGCCCGAAAGGAGTTCATGAACCTCGAGACCATGCACGAGGAGGGCATAATCGTCCCGAAGCCCCGGGCTATATTCCGGAACGTTCTCGTGATGGATTACATTGAATACGAGGGGAAACCGGCCCCCCAGTTGAAAGTACTGGACGCAGAGCTGGACGAGTGGATGGAGATGTGGGGGGTGGTGCTCGATACAGTGGAGAAGCTCTTCCTCGACTGTGAACTGGTCCATGCGGACCTCTCGGAGTACAATATTTTGTACGATGGAGGGCCCGTGTTCATAGATGTGGGACAGAGCCTTGACCTGTCGCATCCGAAGGCGCTCGAGATGCTCGATCGTGATCTCAGGATCATTTCGACGTTCTTTGAAAAGAAGGGGATAAAGGAAGCGAAGAGGGA
>JBLIRF010000056.1:0-9974 GCA_049472175.1 Thermoplasmatota archaeon
GCACGAAGGTCCCTTATATTTATCCATTGCTTCCTGTAAAGATCCCATATCCTAAGATTGATACTGGCCTTCTGATCAGGTTCTTTAAGGGAGCTTACGGCAGCCTCTCCAACCTCTATGGCCGTTTCCGGTTGTGAGAGAATGATCTCCGCCAGTTCACCGTTGAAATTGAAAATGTCGTTGAAATCCAGTTCCAGGGAACGTATCTCTGGATGGGAATCGGCAATGAACTTGATCTGATCCGAAAGGTTCCTTATTGCGAAATAGTCCAACCATAACTGGTAGATGAATTCCTTGTCCACGAACTTTGCCATTTCCCTTCACCTGAAATCGGACCCCAAAAATGACCCCTTTTCAGGAGGCATTGTCCGACCTAATATTTTACTTCTGTCGTTCCAATGGAAGCACTGGCAGTTAAGGGGTTGTGTGGGAGAGAGATGCCAGAAAGTGCCAGGTCAATATTTATCATGTTGTGATCGGATAGCCTTCTATGTACTGCATCGTCAGATGTCCTTACTGCAGGACCATTCAGGGGGGCCTATATCCAGTAAAAAGGACAAGATGCCAGATATGCTCTCGTTCTATTAACCTCACCAGTATCGGGCCAGTTGCAGTCTTCGATGACCATTCCGAAATGCAGGCTGTCCTAAGGGTTATGAAATTGAAAAACGGGGGGGATGAAGGTATTAAGGATGTCGTGTTCGACACCGGTATTGAAAAGACAACTTTTCCAACAGGTAAAGGGAGGGACGGCCTCAGGAATAGGGTCCTGATGTCTCTGCATACTGAAATGAATAGGGAAGAACTTGTGTTGGAACTCACCGAAGAAGGATATGACAGGGAGCTTATAGAGGATGTGATCGATGAACTCACAAGATCGGGGATGATCCATTATCCAAGATACGATGTACTAAAAAAGGCCTGAATTCCTTTAAATTGTAAGGATATCAGAATATTCCTCTGAAATGTAATAATGTATGTTCCGCCCCTTCTTCCTCTTCTCCAGGAGTCCGTTCCTTGACAGTTCTCCTAGATGATATGACATATCTGTCTGGGTCCTGTCAAGTATCTTCGAGAGCTTATTGGGGATTATCCCGGGATTCTGGAGAATGATCTCCAATATCCTGAGCTGGAAAGGTGATATGTAATCCCTTATGGAGGCCTGCCGTCTATACGAGCTTACATAAAACAGCTTGTACTTTCCCATCTTCTTTGAATATATCTTTTCCTCCCTTTCAAGTACCCGAAGATGATGGACAAGGGAGCCATCATTCAGGTCCAGATTCCTCTTCAGTTCAGAGTAGTTGGCACCCGGTTTTGCCTTCAAATAACCGAGTATCTCGTGTCTGGTCCCCTTTTCTATCTTGCTTTTCTTCAACTTCGAATACAGGGGTATCAGAAGACCCAGGAGTTTGAATCGGAGCACTTCGCTCCTGAGACCGAGAAGAGATAGACCGAACAGGCTAGATGTCAGTATGAAACCTGCTGTTGGGATCATATAGGACGGGATAACCTCCGGATCTTCCGGGGTCGGAGACACCACGACCGGTAAAGTGGAAGGAGGTACTTGCTCGTCCTGAACATCTTCCGGTATCTCAATCCCCTTCCAGGTCGTTCCTCCCGATGGGGTCTCATCATCCTTGATCTCGTCAGACTTTTCTTCCTCATCGGGTAAAGGCACAATCCCCTCTGGGTCGGGAACCTCATCGACCGGTGTGTCCGGAGGCAAGAAGAACGGATTGAGGTATACGATCAGATTATTATCTTCCACGGACTCCAGTATTTCATTGTATGGATCGACCATCAGAGAAAGGTTCCTTACAGATCGATCGACCTTCCATTCTACGACCAGCTCCCTTGAGCCCTCCTTGTAGATCGAAGTTATCTGGTGCATTCCCATGAACTTGCCATCTTCCATGAAAATGACCTTTATCGGTCCACTCTCGATCCCTCCGATCGACCTAATCAGATATGTGATCGTGATGATCTGCATGTTCTCGGCATCGGGGTCGGAGATCACCATATAGTCTTCCTGGGCAGTGACATCAAGATAGTCTGGTTCCATTATGAAGTGAAGTGAATTGTCGGAGGTATATTCGTCAGGGACCATGCCCTGAGGGTCCAGCAAGACCTGGAATTCCGTTGTCCCGACGGCTGCTTTCCAGGTCCATCTTATCTCTCTTGTGGATCCCGCGGGAAGGTCAATTTCGATATACGTCAGTACAACACCATTGCACAGGACCTCCGCTTGAACCTTCCCCTCATCTTCCGTTCCATGGTTATGGACCGAGGCGAAGAATGTTATCAACTGGTTTATTATCGGTACTTCCGGTGTATAACTCAATCCGTCGATCGATATATCGTGTGCGGGTAAGATACTGGACGCAACATGATAGGTCTGGTCCGAAGGGAGATCGTTGCCCACCCGGTCAGCTATATCAACTTTTATATCAAGGTCGTCCAGCTGCATGTCCCCAATCTCGATCTTCAACCTGCCATCTATGATCGATGAAGGCGGTATCTCTGTCCAGGGCACTATCCAGTTTCCTGATGCTAGAATTGCATATTGCATGGATTGCGTGTCCAATCCCGAACCTTCCTCTATCAATGCCCAGCTCATATACAGGTTCCCGTCTGCGTATCTGTATCTGAAATCACCAAGTGTGGGGGAAGTGGAATCGATGTTCAGGGAAAAGGCTGCTTTTCCATAGACCTTTGATCCACTGGGATGATCCCTGACAATGAATTCGAATACGTCGGGACCATCGATCCTTGGCATCGGGACCGAGAATGATACGACTCCCATCTGTTCTCTGCTGCTTGGGGAATATTCCCAGAACATTCCAAAGGAATCTTGAACGCCAACCGTGATATCGAATGGGTCTGGCGATACTTCGGGATAACCTTCGAAATGAACGCTGAGCTGTTTTATCAGGATATCCTCTCCCCCTCTGATAAAATGATCCTCGGTGAGAGAGGAAGGATCATCGACGGTCAAGGTTGGTGTCCCCTCGATCTGGATGTCCGGTTCGAACATATAGGCGTTCTCTACGACCTCATTGTCGAAATTCCCATAGGGGTCCATTATCAAAACCTCTACGTCCTTCTGGATGTCCTTCGGGAAGGACCATTCAAAGGATAGGGCAAAGAGGACCTCCCAGTATTTGCTCGAAGAATTGTACCTTATCGATGTCCGCTCTAGGTCAACAGTTACCAAAGGTACTGCATCATCCGACAGGTATACGGTACCTTTCGCGATATCATAGGTGATGTTCAGAGAAGGTTGATCCCTGTCCAGGAAGAGCCTGACCATCTCAGGAGATGGTCCCTTGGTTTCAATGACGAAATCCACGGGAGTGTGAGGGAATATCCTTTTCTCAACGACCGAGAATATCTCAATATTCTCGATGGAAGGTGTGATATGTTTAAGATCATTGGAGTATCCCTCATCATCGCCACCGAGAGGATAGAGACCTTCAACATCCGGGAAATAGATATCCTTGCTCTGTCTGATCTCGTTCTTTCCATCCCAGTACGCGGATGCATCCATGTTCAATATTATGAATGACGCTGCAACAAGTACGAACACTATCACGAATGTCCTTGTTGTTGCAGTCCGCATTAAAGTCCACCTACTATTATACCTCAAGCTACATAGGTTCGATGTATTCCTAGGTTAATAATCATTTCCCCTGCAGGAACATTTTTTCCTTCCAGTTCAGGCTAAAACCCCATGAACAGGGGTGGCCTCTGGGAGGCCTGAGAGGTCCCTATCTGCTTGAAGAGTGGCCCCTTCTTTATTCAGATGAAAGGAAGAGTGGTTGTGCCACGGGGAAAATTCGACGGCACAACCGGGGTTTCAGATTCCTAATAGAGGTTTTACAGATGAACTTGATCACCTGGAGAGGGGGAAGGTCTTTCCCCCTCGCCCTTATCGCCATACGAACTATGTTGCCGGTGTTTTCGGATCACGAAGACGGGGAAGCTGTAAGCGCTCATATTGACAGCCTGCGCCTTCTGGTTCGAGAACGGTCTGATATCGATAGGGGTTCCGGAGCCCAGCTCATTTCCTGTCTTGAGAAAATGTGCGGAGGCGATCACATCGCGCACGAATGAGCGAGGATCGCTAGCATGGGCCCCGGAAGTGGGGTTTGTTTGGGGTTCAAGGTGTGTAGTGGATGATCTTTTCAAGGGAAATCCCCGGTTCTCTTGTATTGTTTTGTATCAGTGCCGTTTTCAACCAAAAAACACCGAGAAGTATATATATAAAGATTTGAGAAAAAATTGATGTATTATTTATATCTTTCTGAATTCTATATTTGAAATCGAACCCGGTCAAGGGTCTGGACAAATGGCTTGGGATCTTAAATGAACGAACCGGCCACCGATAATTGTGGCCCTCACCTCGTCCATTTTCGTATCGACCACTATCATGTCAGGTTCCGATCCCTCAACAAGATCTCCGGAATATCTATCCGACAAGAAAGAAAGTCTGGCGGAATTCAGGGAAAATCCCTTGATCATTTCGATGAGGCTCAACCTCTGGGCGGGGTTCGGATGATCGATACCTCCCTTAAATGCATGAAGTGGTCCTGGTGGCATCATATCGGTGCCGAAACACATTGGAACTCCGGACCCGATGATCCATCTGAAAGGATTCAGATCCTTCGAGCAGGCTCCAAGCGCTCTCTCGTAGAGCCCGTCCTTCCTCCCCCATACATGTTGAAAATTAGGCTGCAGACATAAGGCCCCCTTTCCTCCCTTCATTTCCTTCAGATGTGCCAGATCGATCGACTCTGCATGCTCCAGTCTGTAGGGAAGGCGGTAGCCCTCGAAAACATGGACCGCCTGAGAGATCGCTTTGTTACCTATGCAATGGGCCATGGGTATGAAACCCTGGTCATAACTTCTTTCGATCATTTCCCTCAGGTCGAGGTCTTCATAGACTAGAGGACAGGATGGGGAATCGAAATAATCCACCGAGAAACTGGCTGTTCTTGCACCTATTGAGCCGTCCAGGAAGAACTTCTCGAAGACCATCGGCATTGCCGAACCACTTTTCGCTTCATTCGAAGGTTGTCCGTCCCAGGATCCTGGAGCATGTCCTCTGACTTGAAGCTTATCACGGTCCCTTATCATGGAAATGGTAATCCTGAAAATGTGCCCTGTGCGGGAAATGGCCTCGTCCATCCTCCCGATTTGTGATAAAGGGAGTATCTCCACCCCTCCAGCAACACCAAGATGGTACAATCTTTCCATTGATTCTTGCAGGAGATCGACAACGGTGGAGATATCGAGGGGGATCCTCCATGGTAGTTCCATTGCATGAACTTCCGAAACCATGTTCTCATGAACGAACTCACAGCTCATACCGATTTTTTCAATACCATCCGAATTCAGGAGCGCTCTATGTCCGCAGACCCTTCTCAGTATTACAGGTATGCCTTTGAACTCCCTTTCCAGAAAATTCCCGTTTTGGAACGTTCCTTTTTCGAAGCGAGAATCATCGTAGTCTGTACCGAAGATTATCCCTGTTCTGTCGAAGATAAAATTCCGATCCTTTCCTTCCACCACATGCGATATCCTCTCCACTATCTCATCCTCTGAATGGCAGCCAGATAGATCAACACCTGAATTTGAGATGGACCATTGCATAAGATGCATATGGCCGTCGATGAAGGCCGGAGAGAGCAACCCTCCTTCCAGGTCGAATGACCTCGCCCCCGACCTTTCCGAATCTGATATGCCACCCGAAAAGGATATCCTCTCGATCCTTCCGTCCGAGAGGAGCAGCTCACCTTTCCTGAACCTCATTTCCCTGCTGTCCCAGATCAGGCCGTTGACAAACAATGCACTGCTCCAGCACGATATTGTATCAGGTTCCCGCGACGAAACCATAGTGGGTCCATCTCTGTTCGGATATATACCTTTGAGCAGGGTAAATTTTTTATTACATCTGTGCATGGACGTTCGAGATCTGATCGCTTGAACGCTACCAGTACCGCGGACATAACCATAATCGGGGCCGGACCGATCGGAAGTTATGCTGCATGGATGCTCTCGCGTAGGGGTTTTTCCGTTACGATATTGGAAGAGCATCCTGAGACCGGCAGGCCCGAACAGTGTGCAGGACTTGTGAACAGGACCATGTTCGATCTGCCCGAACTTGATAGATTGCTTGACAATGTGAGATTGAACGATATAATCGGAGCGGACATATATTCACCTGCGGGCAACAGCCTTGCTCTCAGGGCGGGGAAGGTCAAAGCGGTCTCAATGGACCGAGCAAGATTCGATAAACAGCTCTTCAGAAATGCCGCAAACGCGGGCGCAGAGACGATGCTCTCGACAAAGGCAATTGACGTCGAGAGAAAGGAGGATGACCGGTTCAAGGTCCATTACAAAGGTCTCTCGGGAGAAGGAGCTATAGACACGAGGCTGCTCATCGGATGCGACGGAGCTTCCTCTTCGATAAGGAAGCATCTTTCCATTGATAAACCTCTCAGCACCCTTCCTGGAGTGGCCTTCCAGGTCGAGATCGAAAATGGAAAGGTACCAAGGGACCTGGTAGCAGTATTCACAGGAAAGGAAACCGCAAAGGGCTTTTTCGCATGGGCGGTTCCAGCTGGTACAGAAACATCGATGAGGTTCGGTCTGGCAGCGGAGGACGGACTCTCTCTTAAAAATGGTTGGGAGAGGCTCCAGCAGGATAAAAGATTGTTCGAATGGTTGGGGTTCGATGATGGAAGAAGAGGATTGACCGGCATCATATCCTTCAATCTGGGAACATTGCCGATCGGCTCCCCCCGAACCATAATTTCGGGAAACGCCCTGATCCTTGGTGATTCCGCCGGAATGGCAAAACCAACCTCCGGGGGTGGAATCTATCCTGGTCTGATGGCGGTGAATGACCTAATAAATTCCATCGAGGAATCGGGCGATATCTCGCAGGAAACATTGAGGATGTTCCATAATTCCTGGTTGTCCGGTTACGGAAAGGAACTTTCCAGATCACGGTTTTTCAGGAAACTGATAAGCCAGGTCGAGGATGGGGAGGTGGAAGATGTCGTGAAGAGACTGTCCGACCCTGAGTTACTGAAGATCATCAACTGCGAGGGTGATATCGATCATCCTCTGAGGCTTGCCCTCCTCTTGATAAGGAAGGAACCTTCCCTCCTCAAGATGATACCCAGATTCCTCCCCTACGTGAGGAACATGGTCTGAGACCGTTTCATAAAGTCTTGACTTGCTGGTGGTAAAGATCGATCACCTCGCGGACAGTGGTGGCGTCCCTCGGACCTTTGTCATCCCTTATCCTTCCGGTGAACCTCGGGAACCTGAGGGCAAGACCTGCATTTCCCTTCAGTTTCCCCCAGGCACAGGTATGGATAGGGGAAAAAGTGATCTCGGCTGCCTTCACTTCAAGCACGATCTGAGGTCTTATGTAGACATCTGCGGATAACCCCGTATCCACACCCGGATGTGGACCACTTTCTGTCCTCAGACCGGAAAGAATACCGGGAAGCTCTTCGAGATGTCTGTCATTGAAACCACTCCCCAGTTTGCATACGGTTCTGAACTTGTCCTCATCGCTGTCGTAAGCAGCCATCAGGAATGCCCCGAAAGTCCCTCCTCTCCTCCCGCTCCCGTGGTAGGCACCGACAATGACAAGGTCGAGCGTGTCGTTCAGCTCCGAATGGTAGTCCTTCTTGTATTTGATCCAGAGCCATCCCCTGTTCCCCGCCTGATAGATGGATCCCTTGCCAACAGATTTTGCCATGACACCCTCGCATCCGTCGTTCAGAGCCCTTGTGAAGAATTCCTCCCCTTCTTCCGCTTCCGTTATCAGCAGCATTTTCGACAGGGCAAGACCCTTGCTGGTATCGATGTCCTCGGTCAGGCATGGGATGGCCTCAAGGATAGCCTCCCTCCTCTTCAAATACTGCTCTCCTATCATCTCATTCCCGTTCAGGTACAGGCAGTCGAAAAGTACCAGTACGACAGGTATCTCTTCCATCTTATCGTGGAGTTCGTACTTCCTTCCTCTTCTCTGAGAGATAACCTGGAAAGGAAGCATGCTGCCGGTCCCGGCTTCCACCGGTACGCATTCACCCTCGAGTATGCAGTCCCTTCCTCTGAACATAGATCCGAGATATCCAGCGACATCAGGGAACTGTTCCGTGATGTTCTCGAGCTGCCTAGAGAAAAGTTTCACTTCCTGACCGGAACCGGTGATATGCGCCTGGACCCTAAGACCATCGTACTTGTATTCCAGTGCTGCCTGACCTTCCATCTTTTCGATGATATCCGAAATGGACGGGAGCCTTTCTCCGAGCATTGCCCTAAGAGGGATCCCCGGGGTTACTTTGACCTCATTGATGGAATCCATCCCACCGGAAGCCAGCAGTGCAGCTATCCGCCCGAGGTCCGGATGGATGTTGTAAGCCCTCACGATGGTCTCCCTGTTCTGCTGGATCTGTGATCTTATTTCCATGACCTTCTCCTTAATGGACCTGATGGAATCCTTTTCCAATCCTTTTTCTTTCAGGACGGAATGGGGTTCTGCCAACGAGTTCATGGCGGTTGGCATATGCTTCATGATCGCTTTGAGATGTTCATCGTTCTCTGAAAGACCTGCCCCTATCAAAAGGTCGTGAAGCCCGTCTATCTCCGCGGTATGAATATATGCAAAAGCGTCGATCTGCGTCATGTCGGCTATACCGAGCCTCATCTTCTGGCATACTGTCCTTGTCAGGTATTTTGCTTCAACAGGTGAGGAATCGTGAAGAAGCTCCGCTATCAGCTTCAATTTTAGGTCCTGTGAGGACCGTCCCTCTACAGATGCTATCTTCGAGAGGCTTGTGAAAACCCTTTTGACAGTTAGAGGTTCGTGGAAAAGCGCTGCCTGTCTCTTTCTTCCCACCAGGGATTCCGCAGCGCTTCCGATATCACCGTTCCTTACCTTCTCCCCCTCGATCTCTTCCATCGAGAAGGTTGTGACCATGTGGAGTGCCTTGACAACCAACTTCTCGGCGACCCCTAGCTCCACACCTTCGAAGCCCGGACGGATCTCTCCTTTTGTGAGCCTTACAACCGTTTCCAGAAGGTCCGAAGATGTGGAGCGATACAGCTCCACCAGCTGATCGGTCATCTCCAACCTTCCACTGAGTCTCTCTATCCTTTCATAGAACGAGCAAAGGTCGGAATACTGCATGTCCGGTACAACTGAAAGGTGGGATTAAACCGTTTGTATACTATTGCTTGCGGATAGCCACTTGACGCCAGTTAGTATTTCAATGGAAAAAGGTCTTTGTCCCCATTTACTGGATGGCCTATGGAAACCCATTTATATTACATCCTGATTAATCGGTTCGCCCAAATAAGCCCCGATAGTGTAGCGGTCCATCATCTCGGTCTGTCGAACCGAGGACACGGATTCAAATTCCGTTCGGGGCGCCATATCTTATTTCTATACCAGATCGGCGATCAGAAGCTGCAAACATTAAAAATTTTTCAAACAGAGTTCTTTCTGATCTGCGATCGATGCTCGATCGACCCCAAGGCTCCATCTCATCCAGTTTTATATATCTGTTATCGATTTCATCCGGAGTGATGGGTATGGAGCAAAAAAGGATCCTCAAGGGGAACAAGCCACCATTTTCAAAACTGGTCATAGAATCTGCGATGGAGGTGGGACTCTATCCTTACTTCATCCCTGTGACTGGTGAACAGGGACACAGGGTCAACATCAATGGCAGGGACACAGTGATGCTCGGATCCAACAATTATCTGGGTTTGACCGAGCATCCGGATATTAAAAAAGCAGCAAAGGATGCGATCGACAGATACGGGGTAGGCTGCACAGGATCAAGGTATCTAAACGGGACCCTGGACATACATCTGGAAATGGAGGAGCTCATCGCTGATTTCATGGGTTCAGAAGCCGCCCTAATGTTCTCCACAGGATACCAGAC
>JBLIRF010000057.1:0-9912 GCA_049472175.1 Thermoplasmatota archaeon
CAGCCAAATATCAAGGAAATGGGAAAACACCATGAAAATTGAAAAACCCACCAAGGTCTCTGTTATCATACCAGTATTGAACCGGGAATCGGAGCTCTTCAGATGTCTTGCAAGCGTGCTTGACCAGACCTTCGATGACTATGAAGTGATAATTGTGGACAATGGATCTACAGACGGGACAAAGGATGTCGTCAAGAAGTTTGCCATGAGATCTCCGAAAGTCATCTATACGAACGAACCCAAGAGCGGTATAGGTCGCGCAAGGTACAGAGGAGAAAGAAAAGCAAGGGGCAAGGCTGTTCTCATGACCGATAGCGACTGCGAGGTCCCTCGGGAATGGATCGAGCGGATGTCGACTCCAGTGCTTGAAGGCCATGTTGCCTCCACCCAGGGTCTGAAACATGCGATCCACAGAAATTACTGGTCCTTGCACGTGGAAGAGGAAGAAAAGCGTCTGATGTGGGAATTTTTCGAACGTTACTGCACGAGCAAAGTGGATACGGCCAACTTCTGCATAGACCGGGGAATACTGGAAAAAGTGGGATATACAGATAGAACATTGGATCAACTCAATGATACTGAGCTTGCCGCGAGGATCTACGAAAAAGGTTATCAAGTAGCTCTTCTGGACATAAGTGTCGGTCATCAAAATCCCCTTACCCTCTGGGCTGTTGCCAGAAAACTTGTTCAAAGAGGAGCATATCACAGTATGCTGATGAAGAAATATCCCCAGAATCCAATATTCGATCGCCAGACATTGAGACTTTTCCTGCGCTATATTTTAGGTCTGGCAACAGAGATATTTAAGATGGACGGAGATTTCCTTTACGATCTGGTTTCCGGAGTGGCATGGAGGTTTGGATTGCTATGCGGAGTCATGAAGAGACCAAGGTGAATGTATCTGTGGTGGTCCCCGTAGGTGGCGATCATAACAATATCGAAAGATGTCTGACCGCGATCATGGACCAATCGTTCAAGGATCACGAGATCCTTGTCATTGACGGATCATCGTCCGATCCCGTTGAGAAGATCATCCGCAAATTCCAAAAGAGATGCAAGAGGTTAAAGTTATCCAGTGGGGATTTTTTTTCGATCAGCGAATTGAGGAACAGGGGTATCATGGAATCCAGAGCGGATATCATTTTAATGACGAACCCTGATTGCGAGGCTCCCCGTGATTGGATCGAGAGAATTATTGAGCCTCTCTTGTCAGGTGAGGATATTGTCCAGGGAGGAACCATGACCTCTTCAAGGAGATCTTGGTCGTATCTTCATCAACTGGGGAAGGAGCGGTTAAAGAAAAAATCCTCCAAAAGTGATAACATAGGTTATCTAGATATGAGGAACATCGCTTTCAGGAAAAGTGCACTCATCGAAATTGGAATGTTCGATAGAAATGTCAGGAACCTTGAAGGACTTGATATCAAACTCAGGGCGAGAAGATACGGTCTGAAGATTCGCTATCTGCCGGACTCCGTGGTTTCGCAATATGTCGATCTCGATCTCCGGGATCTGTTCTTAAAATGGGTGGAGCTGGGGAAATGGATATATTTCATATACAGCATGAATAAGCCCGGGACCAAAAAGAGCGATGATCGTCTGTTCAACACACTCAGTCTTAAAAGTTTTATTCTCTTTGTTCCCGGTATTCTTTTGGTTTTTTTCCGATATGGTTTATCACATTTTTTATCGGAGATCATTTGCGGAACGGCTTTGCGAACCGGCATAATCGTCGGGATCTTCGGAAAGGAAAAGTTCCTCCGTTCGATACAGACGAAATACTACTGAGGCATCTTATGAAAGGATTTACCGACCAAGTAAAAAAGAATATGGAGCTTAACGCGTTGGAGCTGTTCGAAAGAAGAAGGAGACTTGACTCGTATCCGATCAAGATATATGTGGAGCCGACGCAGCGATGCAATCTGAACTGCTGGATGTGTGACTGGGGAAGAAGAAGGTCCACGGAGGATATGGGCATTCCATTTTTCAGAAAGATCGAAAAGGAGTTTTTCGATAAAGTGGCGGAAGTGGACTTCTTCCTCAATGGAGAGCCTCTTCTTTCAAAAAACTTTCCTGAAATGATCAGAACATCCCAGAAATATTCCTTTCTTCCAAAGATCTTCACGAACGGTCTTCTTCTTGATGAGAAGAAAATGGACCTTCTCGTCAGTAATGGTGTATTCGTGAACGTTTCCTTCGACGGAGGTACAGAAACTGCATATGACGGTGTGAGGGGCAAGGGGAATTTTAAAAGGCTTCTTCCCAAGTTGAAACGTCTTATCGAGATCGGTCAGGAGTCATCGAACGATCGTTTCCACATAAGACTCGCTACCACTATAGGCATGCACAACATACAGGAAGCTCCCAAGATCGTCAAACTTGCCAGGGAGATCGGGATCCAGGACGTTATGTTCGGAGCCCTTGATTACGGGATCAATTTCGACAATGACCTCACTTCGGATCCGGAGAAAAGCGCTTTTTATCTCAAACTTGCCAAGAAAGAGGCGGACGATTCTCAGATCCGGTTCTCCTGCCCCAAGAAGATAGGATCTCAGTTGATAGAGGAGCACCATAACTGGTACGACTTTTCATTAAAGATCGACAGGTACGCCCCGTTCTCGTTAGAGGACAACAATCCCTTCGGAGGTATATGCGGATATCCGTGGGTGGAAACGGTGATACGATCCGATGGCAAGGTCTTGAGCTGCTGTCAAAAGCATCACTACATGGGAGACCTTACGAAGGAGACCTTCATGGAGATCTGGAACAATGCGAGGTACATCAGCCTAAGAAGCAAGGAAAGTTACTACGAATGCCTTGGAGTCAACTGCAACATGACAAGGTATTCCATATGGATCTGATAGAACCCCGTAAATGTCGGCTTGCTACAAGCTCCCTGCAATCTTGAAGGATCCTACCAAGGCTCTGCCATTTTCTTGTACTGCGCGTACTTTCCTCTCAGGAATTCTGCAAGCTTTCCGTGGAGTTTCTCTGCCTCTTCCGGGAACGACAATGTGAGTGTATGGTACCTTACCTCTCCCATGAGGAACTCGTTCAGGTCCCCTGCAGGCTCCTTGGAATCAAGCTGGAACGGGTTCTTTCCCTGCTCCTTCAATCTCGGATCGTACCTGTAAAGGAACCAGTAACCCGCTTCAACAGCCCTCTTCTCCTCGTCCTGGGAATGTCCCATTCCCCTTTTCAGTCCGTGGTTGATACACGGAGCGTAGGCGATGATCAGGGATGTACCAGGATATGATTCCGCTTCCTTCAGGGCTTTCAGGTACTGCATCTTGTTCGCACCCATGGCCACGGATGCCACGTATACGTTCCCGTAGTTCATTGCCATGAGCCCGAGGTCCTTCTTGTTGGTCTTCTTTCCGGATTCGGCGAATTTCGCCACCGAACCTATTGGTGTCGATTTCGATGACTGACCACCAGTGTTGGAATACACTTCAGTGTCCAGGACCAGTATGTTCACATCGTGTCCCATTGCAAACACGTGGTCGAGACCACCGTAACCGATGTCATATGCCCATCCATCCCCTCCGAACACCCATATCGAGGGTTTGGTGAAGAGGTCCCGATCGTTCCATATCTTCGCAAGGAGGCCTTTGAGCTTCATCGTTCTCATCTTCTCGTTGATCTTCAACGACAGCTCCTTCGATACTTCCCCGTCATGGAAAGCATTCAGCCATTTCTCGAAGATCTCCGAAAGCTCCGGTTCCAAATTTTCCGCCAATGCTTCTTTTACCATTCCACGGAGCTTATCCCTTCTCTGTGTGATCGCCATGTTCATTCCGAAACCGTATTCGGCGTTATCCTCGAAGAGGGAGTTCGCCCAAGATGGACCGTGTCCGTTCTCGTCGAGACACCAAGGTACTGCAGGGGCGGACCCACCGTAGATGGAAGAACATCCGGTCGCATTCGCGACGATCATCCTTCTTCCGTAAAGCTGCGTTACCAATTTGATATATGGTGTCTCCCCACAACCACCGCATGCTCCATGAAACTCGAAAAGTGGTTTCTGGAACTGCGATCCCTTCATTGTGAACTTGTCCATAACGCTGTTCTTTACAGGAAGGCCGGAAATATAGTCCCATAGAGGAGCCTGGAGTTCCGACTGTGTGGGAAGCGGCTTCATTATCAACGCTTTCCCTTTGGGAGCCGGGCATATATCTGCGCAATTACCGCAGCCGGTACAGTCCAGTGGCGAGATCTGTATCCTGAACTCGAATTGCTCCATTCCGGGTCCCATCGCCTTGATCCCCTTGTATCCTTCAGGAGCCTTCTCGATCTCCTCCTTGCCAAGAAGGAAGGGTCTTATCACGGCGTGGGGACATACAAAGGCGCATTGATTGCACTGGATACAGAACTCCGGCTGCCACTCGGGAACGTTGACCGCAGCTCCTCTCTTCTCGTAGGCGGTTGTTCCGGGTGGGAAGAAACCTCCTGGTGTGAAAGCACTTACAGGAAGGCTGTCCCCGTTCATGGAGTTCATGACGTCGCACACGTTCTGGATGAAGTCCGGTCTTCCCTTCCCGAAACCGGGAAGTTCATCAGGAGAATCAGCCCATGATGCAGGATATTTTATCTCCTTAACACCCTCGAGGGCCAGGTCCACAGCTTTCTGGTTCATCTTCACTATCTTCTCGCCCTTCTTTCCGTATGTCTTTGCTATGGCCTTTTTGAGAAGTTTAACAGCCTGGTCCACGGGAAGTACGTTGGAGAGCTGGAAGAACGCTGTCTGCATTATCATGTTGATCCTCTCTCCGAGACCGATCTCCTGGGCGATGGCAAGAGCGTCAATATTGTAGAACTTCACATTCTTCCTGGCAATGTTCCTCTTGAGGCGTCCGGGAAGCTTTTCTTCCATATCAGTGACGGTCCAGGGGGAATTGAGAACGAAGGTGCCCCCTTCTTTGATCCCGGATATCAGGTCATATCTGGTCACATAGGAGGGCTGATGGCAAGCGATGTAATCCGCGACATCTATCAGATATGTCGATTTGATCGGAACGTCCCCGAACCTCAGGTGGGACATCGTAACCCCCCCCGATTTCTTGGAATCGTAGGCAAAATACCCCTGTGCGTACTTGTCCGTATTATCGCCTATTATCTTTATGGCATCCTTGTTTGCACCAACCGTCCCGTCCCCGCCTATTCCCCAGAACTTGCATCTCACCGTACCTTTGGGGGATGCATCGATCTCCTTCAGGATCGGAAGGGAGGTCAATGTCACGTCATCGACAATGCCAATTGTGAAATGGTTCTTTGGCTCGGGAAGGTCAAGATTATCAAAGACGGCATTGACCATGGTCGGTGTGAAGTCCTTCGACCCCATGCCGTACCTTCCCCCCACCACCAAGATGTTCCTGCCAGCGTCCTTGAGAACGGACATCACATCGAGGTAGAGAGGCTCTCCGAAGGCACCGTTCTCCTTCGTCCTGTCAAGGACCGCTATCCTCTTCACGGTTTCCGGGAGCGCCTTTAATAAATGCTTTCCGGAGAAGGGCCTGTACAACCTTACCTTCACCAGACCTACTTTCTTTCCCATGGAGTTCAGATGGTCCACAGTCTCCTCTGCCGCCTGTGTCCCCGAGCCCATCAGGATGATCACGTTCTGTGCATCATCGGGACCGTAATAATCGAAAAGGTGATACCGTCTTCCAGTAAGACCGAACACCTTTTCCATCTCTTCTTCCACTATGCTTGGAACGGAAAGATAGGATCTGTTTCCCGCTTCATTGACCTGGAAGTATATATCCGGGTTCTGAGCGGTCCCTCTGAGGTGAGGGTGTTCGGGATTAAGAGCTCTCTGTCGATGCAGGTCCATGGCCTCCCAATCGACGAGTTTCTCCATCTCTTCGTATTCGAGAACATCTGATCTTCTGGATCTCATGAGAGGTCCTGAAACCGTCGAAGAAAGCAATGAAAGGGACCTGCGCCCTCACCGTCGAGAGATGGGCAACCAGAGCGAGGTCGGTTACCTCCTGTACGGAACCTGAGCAAAGCTGAGCGAAACCGGTCGGCCTTGCCGCCATGACATCCTGATGGTCCCCGAAGATGGAAAGGGCCTGTCCTGCCACGGCCCTTGCCGATACATGGAAGACGGTTGGCATGAGCTCTCCCGCGATCTTGTACATGTTCGGCAGCATTAGAAGAAGCCCCTGGGAGGCCGTGAAAGTGGTGGTATATGCTCCGGCCGAGAGCGAGCCGTGAACCGCCCCTGAGGCTCCGGCTTCAGACTGCATCTCAACAATTTTCATAACCTGACCGAAAATGTTCTTCCTTCCGTGCGCTGCCCATGCATCCGCGACCTCACCCATGGGGGAGGAGGGAGTAATCGGATAGATCGCTGCCGCATCCGAGAAAGCATAAGCAACGTGTGCTGCGGCCGTATTCCCATCCATGGATTTCATGTTCTTTTTTCTGGACATCGGATCACCCTGTTCATGATGAATAATAATATCTCTTTGCCGGGGAAGCCCAGGCGGGGGCAGGTATGAAGAGATACTGTATAAATGTTCCGTAACGAACGCTTCATCACTTACCAAACAGGATATGCATGATCAGGAAAAATGAAAAATATCACGCTACCCACTATCGCTGCATGGAACGGCTCCATGTCATATACAAGGGTCTTGTCCAGGGTGTCTGGTTCCGGGCAAATTGCCGTAAGAAGGCCCTGGACCTGGGACTGATGGGATGGGTCCGGAACCTCCCCGACGGTACCGTGGAATCGGTTGCCGAAGGCAGCAAAGAGGACCTCTTGGAGCTTGTAAGATGGTGCTCGAACGATCAACCATATGCAAAGGTGAGGGGGACGGAGGTCCGATGGGAAAAATATGAGGGTAAGTTCGAAGGGTTCAATATCGTTCGCTGACTATCATAAGAGACCTTTTTAAAAAAATACCTATATAATTTCCTCCTTCCTCTATAATGCCGGAGGACAGCCGGGATGGGTATCAAGGAAAAGGCAGTTGACACCTACAGAACCTTCATCCCCCAGTTCTGGGTGGTCATTTCACTGGAGCTCTTCGAGAGAGGGGCATACTACGGTATTATGGGGTATTTCGCCTTCCATCTCAAGTACAATCTGGGGATCTCTCCATCGACCTTTGGCATAATGTTCGCAGTACTCCTCTTCCTTCTCTATTTCATTCCCATCCTCTCCGCATCACTTGCAAAGAAGATAGGTTACAAGACCATCTTAACGGGCGCGTTCCTTCTGATGATACCCTCGTATATCATAATGACCTTCGCAAAGAACGAATACGCATTCTTCCCGCTGATCATCCTATGGGGGATCGGAGCGGGAGCTTTCAAACCCATGGTCTCCGCCACCATTGCACATGTCACCGAAAAGAAGCACCGCAACCTTGCCTACTCCATTTACTATCTCACGATCAACTGGGGCTCCGCGATAGCCATGTTCATGATCGGTGTTCTCATTCCCAAGCATTTTGCGCAGATCGTGTTCATGATCGGTGGCATCCTCATACTGGTGAACCTTATCATCACGATATTCCTCTACAAGAACCCGATCGAAAAGGACCCAACAGAAAGGGTATCGACAGCTTTCATAAATATTGGAAAGGTCCTTTCTGACAGTAAATTCGCGATATTGCTGCTAATATATTCCGGATTCTTCTTCATCTTCTCGTCAATGCATACGTTCCTCCCCGTTTACATGGAGGATTTCGGGCTGACACGATGGCCCATCACGAACACATCGCTGATGGGGGTGATCAACCCGATAACCATTGTTTCAATGGGTCCCTTCCTTTCAAAGATAGCGGACAAGCACGAATCCCTTAGATTGATGATAACGGGGATTGCGGTCTTCTCCATAGGTCTTAGTGTACTTGGACTGTTCCCCGCTTGGTACACCTTGTGGATAGGGATCGTCATTTTTTCCATAGGAGAGTTCCTTACACATCCCAATTTCATATCCTATGTCTCAAAGATCGCACCTGAAGAGAAGGTAGCCCTCTACATGGGTTATGCTTTCCTTCCTTCTGCTGCCGGGAACGTACTGGGTTCGGCCTTTGGAGGTTTCATCTACGAGAATGTAGCGATCAACATGGAAGCACCCAAGCTTTTCTGGGCGATATACGTGGGTATCGGACTTCTTACAATAGGGAACTTCCTGCTTTACAACCGTTTCATTGTTGAAAGGGAGAAGAGGGCCGTGGTCGTGAAAAGGGACCTTTTCACATATCGATGGACATTCATGGGAGCCTGGGCGGTCGTACCTTTGATCGTCCTTGCCGGGATATCCCTCGGGACCTCCAATTACGTAGGTGACGATGATGGGGATGACGGCATATACATTTATGATATCAGGTCCGTAACCGTAAGCTTTTCGGGAACCCTTTCCGAGGGTCGTACCGATACTCATGAGCTCCTGATAATCGAGGAGAACGTCCAGTGGGTGAACATCTCCCTTATCTGGTCCGACGAGCCGGACCAGACCTTTCTTCTCCGCACCTTTGAGAACCAACCTGACAGTTTTGAAGTATCATTGACCCCCTGCAATGCGACCGAGGTCTCAGCGAGCGGGCCGAACGAGGAGGATGGTAATGGAGAACTTGTCCTCAGCCATAATTACGACATCGATCCCGATCATACCAACGGCACAGGTATCCATACAATAGTAGTGACCCTTGTGAATGTCGGGGATTACCAGAGCAGGTTCGATCCTCCGATATCGCTCCCGGGCAGTCCCAGCGACAGCGGTAATTCATACGATGTCCAGGTGATCTACCATCATCTGGTCAAGATGGAGAAGAACGGAACGCAGACCTCATGAAGACCTCCATAAAAGTGTTGATCACAGATAATGATACTGTTATGAACCGATATTTTGAAATATCGTGGCCCATGATGGATATTGCATGAAGGGTGCAGCATATTATGCAATTATCGCAGTATGCTTGCTCCTCATCCCGATCAATGCTTTCCCCGGGTCGGCAGGGTCCGAGAACGAACCGATCCTTGATGAGGATGCGAGGTCCCCCGATGACCTGTCATTTTTCAGCGAGAACATCCATTACGAGAACGATATCGTATATCGGGCAGCAGCCGGCGATTTCATGCCCGATCATCCTGGGAACGAACTTGCCACCTGTTCCTCAAACGGAAATGTGGTGGTAACTTACGGCACCCGGCAATCATGGACCTCGAGAGTCGTGCATCGCTCCGTCTATCCCTGGGGAGAGAAAGCAGAGGTCTATTCCATGGATTCCGGTGACGTCCTTCCGGAAAACGCGGGCGAGGAACTCATTGCCGTGGACCAGAGATATTTCGTCAATCTTATAGAATATCACGAGACGACCGGAAAGTGGACATCAGAGATGATCTGGAACGATACGGATTGGCTCTACGAGGTGGACCTTGGCGAGCTTTCCGGAGAGCCTGACCAGCTCGAGATAGTTGTTGTGGGAGAACAGAAACATGCAAAATTGCTGGAAAGAAATGGAGACTCCTGGACCAACACGACAATAGCCAAAGACATAGATATATTCGAAACCTGCTGGATAGCCGATATCGATGGGAAAATACCTGGCAATGAGGTATATCTCGGAGGAGGTCGGGGAATAATATTCGTCTCATATCCCGAAGGGGACGCCTGGTTTCAGGAAGAGATCATGGATGTCGGTTCCCAGATAACCGACCTCCTGGCAGCTGACATGGACCCGAATATTATCGGGAAGGAGCTCTATGCTTCAACGATAGCTGGTGACGTATGGAAGTTATGGCTCTCGGAGGGGGAATGGGATAAGAGCCTGGTCCATTCGGAGGGAAAGCTCATCTACGGCATGGAGACAGGCACATTCGATGGAACGGAAGTGCTGTCCATCGCCAGTTACAACAACCGGATCGTAATTTTATGGTACGATGACGGTTTCA
>JBLIRF010000058.1:0-9483 GCA_049472175.1 Thermoplasmatota archaeon
ACGGTATCGTCGGGGTAATCCGACTTCAGAACCAAGTTAAAAACTATCCAGGTCGCCCATAGGACAATCCCCGTCGAGAGCATCGGGATGGCGATCAACTTGGACTTCTTCTGCCCGTACTTGAAGGTGAACAGGCTTGTCAGGATAGCCACAGTGGCAAAGGTCATCAGGAAAGAGAACAACAGGTAGGTGAACGGATCGTTGTGATACTCGTGCTCGGAACTGTCCTGATCCGAAGCAAGGACCGTACCTGAAGCGGTTAGAAGGACAACTGTAGATATCGCAAATATCAGGAAAATAGCTCTGGCTGTCATGCCCAAGGTCACTCCGGTCGAAGGCAGTCCATGCGACATAAAACGCCTTCCTTTTGAACACCAGGAGGAGCAGAGCCCCCTCAGGTGAACTTTATTCCGGTTAGGGTCTTCGTATCGATCACACCCGGGATCGACCTGACCTTCTCGACAACGATCTGTCCCAGGGTGTTGAAGTCCCTCGCTTCTATCTTTGCGATAAGATCGTACTCTCCGAAAAGAGGATGCAGTTCCACTATCTCGGGGACGTTCATGAGTGCCTTGAATACATCGTGCTCCTTAGCCGGTGCGGTGCTTATTAGAATGAAACCTATCACCATCTGACCTCACCTCCGGGACCATGTGAGGGATTCCCTATATACTTTTCGCCAGCCATTGATAATGCAGATACTTTTTCAATATTTTTTTCTGGATTATCGTGCTTATTCTCCAATAATATGTTACTGATAACTTGAAGCCAAGCCGGGACCTGCCCATACATTAATTAGGGTAGTTTCCATTACCCCCCTCTGCAAAAGTGGGCTGCAAAAGGCCTTTGGCTGGTGAGGACGGTTGAGTAAGAAGATCAAGATCGGCATTACAGGTCTGCCAGGGGCCGGAAAGACCCATGCTCTCCGCAAGGTGGTCGAGATGTTGGAAGCGGAAGGATTGAAGGTGGGGGGGATGATCACCGATGCGATTGTTGAAAAAGGCAAGAAGGTGGGTTTCATGGTACAGGACCTGCTCACCAAGGAAGAGGGGGTCCTGGCCCATATCGATTCAAAGTCCGAAGTGAGGTTCCTCGAGTACGGGGTCAACATGGATATGCTAGATAATATCGGGGTCATGGCCATCGAGAGGTCCATTGACATGGCCGATGTGATAGTCATAGACGAGGTGGGGAAACTGGAGGTCGAATCAACGAACTTCGTGGAGGTGGTCAAGGACGCACTTGAAGCGGACAAGCCCCTCCTGCTCACACTTCACAAGAAGTCCAGGAATCCGTTGCTCCAGGATATTCGAAGGAGGGATGACGTTAGGATCCTGGAGGTAACGCCCATCAACAAGAACATACTGCCATACAAGATCATACCCCTGATCAAGGAAGAGATCGGAGTCCGCCCCCTGCATGATCTTTATTGATCCAACGGAGCAGGAAAAACTTTATTCGATATGATCTTTCAGTCTGTCCAATAGTACCGGATATGTTTTTATATCAAACCCTTGATTGGTCCCTTACGCTATGTGATAGGAATGTGGTACACCTTTCGTTCCAAACCACGTACAGTAATATACTTATAGGGCTTCATAAAATGATTTGCCCGTAGGAAATAATGAACTGACAATCCCATCGGAGGAAATGAACATGGATCGACCTATTGCAATTCCCCATGCCTGGCTGTTGACCGTAGGCTTGATGTTGATCATGGTGGGCGCCAGCATTGGCGGATTCGTATTATACAAGTATGTGGATGACGTAGGAGCAGACCTTCTGATCTACGACACCTGGCTCAACGAGAAGAGGGACCTCCTCTCGAAGCTCGGTGACACAACCGTACCTGTTGATGAGAAGGGAAATCCCATGAGGGATGATTACATCACAAGGTCCGGCGGGGGTTCATTGAAATGGATGACCACGCTGTTCGAGGGCGAGGGCGAATACCTTTCCTCGCCCGCAGTATTGGACCTGAACAACGACAATGACCTGGAGGTCGTTATAGCATCGGCCGGGGACTACGTCTTCGCACTGGGGCCTGATGGTGAATATTACTGGTCACAACCCTACAGTGATGATATAATAGATTACCTTGGTCAGACAGCAGGTACCTCGGGTCTCGACTTCGACCCGCCCCATATATTCTCTTCGGTCATTGCTGCTGATGTCAACCTCGGGGACACACCCGAGATCATCATCGGTGTGAAGGACGGTGCCCTCTGCATCGGCGATGAAGGGAAGAAGCAGTGGAAGAAAGGGATGACGACCGGATACTACTTCTCAACCGCTTGCATCACCGACCTCGAAGGGGATTGGACGGGGAACAAGGAGGATCTCGAAATTGTACTTGCCTCGGACGATGAAGGCAGAAGAGGCTGGCTCGAGGCCTTCGAGGTGGACGGAGGTGCGATCTTCCGTGAAGAAGCACCCACGGGCAGTGAGGGGGGTCTTATCGGCTGCTCAGTGGTCGCCCATGACCTTGATGGAGACTTCTGGGATGGTCCCTTCCTTATCAATCCCGATGTCTCAAAGGAGAGGGATACCGAACTCATAATCGGCAACCACGACAGGGGCCTGAGAATATGGGTCCGTCAGGGAGAGAATGCCGAGCACAAACCCAACTACGACGAGAGCACTGGCGGGAATCTTGGAGGTCACCAGACCTATGCAACATCCGCCGTGGCCAATGTCACTGGCACCCCCGAATGTGAGATATTCGTGGGATGCTCCGAGGGTTATCCGAGGACCTGGACCGGCTGGGGTGGAAAGCTCTATGTCTACACACCCGGCGGAAAGAAGCTCTGGGATTATTCCACCGGCTCCTCCAGGGCATCGATCTTCAGCTCTCCGGCCATAGCTGACCTTCAGATAGCAAAGGACGACCCAGAGGAGAAGCATCTTGATTACGAGGTGGTATTCGGTGCGGACAACGGAATGATGTATGTAATGAACACCGAATTCCACTCCCTGCTATGGTCCTTCGATACTGGCGGAAGGTGCATGTCTTCCCCTGCGATCTGCAATATCGACAATGATGACGAACTGGAGATACTCATAGGATCTGACTCGGGGAAGGTGTTCTGTTTCGACGGCGACCCGTCGGACGGCATAGACGAGGGAGTCAATTATCCCGGGGACGGTCCGAACCAGGATGTCCTGTGGATCTACGACACCCAGGTTCCCATCGGAATTTCCTCACCGGTCGTTGCGGATATTGACCTCGACGGCATGCTCGAGGTCATAATCGGCGACCAGGAGGGCCATGTATACTGCATAGCAGCCGGAGGAAGGTCGGTCAAGGGACAGGAGGACTGGACGGAGTTCCACTGCAATCTCAACAGGACCGGATTCTACAATCCCCAGACCTCTTACGGTGTTGATATCTATCCCAAGCTGGATGAGTTCGGCAGACCTGACACCATGGTCAAGTCCATTCAGCCCGGTAGTTTCGTGCAGTTCAATCTCACTGTTGAGAACACCGGTAAGGGCATCACGGAAATGAACCGCGACAAGATATATGTAAAGATCCAGCAAGAGTCCGTTCCCGATTATTGGTCCGCATGGCTCGACACACCTCCAGATAAGGGCAACGATAATCCCGACTACGTGAGGCTGGCGTCACAGGAGACCGCGCATGTAACCCTCTGGGTCTATGCACCGTGGGAGGGGGACATCGGCGAGATGGCCAGGATCAATGTTACGGCCAACTCCTCGTCCGACGAATGGTCCGAGGATACGGCGACCACATTGTCGGTCCTGAACCTTTTCGTTGACTTCGAGCTGTTCTATCTCAAAGCGGTCGACCAGGACCCGCTTTCCGAACTCGTGGGTCGTAAATGGGACAAGATCAATCCAGGTGATGACCAGATCTACACCATCTCGATCCGCAATAAGGGCAACCTGAACGATACATACATGCTGACCCTATCCACTCCCCCAAGGGATGCTGGATGGAACTGGTATTTCGTGGAGACCGGAACGTTGAACGCTTCCACTTCCCTGACAGCCCAGGTCCTTGCCGATCAATTCGGAGGAATATCGGGACAGACCTTCATCGTGAAGGTGGAATGCCCCATCGAGGCCACCAGGGACACTAAGATACCGATACTTCTGAAGGGAGTGTCGGTTCTTTCGATGAGCTCTGATATCGAGGAGATAACCCAAAAGGACGAGTTGATAATGGTTGTCGGAGAGCATAACGAGCTACAGCTGAAGATAGAGGATTCCACCAAATTCGTGAATCCGAACGCAACAGTGGAGTTCTATCTCCTGATAACGAACCTTGGAAACAAGGATGTCATCAATGTCCTTCTGAGCGTCCAGGGCAGGATCTCCGGATGGGACGTGAAATTCCCGGAGGAGCCGATCCCTGTCTACCAGGGTCAGACCAAGACGGTCCCGATCGTTATCAGAGCGCCGAACTGGGCACAGGCCAACAGCAAACTTGTCCTCAACATGATAGGGGAGATCGAAGGAGCTCCGAACTTTAAATCCACGGCTCCATTGACTGTAATCGTGAACCACGTGTATGACTTCGACGCCGTGGTGATCGAAAAACAGGGAGTCTACGTCGAGCCAGGTGAAACAGTATGGTTCACCATGCAGATCTCCAATCTCGGCAATGGAGATGACGACATCAGTCCGTCAGCCTTCGAGATACTCCTTGACTGGAACATGACCTTCTATAACAAGGAGGGATTCCAGAAATACGATGTCACCATCGATTTCGAGGAGCTCATCTATCTGTATGGCAGGATAAAGGTACCCGAGAATACAAGGACCGGGCTCTACCCGGTCGGGGTGAACCTGAGCGGAGAAGGTTCCTCTCTTGTGGTTTACGTGAAGGTGTTCGTGAACCAGACCTTCGATCTGAGGGTCACCTCCATCGATGACGACCACAATATAAGCGCGAATATCAGACCCGACCAGGAAAAACCCTTCGTGATCAAGGTATCCAACAAGGGTAACGGCCTGGAGACCGTAACGATGAGGCTAGGAGCGCAGTACGACCATACCAACGATGCGATGGGCGTCCTTTACGACGGATGGGAAGGCAAGTTCGTGGCAGTGGCAAACACACCGGACTTCACCACCAATATCCTTCCATACGACTTCCGGGAGCCCATAGTGATACGCAATACGGAATGGGATACCTACTACACACCCAACTTCACCGCTGCGGCTGCCTCGGGAACGAACCTCGACGAGATAAGGGAGATCGTTCTGGTCCTTGACATGGGTCAGACCGCATGGGTCCACTTGAATTTGAAGGCGCCAGCCTTCGAGGTGGGAGAACCCTCGGGAACCGGAATAGAGGTGGCGGGAAGCGGCATCGGTCCGAAGGATTACGACCTGACGCACCTGACCCTCTTTGTCCTGTTCCCGGACCTCGAGTTCGTGGGCAAGGTGGAGTTCTCGGGCGGGACATCCGACAATTACGATGCTAAGGTCGGAGACGTCCTGACGATAATCGTGAGACTGATGAACTCCGGAGACATACCTGCGGAGAACGTGGATGTTCAGCTCCTCATCGACGGGGTCGATAAGAAGACCTCGACCCTGAGGACCGTGAAGAACGATACCGAGGACGTAAAAACGGTGATATTCTCCTGGGTGGCTGAGGCTGGCGAGCATAATATCAAGGTGGTCATCGACCCCAACAACAACATCATCGAAAGCCATGACCAGTTCACACGCGGAGGAGAGGGAAACAACAACGAGCTGAAGGCCAGGGTTGATGTTGAGGGCTCCTTCGTGGTGAAGGAGCTGGTGAACGACTATCCGGTAGTCTCCACCATGCTCATCATACTCCTGGCGATCGTGATACTCGTCGGAGCTGCCCTCCTCCTGAAGGGAAGCAAGAAGATCTGATAGGGGATGCGGCCATCTTTTGTATGGGGGGCCCGGTGGGCTCCCCTTTTTTTTGTACTTTTTTTTTAGATAATTCTGTTTTCCTTCTGTTCATTTCACCGAGTGGAACGATATATCAAATATCCAGGGCTCACGATATTGCGCTATCAAAAGGATTTGAGATGGAGGATGACACTGCTTTCCTCAAGGGACCAGCCTGTATCTGTCCCTGGGGAAAAGGACGGTCTCTCTGACGTTCGGAGCTCCGGTTATTATCATGGTCAAACGCTCCGCTCCCAGGCCCCAACCTGCGTGGGGCGGCATACCGTAGTTGAACGCCTTGGTGTAGAATCCGAAGGCTTCTTCATCCAAATCATACTTCTCAAGCATCTCCTTGAGAAGGTCCGGTTCGTGGACCCTCTGACCTCCGGATACTATCTCCTTCTCACCGTAATTGAGGTCGAACCCGAGAGATATCTCGGGGTCGTCAGGGTGAGGATGGATGTAGAAAGGTTTCAGTTTCATGGGCCACTCCGTCACGAAATAAAGGGAAGGTCTGTCCTTGGCGATCTCCTTGAAACCTTCAAGCGGGATGTCGTCCCCCCACTCTATCCGACGATTCCTTCCCGTATTCTCATCCCTTATCTCAAGACCGGCTTTCTGGAGCTTTTCTATGATGCATCCATACTTCAACCTGGGGAAAGGCCTCTCCGGAGCAACTATCTGCTGTTTCAGGATATCCAGGTCGATGAAATTGTTGTTGAGCACATCGGTATAGACCCTCTGGACCACCATCTCCAGAATTCCCATGCAATCATCGAGATCTGCATATGCCATCTCTATATCGATGGATGTATATTCGTTAAGATGTCTTCTTGTATCATGCTCCTCGGCCCTGAAGGCAGGTCCTATCTCGAACACCCTGTCCAGCCCGGTTGACATCATTGTCTGTTTGAAGAGCTGCGGTGATTGGTTCAGATAGGCCTTCTTGTCGAAGTACTTCATCTCGAACAGCGCAGTTCCACCCTCGGTCGCCGTTGCGACTATCTTCGGTGTCTGGATCTCGATGAACCCTTCCTCAAGGAATACCTCCCGTGCAGCGGCAAGTATGGTCGACCGTATCTTGAATATTGCCTGTATCTCCGGCTTCCTCAGGTCAAGGAACCTGTTGTCAAGCCTCGTCTCCATGTCAGCATCGACCTTGTCAACAACCCCCAGGGGAAGGGGTGTCTTTGCGACCCCGAGGACTTGTACCTGATACGGAATGATCTCCCATCCGGCCTTGGCCTGAGGGGACTGCTTGATGATCCCCCTGACCGAAAGCGCCGACTCCCTGGGAACGGAGACTATCAGATCGAAGAGCTCCTTATCCATCGTCTTTGAAAGGGCGGTTATCTGGGCGACCCCGCTCCTGTCCCTGAGGTGGATAAAGGCCATCTTGCCAAGGTTCCTTGTATACTGGACCCAACCGCAAAGAGTGACCTCGGTGTTGTAATCCTCTTCCCCGATCTCTGCCGCGAACTTTGTCCTTTTCCAGTCCGTCCCATCCATCATGGATATCAATCCTTCATCACCGATTTTTTTTCTACGTCGATGCATCGTCCCTGCTTGGTAAGAGACCGGTGTCGAAGATATGTCCGGGCCCTAAGGTCAATCGGGCAAAAGAGTACTCCTATTTATATTGCTTCATTCGAATATAAGAGCGATACCTTCCGCAGCGAGATATATGCTCATGTTACACGAACAAAGCTGCCCTTCTGAAGCGTTTTAATGCGCGATGGTCCGAAGATACTGCCACTCTATCAAAGAACATCATCATGAATATCCAGACTCCAGGGACCAGATCCGTCTCCCATGAAGGACAAAACCATTTGTTGAAAAATATACATTTTAATTAGAAGGCAATATGAAAAATATTCGACAATAAGTTAAGAATTGCGGGAAACCCTTATATAATCGTACAATATTTTTCTTACAAGGGTGAGCTGAATGGGGACTAGTTCACTCTGGACAAGAAAAACAGAGCAGAATGGTAACTACAATAGGTGGTGAAAAATGATGAGAATAATGAACGGAAGAGCCATGGCCATACCTTTGGCCTTGGCCCTATTGACGGTGGCATTCGCTGGGTTGTTCTTAGTAGAGGGAGCTGATAACCCCACAACGCTCAGCGTAACTGTTACCGAAGGACCGATATATGTGGACGATGAAGTGACCTTCAACCTTACCGGGTGGGGGTACGAATGGGATGTTGGTGCGGATTTCACAGTGGAGCTAAAACTCAACGATGTGGTCACAGGTACACCGACATATAACTCGGACCATGATTACTTCGCATGGGTTTGGACCGCAGTGGCTGGTGATTATGAATGGAATGTCTCGGTAACGAACAATACGGACAGCATGGAGTGGCATACAATAGGCATGCTCCACGTGTTCGCTTACCCTGCGTTCATCGGGACCAGTGCCGTACCCATGGTTGAGGATATTCCAATCGAATGGAACCTCTCTGAGGAGTTCAGCGGTGAGGGACTGACCTTTGCCGAGGAAGAAGCCCCGGAGAACCTCACCTTCACCAAGGGCGAAGGTGACTACGACATCTGGACCGTGACCCCCGCAGCCGAGTGGTCCGGGACCGAGGATGTGAAGATCTTCGCGACCGATGAGAATGGTGAAGTGGTCAATAACACGTATACCTTCACTGTAGCAGCGTTCAATGACGTTCCGGTGATCGTGGGTATAGATTACATGGGCGAGACCCTTGTGGCGGAGGAGATGAACGTCACCGTTGGGTGGAATGAGACCACCGGCGAGCCGAACGCATGGGCCATGGTCTGGGCCATCGAGCTCGACATCGAGGAGGATGCCATGGACGTCAACCTCACGGTGAACGCCACCGATGTCGAGGGTGATACCCTGACCTACGAGTGGGAGATGCTGGACGATACGGACCCCTATGTCCTGACCCCGTGGGACGACTTCCCGGAGATGTTCAACTTCACGGCCGACGCGGATGCATTCGGTCTGTGGGAGGCGAACCTCACCGTATCCGATGCGGATGAAACTGTTCAGCTTGTATGGTTCAACGTGGCGGGTGTCAACGATGCACCTACCATCGAATTCGATGAGATCGAGGTGGGAGCCCAGCTAGAGAGAGAACCCCTGAAGGATGTGAACGTCTCGGTGTCCGTCGCCGATATCGACAGCGAGGAGCTCACCATCATGTGGTACATAGACGAAGTGGAAGTGGTGGACTGGAACATGGATTACTTCCTTCACAACTGGACCGAGGACGGCCTCTACAACGTGACCGTGGAGGTCACCGATGGAGACCTTACCTCAGACCTCCTGTACTTCCTGGTCAACGTCGTCACCCCGCCGCCAGCATGGACCGCTGATGATGTCGCCGTTTCCTATACCGAGGGATCCGGAGATGTGGTCGTGGCCGATATAGGCGGTCTCGTACCTCCCTACACCTACAGCAACCTCAGATTGGCGGCCGACTATCAGGGCATCGATATCACCGCGATCGCAACCGCCCTCGAGGATACCGAACTGGTGGTGACCATCACCTTCGCAGGAGCGCCCTACACCAACCCGACGACCGAGGACATACTGAGCCTGGAC
>JBLIRF010000059.1:0-9402 GCA_049472175.1 Thermoplasmatota archaeon
GGAGTGAGGAACCACACAGGAGTATACCATCAACTCGATAGAACGGTAGCCCCCTACGGGTCGGATGTCCATGCCAGGGTACTGATAGTGGAGAGGGATACCGACGGGACACTGATATACCCCAACGAAAGGACAGTGATCTTTATGCTGGATGGTATGAACCTGACCGAGATAGAGGTGGCCAGGGGCTCTGCGACAGTGAGCATACCCATGGTCCATGATATTTCCATTGGAAGACACATCGTGATGGTATCCTATCGGGCTCCCAATGGTACTTATTATAATCTTTCCAGAGAGTTCTCGGTGAGAAGAACGTTCACTTTCACGAGGATCAATTCAGATCATTTCAACGTCGAGCCCGGTGAGAGCTTCCCCGTGGAGATCTCGGTACATGATCAGCTCGGCCGGTCCGTGGAAGGTAACATCTCACTTCTTGACCTGGAAATGTGGGTGCCGGGGAGTACCTCCATCGATATTTGCCTGGATGGTTTCGGTGATATCTGGCTCGAGGCCAGGTTCGAGGGTGATCGATGGCTTGAACCATCTTCTGTGGTGAAGCTCTTCAATGTCAGCACCGACCCCATCCTCGCTATCATCCTCGAGAACCGAACGGTCTTCCAAGGGGATCCGCTGAACATAAGCATAATTATTGAACACGGCTCCGGCCAACTGTTGCTGAACATCGATAATGAACCCTTTTCATCCCCAGGGATAGAACTCACCGGAGTATCGGGTGATTCCATACCTTTGTCGATGAACACATCCACAATGGATACAGGCCTCCACTCGATACAGGTGTCATTAATCACCGATGCAGCATGGGTAAGGTCCGGTATCGGACCCCGGGAGGTCTTCAACATACTGGCTGGTCCGATCGAACCGGAAGAGCCAGAGGAACCGGAAGAACCGGAAGAGCCAGAAGAACCCGAGGAGCCAGAGGAACCGGAAGAACCTGGGGAAGAAGATGAGGAGAGCGATCTTGTCAGAGCTATCAAGATTGCAGGGACCGTACTGGTCATTTTACTCGGGTCCTTGACCGTATTGCTCCTTGCTATAAGAAGCATAAGGAACAGACGGAAACCCAAGTTCGTGATCCCAAAAAGAAAGAGGGAAAAGGAAGAGGGGGAGATCTTGATGGGTACATCGTCCGTTCCGGTCATCGGAATTGAGCGCGGAACAGAAGGAACCCAGAACGTCACCCCCATGAAAAGCCCAGACCCGAACAGGGAGAGGGTTGTTGCCTCATACCTGGAAGCTGTAGACCGGGCACCTGAGGCAGTGGGAGTTAAAAGGACGGATACCCCAAGGGAGGCGGACCGGAAATTCACCGCTGCAGGTGCTGACAGGAAGGTCGCTGACGATCTCACACTTGGTTTTGAGAACGCTCTTTACAGGGACGGCCATCCATCAAAGGAGGATGCTGATAGTGTCCATGCCTCCGCAGCGGAAATGATGGTATGGTACGAGAAAACATTCCTACGAGACAGCAGCTGACACCATCCGGATCCGAGCATACCCCAGTTGATCTGGTCATAATATCGAGGTGGAAATGGGATTTCCCGTGGCACTCCGGAAAGCTCCTTTATAATCGACACGGAGTTCTTTTTTAGGAGGTCGCATCCATATGGTATTGAAAGGGGAAATATCAAGGATGGATATGGAATCGATCAGCAGGGAATCCTACGAGAATATACTTTACGAAGTGCTCGATGGGAACGAGGAGGTCCTGTATGTAGGGTGCGGTAATATCAGGATCAACCTAAGACAGCATCTCCCGGACGGATGGTTCCCGCTTGAAGAAGCGAGGTATTACCGTAAATTCGGACCCTGCGATCCCAACCTCCTTCAGGATAGGAAGAAGAGCCTTGTGGAGGATTATACAGATATATTGGGACATCCTCCGAAGTACAATGAAAAAGAGAGAAGGGAATGAACCCATCTGGAACTTGCTTTCCCATCGGTATTAAGGATCTCATTTTTTATGGAAATATCCAGAGTAACAGTACATAATGATACATTGACATACATGCACATATGCAATATTTTTATATAATAGAGCCTGTTGAACGGAACTATGGAGATAAATAAAGGGCTCCGTGCCTCCATGCTGGTGTCCCTTGTGGTACTGGTGGCGCTTTCCGTAGCACTCTACTGGTACAATTTCCGGTTCAGGGTCCTTTATGATACCACGAACCAATACTTCATTCTGCCGATCATCCTCTACTCGATACTGGTCCTTGTATATCTCCCAACAAGGGTGATCCTATATACTCTCTACAAACCGTATGAGGACAAAGGCTACAGACCGATGGTTACGGTCGTGGTGCCGGCTTATAACGAGGGGGCTTTTATGAAAAAGACCCTTGAAGCCCTTGTCAACGTCAACTATCCCAAGGACAAACTCCAGATAATTGCGGTCGACGATGGCTCGAAGGACGCCACGTACAAGTACATGAGGGCAGTTGCAAGTAAGTACCCATCATTGATAAGGACCATCAGTTTCAAGGAGAACCGAGGGAAAAGGGAAGCCATGGCGGAGGGTGTGAAATATGCCCAGGGAGAGGTAGTCGTATTCATAGACTCCGATACCGCGGTTGAGAGGGATGCTATCCGGTATCTTGTGGCCCCCTTCGAGGACCCGAAGATCGGCGGTGCCACGGGAAAGGTCAAGGTGGAGAACTACAGGACGAATTTCCTTACCAGAATGCTGGGGGTCCGTTATGTTATGTCCTTCGATTTCTACAGATGCACATCATCGGTGTTCGGAGGGGTGACCTGCCTCAGTGGCGTGATATCGGCGTACAGGAGAAGCATACTCGATCAAGTCGTTCCGGAATGGAAGGAGCAGATGTTCCTCGGCCGAAAATGCACCTTCGGCGACGACAGGTCCCTGACGAACCACGTTCTTCGGAACGGGTACTACACTGTATATTCGAGAAAGGCCGTTGCCCACACCCTTGCACCGGAGAACCTCCGCAAGATGTTCAAGATGCTTGTCAGATGGAACCGCTCCTTCACAAGGGAGACGATAATCCTGATGAGATACCTTCTGAACCCCAAGGTGATCATCAGGAGAAAGATGCTCTTTTTCGAAGCCAGTCTCACCACGATCATGCCTTTCTTGATGATGATGATAGTGATCAACCTCTACATAAGGATCGCTCTGGACCCCTTTCATCTGGTCACGGTGGTCGGTTCAGTGATCGCCATGGCGATGATCTACATGTACTTCTACATCAGGGCAGAGAGGAACTGGCAGTTCGTATACGGTATAGCATATGCCTTCTTCTTCATGACCATTCTGATATGGATACTACCCTATGCGATGATCACCGTGGGGAAGACCTCATGGGGAACCCGCTGAGGATAATACACCGAGGCAGGGTGGAAGCGATAATATATTAACCGCATCGAACAATATCTCTGACGTATCAGGAAAGGGATCAGCCGCTGTGTTCCAATTCCGTATTGAGATGAATGCGGTGCGGTGTTGGATTTGAAGAGGATCGTAACTTTGGATGTTGTCCGTGGATCCTGCATCCTCGGCATGGTAGCGTTGCACGTTTTCAGTGCTATCTTCGATAGATCCTGGATAGGAACCGAGGAGATGGCAAACAAGACCCTTCTTGACATAGTTTTTCTCCTGACCCTTGCTTATATCGGGGGAATGGCAGGACTGTTTTTGATGGTGTCCATAATATCCCACACCATCTCCATCCGGCATCAGATCGGATCTGGCAAGAAACTCGCAGATGTGATGGTGCGCCAGATCATGGGCGGCCTGCTGCTCCTTCTCTTCGCTTTCATAGTTGAATCCGCCATCGGTCATTACGGCTTTATAGGAAGGATGGCCTACTGGGACCCTCTTGGTGATATATCTTTCTCGACTCAGGTCAGCGAGAACCTACCTAGACTGTACTATCGTGGCTTCCATTTCATGACGCTGCATACTATAGCATGGAGCATCATCATCAACTCGATCGTTCAATGGGTAATGTACAGAAAGGGAGGATTCATTAAAGACAAGAGGAACGTCGGTATATTTGGGATCCTGTCTCTTATGGTTCTTATCCTCACCCCTCTGGCATGGTGGTTCGCAGGAACTGTCGTCGATGGTTATCCCTATGCGACCTATCCCGGAACGGACAGGATGGTCCAGTATCCCCTTGCGGGTGTGACCGGCCTTTTCGATCTTGTAAAACTCTTCTTCCTGGGACCACTTGCAGGACAGACCGAGCCTCTGTTCCCTTTCCTGTCCATCGCCTTCATCGGATCCATAATAGGGATATACCTTACCCAGGAGAAACAACCCTCAGGTTTCTGCACCAGAGGGATCAAGACCGGGATCACATTTCTGGCCCTTGGGATCCTTGGTATCTTTCTCGTATGGGAGCTTCACTTCGATTCCTGGACCAATTTCACAAGAAATCCCTTCGATATCATGAAGCTCGGCATTTGGCTTCCCGTGATCCTATTCACCACCGGTGGTCAGATCATCGTCCTATTCCTCCTACTGAGGTTGGTCGAATTCAGAGAGGCATCATACAGGTTCGCAGAGAGAACGAAGATCCTCAGGAGGTTCGGTGCCGTATCCCTGACGATCTACACTTTCCAGTACATCGACGCCTTTCCAAGGTTCCTACTGACATTGATCCCAGGTGTCGAGGTGTTCGGTGACAGGGATGGAATGATCACCTCCATAATCGTGACGATCATCGTACTTGGGTTCTGGAATGTCCTGTTGATGCTATGGTCCAAGGTCAGGTTCATCGGTTCGGCCGAATGGTTATTCTCTGTAATACTGAGCAGATTGGGCAAGTTATCCTTCAAGAGAGGGGAAAGTACCTTGAAGAAGGAAAAATGGTATTACGTTCCGAGACTGGACCTCTTTACTGGCAAGAATGAAGTGGATTGGATGGATCTTTCGGAAAAAGGTATAAAAGAGGAGTCCGAGGTCCGGGATTCGAGACTATCCTACTGGTTGTCGATAGCCGGATTGGTCTTGATGCCCCTGGCAGTTGTATCGTATTTCATATCGAGAAAGCTCATGGAAAAGGAACAGTGCAACAGGCTATCGAGATTGTCCCAGAAGATCTCCAAGCTCGGGATCGTGATCGGGGTAATAAAATTGCTCATACTTGCAGTTACGAGGAACGTTGTATTGAACTGAATATTGTTTCATATGGACGATGTTTTTCCATCATCATCGAGGATCGTGGATCTTCCAAGAGTTTGATCGAGGGGGGAGGGAGGATGGAAAAAGATCCATCAGACGGTCGCTCCTTGCCCTGAATGCCTCAGCCTTATATGTGACGTCCATTTTCACTGCCGTATAAGCATTCACTTGGACATTTATAAACTGCGTTCGGTCATTATCAAATAATATTACTGGGACACGTGAATGGAAGATGAGTTTGTGTGAAGGATATGGTCCTTTCCGTAATTGCAGTTAAAAATTAGGTATGCCAAAAAATAAATATCGCCCCCACATACAGTGTTTTTAGGCAAACCTAATAAAATGCAGGGTGACACCATGGACATATCGATCACGGACATCGAGGAAGGAAGGAAAGCAATAATTTCAGGACTGAAGGGCGGCCTCGGTTTCCAGATGAGATTGAGAAATATGGGAATAAGGGAAGGCAAGACCGTAACGATCGTCACAAAACATCCTTTCAACGGACCCCTGGTGGTGGAGGTCGACGGCAGGACCACAACGATAGGAAGGGGGATGGCAGGAAGGATCATTGTCCGGGTGGAGGCATGAAGAAGATAGTCCTGATGGGCAATCCCAATGTGGGAAAGAGCGTCGTCTTCTCCAGATTGACGGGGGCAAGGGTCATATCCTCCAACTACCCCGGCACTACTGTCGATGTCTCAAAGGGAAAGATGAGACTGAATGGCGAGACAGTCAAGGTCATCGACGCGCCGGGGACATACTCGCTGGAACCTTCAAACAAGGCGGAGGAAGTGGCCCTCGACATGTTGGATCAGGCGGATATTGTTGTCAACGTCGTTGATGCCACCAACCTCGAAAGGAACCTTCATCTGACCCTTGAGCTTCTCGAGAGGAACAAACCCATCATCATCTCGATGAACATGTGGGATGATACAAAGCATACGGGCATCCATATAAACCTCAAGAAATTGAAACAACTGCTGAAGGTCGATATTGTACCTACCGTGGCCCTCACGGGAGAAGGGATCTCACAGCTGGTTGCAGGCATGTCCAGAGCACGACCGGCGGACCATATCTCTCCAACAAGCGACGAAGGCAGATGGATAGAGATCGGTCAGATAGTGAGGAAGGTACAGACCGTGAAGCACAGACATCACACTTTCAAGGACCGTATGGCCGATGCCACCATCAGACCATTGACCGGACTACCGATCGCAATTGTAATTATCCTTCTCTCGTTCGGTATCGTGAGATTGATCGGGGAAACCCTCATCAGTTACGTTCTCGAGCCTCTATTCGAATTGTACCGCCCACTGGTGATGAACATCAGCGATCGTCTTGGCCCGGGGTTCTTCCACGACATCCTGATAGGCGAGCTATTCGATGGTAAGATCGATTTCGTAAGATCCATGGGAATATTGACGACAGGGCTCTTCGTCCCTCTGGCAATGGTCCTTCCCTACATAGCTGCGTTCTACTTCATTCTTGCGATACTGGAGGACTCTGGATACCTTCCAAGATTGGCGACACTTTCCGACAATGTGTTCCACAAACTAGGAATGCACGGTCACGGTATCGTGCCCGTGTTCCTTGGACTGGGATGCAACGTCCCGGGTGCACTCGCAACGAGGACGCTTGAGACCAGGAAACAGCGGTTCATATCCGCTACCCTTCTGTCGATCTCTGTCCCGTGCATGGCACAGATCTCAATGATATTCGGTATCCTGGGGCCGCACGGGATCGGATACATCTTGCTGGTATTCATTACCCTGATCATAATATACATCACCGCCGGGCTTATTATGAACAGATTCGTTAAGGGAGAGAGCCCTGAGATCTTCATGGAGATACCACCCTACAGGAAGCCGAGCCTGATCACTGTTTTCCAAAAGACCTGGATGCGTATAAGATGGTTCCTGACCGAGGCCATCCCTTTCCTCTTCCTGGGAGTGCTTCTGGTCAATATAATGTATACCATAGGTTTTCTGGAATGGCTGGGAAATATCTCAGCCCCCCTCACGGAAGGATGGCTTGGGCTGCCAAAGGAAGCCACTACTGCAATGCTGATGGGCTTTCTCAGAAAGGACCTGGCTGTGGGAATGCTCATTCCACTGGACATGACGCCGATGCAACTAGTCATAGCGGCCACGATACTGACTGTATACTTCCCATGTGTGGCGACGTTTGCCGTTCTGTTCCGGGAGCTCGGGATCATGGATATGATGAAAGCAACTGCGATAATGATAGGGACCTCATTGCTCGTGGGAGGTATCATGCGGTTCGTCCTTATAGGAATTTGAGGTGGTAGAGATGAAAAGGAAGACTACCGAGGAATATCTGGAGATAATATACGTCCTCCAGAAAAGGGATGGTTATGCCAAGACCGGCAATATATCCAAGCAAAATGATATCAAACATCCTTCAGTGACGGAGATGCTTCAGAAACTTCAGAAGGAGGGTTACGTGGAATACAGGAAGTACAAGGGTGCAAAGCTTACAGATCGGGGAATGATGATCGCAAGTAAACTTATGGAGACACACAGGATAATAGCGGATTTCCTCGAGATAATCGGTGTCGACAGGAACCTGGCGGAGATAGATGCATGCCAGCTGGAGCATCATGTCAGCATAATGACCATGAAAAGGTTGAAGGATTTCGTGGATTTCATCAACGGGTCCCCCCAGATGCCTCACTGGATAGAGCATTATTACAATTTCGTCCGTACTGGGGAAAGGGAAAAATGAAACATATATGGTTCTCGAAAAATAGGAGAGAGATCCTAAAACGATGTTCCGGATGGCGATCAGAGCATCAATTGCGTATGGAGAACCTCCAAACGTTCAATCCTGCAAAACCATCAAAATGTTCCTCGGTCCTGTTGCGGAGAATATCCATGAAATCGAGAGCGCTATACTCCCTGTCATAGTAGGTCACGACCCAGACCACATCATGAGCTTCGAATAATATCGTATCATTCTCGATATCACCAGAAAGGTTTCCCACCGGAAGGTTCCATACGTAATAGTAGAGAGTATACCTCTGATAATCCGGCCGAGCAATGATGATATCGTTCTCTCCCAGGTTCCTGTCGATGAAGAGCGCAGCCCCTTTCCAATCGTCTTTATCCTTCCTTGCCATCATTCCTGCATCAGAGATGATAAGCAACAAGGGGACGACCAATACCACAGCATACTGCACCGCCCTCCTCCTCTCCCACTTAATGTATACAGATCCTCTGACCTTTTCTATTCCGATGGAGGCAAGGACCATGAGAGCCGGGAGCATGAAAATGAAATATCTGTAATTGTAGATCGGCTGCCAGATCAGTGAGACGGCATATACTATGAATGCCGGCAGCAGAAGGAGAGGGAGCAAGAAAAGAGCCATGGCCAATTTCTCCTCGTCTTTGGACATATGGACCAATAACATGATAGCCCCAAAAACTCCGAACAGGAGTGTGATCATCGAAGCTACCAGGGTTGCCCCGAAATCCGGATCGAAGAACAGGTCGTGGACATCGTACATACCTCCCAGGAAGAGATAGGTCTCATGAATAAGAGACCAAGAGAGCTTGAGGTCCCCGAACGTTGTATGCCCCGAAAGGGGATACCTTATAAGAATGAAAAGAAGCCATGGTAAAAAGATCATGAACGATGCGATGTTGGGAGCCATCTTGAAAAGGTCCCTTGAGATGTTCCTTTCGGGATCGAGAAGAATAGCCGCTGCCGCTATGGACAGGGTTTCCAATGCTATGAAGACCGCCGAAAAATAGTGAAGGTAGAACAACAGTGAATTGGTGATGATTAGTCCCGCAACGGCCTTCCTTGTTGATATCCTGCTGGGTCTGACAAGCTCCATGGAATAATACAGGGAAAGAGCAGCCAGGAATGCCATTGGGGCGTACATTCTTGCCTCCTGCGAGTAGAATATCAGGGTTGGATTCAACGCCGCAAGGATCGCAGCGACCATCCCCGTCCTCTTGGAGATCCTACAGCCTATCAGATACACCGGGACAACGGTCAACGCACCAAGGATAGCGGAGGGCATTCTTATGGCCAGCACTGAATTCCCGACGATCTTATCAAGGGCCCATATGGATGTGAAGTACAGCGGAAGATGGTCCATAGGAGATATACTGTCGATCACATCCCACAGGTTCATATTGGCCCTAAGCCCGGTGAGGGCCTCGTCCACCCATATCGATTCCCATGTGATCCCGATT
>JBLIRF010000006.1:0-5618 GCA_049472175.1 Thermoplasmatota archaeon
CTCCGTGATCATCCTGTCCTCGGCGAGCTCCTCGATCGAGACGATCACCCGCTCGGTCCCGTTGATTATGAAATAACCGCCCGGGTCCAGTGGGTCCTCTCCCATGTCCTGTAGTCTTTTATAATACTGTTCATCTGTAAGGTTCCTGTCCTGGCTCATCATCTCCCGGTGAAGATTGCATCTCTTGGACTTCACCATGATGGGAAGATCGCCGATCTTGACCTTCTCGGGCTCCCTGTCGATCCCGTTCTCTATTATGGTCACCTCAAGGAAGATGGGAGCGGAATAGGTCAGGTCCCTGAGCCTTGCCTCCATCGGAGTTAGCTCGTGGGTCGCCCCGTTCGCTTCCTTGACTATGGGCGTGCCAACTGTTATACGGCCGAGCTTGACGTCGATGGAATCCTCATCCAGTTTGTCCACATCGAGCCTGATCAGTCCCCTCTCATTATCCACCTCACCGATGCGGATAGAATCGATTATCCTCTGCATCCTCGACTTGGGATTGTCGTGGGTGGGTAAGAAATCGTTGAATGAAGCAAGCTGATGGTTTATGATATTACGGCTCTTGAAGAAAGCTTCGACAACTTCTTTCATTGTATCACCTTTATCAGTGAATATACCTCATGTCCTGCAGTTCTTCTTGATGATCCTGGAGTTCAGACCATCGACCTCTCTTCCACAACAAGCCTGTAGTAGTACGACAGACCGGCGGTCGGGCTATCTCTCTCGATCTTGATGACATCCCCGGGAACCGCTCCAAGAGCTTTCACGCACGGATCCACCATCAATATCTTTGGCAGCTGAGAAAGATCGACCATATATCGGGACAATAGAAGAGCGACCTCTTCCTTACCCATAATACTGTGTCTTGGAACGAGGTAGTTTTCCATAACGTTGAACCTGGGCATCTGTTGACCTCCGCGGAGTGAGAGCGTCTGAAGGCTGGATAGAAAGAAATGGACTTGGCGGGTCCGAGGGGATTCGAACCCCCGGCCATCTGGTTAAAAGCCAGACGCTCTTTCTAGGGAAGAAGGCAGATTTTACCACCTAGCATCCTACCTAGCTGAGCTACGGACCCTGAAATTACCATTCCCACTACCCGATGCGGTCAAGACTGTGCCGTGCATAATACATTTCCTATATATACATTTCTATAAATGCCTCAGCATACCCGGTCGTATCAAATCCCTATTCTGGTGGGTCCTCCACGAACGGGTACATAAATGTAATATTCGGGACCCGCGAGGAACAAAAGTCTTATAATGTTCAGATGCACATACTGTATCACACAACCGATGCGGTCATTTAGATGAGGGGAGTTGAAATTATTTTTTGTAATGTACAGGTTGCTGTTTATTGATGATATCAGATCTCCCCAGAGTCCTTCTGAATTTCCGATCGTTCAGACATAACCATCGTAATGGATATCAGGAGGTTCGATGAACACTCCCTTACCGGGGAGGACCCGGCCAATCTTGCTTGCCCCGGTCCCTGAAAGATATTCAATGGCTGCATCCTCGAACTCGGGGGAGATGATGACCACGAAACCCAGTCCCATATTCAGTGTCTGGTATATTTCCCTCTCGTCGATGGACCCAAGCACCTGAAGCATCCTGAAAACCTGTGGTACGTCAAATGGTCCATCGATCTTGAAAAGAACGTCCGATCTTATCCTCGAGATGTTCCTAAAGCCCCCTCCCGTGATGTTCGCCATGCCATGGACAGATCCAGGTGGAAGCTCTTTGAGGAGCCCGAGAACCTCGTTGACGTATATCCTTGTGGGGGTGAGAAGGATATCCCCTATGATGGAAGTTCCCTCGGACGCTGCCCATCTTTCCACTTCTTCCTTGTATCGTGGGAATTTGGTCCTTTGCTTCCATTCCTTTCTTCCCACGACCTCTTCGATCGGACTGATATAGGATATGTCATTGTCCCTCATGATCTTCCTTACAAGAGAAAAGCCGTTGGAATGCAATCCTGATGAAGGGAATCCGATGATGGCATCTCCTTGTGATGTCGTATCGCCCCTGATCAATTCGTTCTTTTTCACGTACCCCAGGCATGTACCGGCAAGGTCCAACCCTTGGACGATATCGGGAAGTGAGGCGGTCTCTCCTCCTATGATCGTCAGGTTGGCCTGTCTGGCCCCTTCGTTAAGACCGATCCCGACATGCCGTAATATGTCAGGGTCAGGAGATGCGGTGGCGATATAGTCCACAAAGGCAATAGGTTCTGCTCCTATGCAGATCATATCGTTAACGTTCATGGCCATGCAGTCGATCCCGACAGTGTCCCATTTCCCAAGCGCTTCGGCTATGAGCAATTTGGAGCCCACACCGTCAGTACACAACGAGAGGTAATGCTCACCGAAATCAACGATACCGGTGAAATGACCTCCAAGGTCCGCAAGTGATCCGAAACCCTCCCGTCTGAACTTCAAAGCGGATATCAAACCCTTTATCGCTTTGCCCTCTTCAACGATATCAACGCCCGATTCTGCATAGGTCACGGACCTGAACTCTTTTGGACCTTCCATGTATACCAACTTCCTGCCTCAATAGGTCAAGATCCTGCAGCCTTTATCGGTTATGTAAAGCGTGTGCTCCCACTGGGAGACCATGCCTCCTGATACTTCTCTGAGTATCGGATATGAATATACTGATCCAGCTCTGACAAGCCCTTTCAGGGGTTTTTCCACTCGGGGAAGTCGTTCTTCCAACCATCTCTCCGAGAACGGAAGATGAGGGTTGCCAGCCTGTATCGTGTCCAGGGTCAGGCGCTGTTCTTCTTTGAGCTTTCCTCTCGCCCTCACCATCCTGTAAATGTTCGATCTTTTGAAGGACCTTACCTCACCCACACCCGTGGTGGCGAAAGGTTCGATCGCCACTACGGTCCCTTCAGGAAGAAATTCCGCCCCCCTATCATCGTAATTGGGAACAGATATGCCTGAATGTAGATCGTACCTTTCGATGCTGTGCCCTGTCAGGTTCACTATCGGTTTGAAACCCATGGTGTTGATAGTTCTTTCCACTATGGATCCAATCGTCGATAATGATATGCCGCCTCTGATGACCTCGATCGCTGATTCAAGTGCCTTTTTGGAGGCTTGGATGAGCTGTGTATAAGTGGCTGTTCCGACCTCGACGGTCTTTGCGGTGTCGCCGATGCAGCCATCTATGTGCGCACCGACATCCACTTTCACAAGGTCCCCGTATCTGAAACGGGTCTTTTCTCCGGGGCGGGGAGTATAGTGAGCAGCCACATCGTTCACGGCTATGTTCATGGGAAATGCGACCTGGGCTCCCTGATCGATGATGTAAGCTTCGACGGTTTCCACCACTTCCAGGTAGGTCACGTCCTCCTCGACTAGACCCGCCGCCATCTCCCGTGCTTTCGAGGCGATGGAACCAGCTTCCCTCCATTTCTGGAGGTCATCATCTTCCATGGGCTTCCCCCATGAACTCTTGCATATTAAGATTTCCTTCCCTGATCACCGAGGCCACATCATGTGTCAGGTCTATGATCGCCGATGCGGTCCCGGTTATGGAGATGTCATCCTCTATCACCAGAAGATCACCGTTGAACTGCAGGTCTATCTCTTTGGCCGTCATGAGGTCCTTCGAGCCGTGCAAGTTCGCGCTGGTCAAGGCAACGGGACCAAATCTCTCTGTAACAGGATGGAAGATCGGATGGTCAGGAACACGGACTGCGAGGGTATCGCCCCTCGAGATAAGGTCCATCATACTTCCCTTCATCTCAACTATGAACGTCACCGGTCCGGGAAGACCTCTGCTCAAAATGTCCTTCTGCCACCCGCGTATCAGGGCTATCTCGTCGATCATAGATATATTTCCTAGAGCGAGGGGAAGGGTATTCTCAAATGGCCTGTTCTTGATCCTGAATATCTCTTTCATGGCTTTGATAGAGGAGATGGGCGCTGCAAGGCCGTACAGAGTATCTGTTGGCAGGACCACGGGTTTTTTTCCTGTAAACTCCCCCTGGACCCGGTCCAGGAGAAGGTCAATGTGCTCGGGATCCCATTTCATTATACTCATATAGTGATCTCTCCCGAATGGACCTTCGGTTCACCGAGAACGGTCCGGATCCGCTCATTTGCTCTCCATGTACAATATCCTGTCATCCTTCTTGAGCTTAAGCGTATCAAAATCTCCCATGACAATGATCTTTCCGTTTCTAGCGACCCCCATTACAGAATCGCCTTTAAGCTTCTCCGGTGTAAGCCCGACCTCATCTTTGCTTACCTCTCTCTCCCGTATGTACAGACCTCTACCAGCTGTCATCATGTCTTCGAGAAGATGCACCACGTTGGGTTGGGTCGTGGCTGTGGCCATAAGATTGCCTGATGTAACTGCAGGGGCGATCATGACATCCACTCCGCTTTTCTCGAGCAGTTTTACATTCTCCAGGTCTACTACCTTGGAAATCACCTTGATATCAGGGTTCAGGTACTTTGCGGTGAGTGCGATGAGGACGTTCGTATCATCCTTGCTTGTGGTGATGATGATGGCAGAGGCTTTTTCGATCACCGCCTTCTTCAGATTTATCTCTTTGGATGCATCTCCGATCATGGAGATATATCCCGCTTCCGCTGCCTCCTGGGCATCGTCCTGTCCGGTCGTGATCACCACAATATGTTTCTTCTTCCTTCCCTGAGCGATCAGCTCCGTTGCAGCGGATCGGCCAGTGTTGGAGTAACCCGCTATTATCACATGGTCCGAGAGACCCTTCTGGATCGCTTTCATGAGATATGCCTCCCTGTACTTGTCGAAAATGAACTGGTATGCCGTACCCACAATGACGAACCACATGGCAGCCCTTCCGAAAGTGATGAACACAGTATCTATCAGGCGGGCTACCGTGCTTACGGGCGTGATATCCCCGTAACCGGTGGTTGTGATCGATACCACTGTGAAATAGACCGCATCGAAAAGAGAGACATTTCCATCCTTTGAATCCCGATAACCCGTGCGGTCCAGATATACTATGGTGGAGATGAACAGAATGATCAGGAGCAGTACAGAGAACCTGAACAGAATCGTTCGAATGCTGGCCCTCTGCTTCCTGTAAACAAAGTTTGACATCTCAATGGCGGTTCTCATTGACAGGATTCTCCTTCAGCCCTTACAGGAGAAGGTTCCCCTCATTTAAAAGGTTACATATCATCCGCGCCATTATGCCAGGGATCGAAATCCCCTGGACCGCCGCTTGGATCCACAGCCGGTCTGAAAGAGGGGTCCCCGTACAAAGAGAAGAACGTGACTTCGTACCAGTCGACCTCTCCGTTGGGGTTGAATGGAGAAGGGTGATTATTGGGAGGATACTGCATGTATCGGTTCTCGGACCACTGAACAGCTTTTCCAGCGGTCCCGTACTCTCCGGGATGGTTCAGTATACCGTCCCATACGAAAGCATACCATGCGTCGTTGTGGTCCCACTGATGATCGTCGATGAAGGGCAGGTACTCCGCGGGGATGGAATAAAGGTCCTGTCCGATGTTGGAGAAGCTGACCTCTGTAGCCCCTATGAGCACCGCGGGTCCTGCGGAAAGGTAGTTCAGGGTGAAAAGGTTCTCGAAGGAAACGTCCGAGGAAGGATCC
>JBLIRF010000060.1:0-9351 GCA_049472175.1 Thermoplasmatota archaeon
GTCAACGATGACGCCCGCATAGAAAAGGTGGACCTGCCGGTGGGAAGCGAGATCAACGACCATGAACCAATAGATATCACGGTCTCGCAGGGGCTGTCCCTCAAATCCAAGAAGATATACGTGACAGACCCGGACCTCGAGGACGAGATTGAGTACGAGCACAATGCCACCACCCCGGCGTTCTCTATCAATACGAACGGACAGTATAATTTCCTGCCCACCAATGATGACGTCGGGACAACATGGATCAAGGTTACCGTGGATGATGGCCATTCACCCTCACCCGACGACTACTGCATATTGAAGTTCATTGTCACGAACCGCAACGACGACCCCACACTGGTGTCCATAGAATGGAGGGACGGGGGCGTGGCCTATGACAATCTGGATGTTGAGGACGAGCCCACCTTCAGGAACGTCGAGGAGGATTCGGAGATAAACCTGACGGTGGAAGCATACGATCCGGATATTGCCATAGGCATGGCCGATAAGCTCACATGGAACGTGGGCTCCCCGGGATGGAGCATACATCCTCACCAGACAAGCCCTATGAAGGCTTATCTGACCTATCTCCCCACCAACGATGATGCCATTTCCGGTATAGCCGAAACGACCCTTTCCTGCAGTGACAGCCAGGGTAAAAGCAGCCAGGAGGTCACGGTGGTCATTCAGGTCCTGAACGTAAATGACAGGCCAAGGATACTGACCATAAACGGGGAGACACCCGTGGACGGAAAGCTGACTTTCGATTCGGTCAACGGACTCAACGGTTTCGAGGACAAGGCCTATGCCTTGACCGTGAGTGCAGAGGAGATCGATCCCCGCGATGATATCTCATTCTCCGCGAACGACCCTGCCTGGCAGCAATCGCCGGTCCCCGGCGATGAATTTGCACGCAACTTCACCATCCTCCCCACCCAGGACATGGTCGGGGTCCACTCCGTCAGAATAACCGTGAAGGACGAGGACGGAGCCATGGACACGGTGCTTGTGAACTACGAGATAGTCAACACCAACGATCCTCCAGGAAGGCCGAGGATACATTACGATGAGAGCGTCATAAGGTATCCCGGGAACGAGATCCGATTCTGGGCCGATGATGTTGAGGACCCCGATGGCGACGTACTTACCTACATCTGGAACTTCGGTGACAACACAGGGGATGTGACCGGTCAGGAGGTCACGCACAGCTGGGCAACACACAACGAATATTACGTCACACTCACGGTGAAGGACCCCTACGGAGGGATATCCTCCGAAGAGATGACCATCCTTATAGTGGAAAAACCCGAGGAGGTCGATCCCAACAAGGATACCGACGGGGACGGGATGCCCGATATCTACGAGGAGGACAATGGCCTGAACAAGTTCGATCCCAACGATAAGATTACCGATCTCGACCGGGATACTTTCACGAACTTCGAGGAGTACGAGTACGGCTCGGACCCTCTAGACGCAAACTCCCATCCCCCCATACAATCCGACGATGACGGAGGACTGCCGCTTATCTGGATAATCGTGATCATACTGATTGCAATAATCCTCATAGCCGCCGTGGTCTTCTTCCTTATAGTGATAATGTCCAAGCCGAAACCCATGGTCCAGCAGCAGATGTACGGAAGCGAGCTCCCTGGACAGGGCTATCCTGGACAGTTCCCGCCCCAGAGAGGGGTTGAGCAGTTCCCACCGTCAGAACAGCGGCAGCTTCCCCCGTCCTCCGAATCTGCACCTCCACCGGAGGACGACTATCTGGAGGGGTTCATGGAGGAGGCACACAAGCAGATAGAGGAATCATCCGCCGAGGGATCGGAGGAGGATAATGTCTGGAAACCCCCAGCCGAGGGAACCGACACCAGGGGGGAGGTCCAGGTCGATGACCTGTTCGGGGATCTCGATATGACAACGGACGGTCCAGCAGCTGAGAAACCCAAGGAAGCTCCCTCGCCCCCTCAGCGGAAGAAGCTTCCCGATCTGCCTCCACCGCCAACTTTCTGAGACATTTCGATCAGGTTCTTTGGTGAGGTTAAAAAGGACCTAGCAGAGCAGATTGCTCTCTAGATAATCTATCAGTTCCATCACCGGGATATCCTGGATCGTTATCAGGGTCGTGTTGCCCACCGTTCCCTTCCCGGACCTCTTTGTGGTTATGAGACCGAAAGCATCCATCTCCTTCATATACTGCCAGAATTGTGTGTGGCCAAGTGGTCTCTTGTTTATCTGCTCGCAGAGCGCCTGGTATTCCGTCTCAAGCTCACCCGTGGAGCAGTATGCCGAGTGCTTGAGCAGCCTGGAAGTCGCAAGGAGCATGATCTGCTCGTGGATGTTCAGCTGGTGGATCGTTTCCTCGAAGACGAAGGGTTTGACCTCTGCCTTCGCCCACCTGGCGTGTTCGGGTGCCACTGTATCGCTTCCCTTCTCCTCGGCCACCATCCCGGCCTTCTCGAGAAGCTCTATGGCGAACCTCGCATCTCCGTACTCCTCCGACATTGAGGCGATCATCTCCGAAACTCCCTCCTCAACCACATTGTTGTGGAAGGCAAGGTCAACCCTCTGGTCCACTATCGCCTGAAGGACATCGCGGTCGTACTTGCCGAACTCGACCACGTTCGTCCTCTTGAAGGTCGACAGCGAGGCCTTGTCCATCAGCTGTATTATCGACTTCTGCGAGATCAGTATGAGGGACAGGGCTCCCAGTAGTTCCTGGTCCTCCTCCTGGACGCGAGTGAAGGCGTACACCAGGTCCGATCCGGACCTTTTCAGGAGCACATCAGCCTCGTCAAGTATGATCACCAGATGGCACTCCCTCTTCTTCAGGTGCTTCTTGAGGATCTCTATCATCTCCGGGATAGAGAACCCCCTGTCCGGGAACCTCGAATCGAAATGGGTAAGTATGGACAGAAGGACCATGGATTCGGATTTTCGGTTCCTGCAGTTCACATGAACCGTATCTATCCTCCTCTTGTTCTCCAGACCTGCCTCCTTTAGGAGGTCGCAGAACCTCTTGACAACGGCGGTCTTTCCCGAGCCGACGGGCCCGGTGACAAGGGCCGTCTGCCCCATCCTCTCGTAAACGACCGGCCTGAAGAGGCGCCCCAGTACATCCAGTTCGCCTTCCCTGCCAGGAAGCACATCTGGAACATAATCGAACGATAGTTTGGACTGGTCCTTGAATATCAGGCTACGCTTAAGGGCGCTGAGGGATGTTTTCATGAGATACTGTATGAGCGAAGCTGACAAAATACTTTCGGTGAGGTCTGCTATCGCTCCCTGCCGGGTGATAAAGGCCTGGCCCTCTTTGCCGTTTCCTCACCGTTTTTTACGTTCTTACCGGCCATTCCTTCCCTCCTTCCATTGACCCCGGGATCGTCCTCGAAGGTCGTGTTGCACAGATAGCAGAAATTGAGGTCGGATTCGATCATCCTGCCGCAGTTGGGACACCTCATCATGTCATCCTGCGCATTTGACTTCCTGAAACCTCTCCATCCGGTGAGCACCCAAAGTATACCAACTGTTATCATAGCGACACCGACCGGTATCAGGCAGGGTCCGCCCTCCGTCCTGTCCCCTTTCAGCGACGTATTCTCACCTACATCCGCCTGCCACATGAAGCCCCAGAGGAGCATTATCACTCCGATCCCCGTCATCATGACACCAAGGGCTATGGCGATCCATGTCACCCAGGGGACCTTCATGACCTTGGCCTCACTGTCCCCGGTGCTGTCTTTGGGTTCTCCTCGTACCACTGCCATGTAACACACTCGAATGCGTCAGAGCGCATGTGCGTAAATCCCTGGTGAAATAAAAAATTACCCGACGAACAGAGCTCCCGATCATGGAGGCCGGATATCATGGGGGACTTGGCCCTCATATCATCCTTGAAGGGTTCCAACGAAGAAGGCCCGTGCAAAGGACCATGCTCGATCAACCCGTCCTCATGTTCCATTCATCGCTGCCGTATTTCCTGTCCACCAGCCAATTTGCCATCTTGCTCTCCTGCACCGAATATTCGGACGGTTCAAGCTCCATATCGAACACTTCCTCGAATCCCCTTGAGAAGTTGTATACGAGCTCCTGGATGTCGGGTCTTCTTCCCAGCTGTTCCGATATCGTCGTCGCCCTGTGCTTGAACAGTTCCCTGAAGGCATCCCTGTACTCCTTACTCACCCCCATTACCTCCAGCTGCTTGTCGATGTCCCAGTCGATCGGGATAGACCCATGCTGAAGTATCACTAGCTTCTCCCTTGCCTGGGCCGAGCCGATTATCTTCTTTCCTCCTGCGACGATCTCATAGACCGTCGGAGTGTAGAAGCAGACCCCCTGGCCAGCAGGATCGGGTCGGGTCGGTGCTCCGTCTGCCATGCTGGAATCCACTCCGGTCAACCCGAGTCCCTTCACCAGCGCTCTCGAGATGGTCCTGTAGGTGTCCACAACACCCCTGCCTTCGAATCTGGGATGTGTGACAGGCACTATTATAGAATAGGTGATCTCGTCATCATGGAGGACCGCCTCGCCTCCTGTCAACCTTCTCACCATTTCCACCCCGTACTTTCTGCAGGCTTCCAGGTCCATTCCTTTTCCGACGCTTTGGAATCGACCGATGGAAAGACCCGCGGGCCTCCACCTGTAGAACCTGAGACATGGCACGGATTCCTTTGCGATGACCCTCCGCAGCAGAGCTTCATCCCTTGCCATGTTGTCGGCAGGGGTCAAAGGCCCGTCAACGATAAGTCTGAACCTGTCCATGTTCATCCCCCTCAACAGCTGTCTATCAGGTCCAGGATCTCGCCTGTTCTCCTGTCAAGAAGCTCCCTGTCCCCCCTTGATTCGGCATTCAAGCGGATAAGGGGCTCCGTGTTCGAGGACCTCAGGTTGAAACGGAAGTCCCGGAACTCGATGGATACGCCGTCGGTATGATCGACGCTCAGAGCGCCCGGAGAGTACTTCTCCTCGATCAAAGATATGACCGCTTTCTGGTCGGAGACCTTCCTGTTGATCTCCCCGCTGACAGGGAACCTCTTCATACGGTCGCCGATAAGATCGGACATCGACCTGCCGGTCTCGATGATATGCTCCAGAACGATCAGCCAGGGGACCATCCCTGTATCGCAGTAATAGAAGTCCCTGAAGTAGTGATGCGCGGACATCTCTCCGCCGTACACGGCATCCTCCTTCCTCATCCTGTCCTTGATGAACGCATGTCCAGTTCTATTCAATACCGGGATGCCGCCTGACCCTTTCACTATCTCGATGGTGTTCCAGGTCAGCCTCGGATCGTGAACTACCCTGCCCCCCTTTTCCCGGTCCAACATCTTCCCGGCAATAAGGCCAACGATATAGTAACCATCCACGAAACCCCCGTTCTCATCGAAAAGGAAGCAGCGGTCATGGTCGCCGTCCCAGGCAGCCCCGAGGTCCGCATCTGTGCTCTTCACCCTCTCCGAGATCGTTGTCCTCATCTCCGGGAGGATGGGGTTCGGAACACCGGCAGGAAACGTGCCGTCCGGTTCATGATGAAGCCTATCCAGTTCAAGTCCCGTGGCCTCCGATACCAGATCAAGCACTGGACCGGCGCAGCCATGACCCGGGTCCGTCACAACACGGGTGCCTTCCAGTGACCTTATATCGTCAAGAAAGGAGAGGACCTTCTGCAGATACGGTTCTCTGATATCGACCTCTCTTACACTGCCCTTTGCCGAAGCTTTCCTCATCCTCCCCTTTTCCACCATATCCCTGATGACATGAAGGCCGTTCTCCCCCGATATAGGCACCGACCCCCTCTTGACCAACTTCATCCCGTTGTATCCACGGGGATTGTGAGAGGCGGTGATCATTATTCCGCCGTCGGCATCGAGGTAAGGTGTGGCAAAATATACCACCTCGGTCCCGCAAAGGCCAATGTCGAGCACATCCGACCCTCCATCCGACAGCCCGTCGGAAAGCACCCTGACCAATCCGTCGGAGGACGGTCTGATATCCCTTCCCACGATCACCCTGCGGGGATGCAACATCTCGCAGTATGCAAGACCGATATCGTACACCATCTCTTCGGTTAAATCCTCCCCCACCTTTCCCCTCACGTCATACGCCAGGAACGGAGAGTTCATGTCACATCCTCCGATCTCACTCCCCGCGAGGTCTAACGACCTCGACCTTGGAAAGTACCTCCTCCACGACCATCTTCGAGGAGATGCCATCAAGCTCGCTGTCCATCGATACCGTTATCCTGTGCGGGATCACTTTCCTCACGACCTTCTTCACATCGTCCGGGATCACATATCCCCTCCCCGCTATCACCGCAGCAGCCTTGGATGCATAGAGGACCTGCTCCCCAGCTCTTGGACTTGCCCCGAGGATTATCTTGCTGTCGGTCCTCGTGGCCTGGATTATATCCCTTATATAGGTCAGAATGGTCGCATCCGCCCTGCAGCCGCGGGTCTCCTTGAAGAGCACCGAATAGATGTCCTCCCCTAACGGCTGATGTCTCTGGGCCCTCCAGTCGCGGTTCTTGAGCGCAAGTAGCCTTAATTCGTCCGAACCTGGAAGGTAATCCATCACGCTCTTCACCATGAACCGGTCAAGCTGCGCTTCCGGTAGAGTGTAAACCCCCTCATGCTCAACGGGATTTATCGTTGCCATCACCAGGAACGGCTCCTCCAGACGGAAGGTGGTGCCTTCCACCGTCACCTGCTTCTCCTCCATGGCCTCCAGGAGGGCGGACTGTGTCTTCGTGGGTGACCTGTTGATCTCATCTGCAAGGACCACGTTGGCGAAGATCGGGCCTTTCCTGAAATGGAATTCCTGCAGTTTTTGATTGTAGTAATAGTGCCCGGTAATATCCGCCGGAAGCAGGTCCTGGGTGAACTGGATCCTCTTGAAGGAGAGGCCTACAACATCGGACAACGCTTTTGCCAGGGTCGTTTTCGCTATCCCGGGCACCCCTTCGAGAAGAATGTGACCTCCCGCGGAAAGACATATCAGAAAATCCTCTATGATATCCTCGTATCCTATGATAACCTTCCCTATCTCTGCCTTCACCCTGCCGTATATCTCCTGCGAAGCTGTTCCCATTATCATCCCTCTACGTCCCTTATCAATCTCTCAAGCACGGTCCTGTCCCAATCAGGATGCCTCTCCATGACCACCTCCAGAGGTGTCCTTGGATCACCCGTTCCATGAGGTTTCTCCGATAGAAGCCTGTCGATCAGCTTCCTGAACGATCCCATCATCATCCCGGGAAATCCCGTGCTCAGGACCAGGAACACGATCGACAGAGCTATCATTATCCCGATCTTCTGGTTGAGATCAAGAGCAGCCACGAACGAATTCGTCAATTGCACCGGGTTCGTGAGGTCCCTGTGTGATTCATCTATCATCACGCTGTCCCTTCCATCGGATATGAACCTGATGAGGTTCTGGGCGAAAACACCGTTATCCATCTCCTCCTGCATCTGATTGATGAGCAGGCTGGGCTCGGAAAGCACGGCAAGTGTCCCCCTTCCATACCTCTCTACCGTGAGGATCGGAAAGGGTCCAGATGGTTCGTCCCCATCCCATCGCTCGTTCCCGTCCATGCTCAGCCAGGAGGTCCTGGAGGAATTGATGATGGAACGCGCACGGATTGAAGGGGCCACCGTGGATGGCATGTTCATCAGGAGCATCGTGAGGTTGCTTGTCATCTCATGGCTCGAGAACTCGGTGGTCACCGAGAACTTGCTGCTCTTCATGTATGACAGATCGAGCATGGTCCTTCCCGATATCCTTGTCGTTGTGTTCAGGTAGGACAGCAGCTCGTTCCCCGTGCCGAAATCATCTGCCAGAAGCACCAATCCGCCCTCGGAAAGGAACCTGTGAGTGAATTCCCCCTCTTCCCTGGTAAATGAAATATCGGGTCCGATTATCAGGAGTGACGACCTGGAAGGTCTGATATTGCTGCCGATCTCAGAGAACGAGCTGTGCACGACCCTTTCCTCGGATGATGCGGAAATATCGACGGTGGGTATGAAAGACCCCGTGGAGTACGTGTCCTTACCAAGCCTAGAGCAGCCGTTCCATCCCGTATTATATATGGAGAAATCACGGTCCGATGACAGTACCGGTACCATCACCGAGAAAAGAAGGAGGATCAAACCTGCCCCCATGACGAGAAGGTACCTGTAAGCTGTTCTGATCTGTTCTATCACACCGGCACCCGTCCCTCTGGATGCTCGTTCCGATGATCGGTCGGGAACGAACGATCGGAGTTGTTCGATGATGGTGAGAATATCGCTCAAGATAAATGTTTCGACATGTTTATCTACAGCAATGACATAGTAATGCCGATGGACAGGGGAGATGTCCTGAAGAGGGCGGTCTGGATATCGGTTGCTCTTTCCGGTGCTGCTATGATATTGATATCGGGCAAGCTTGTGCCATGGATCGATGCGGGCCTCCCCGGCAGGACCGCGGAATTTCTTCTTCGCTCCGGGTTCGGAGTGATGCTCATAGGGATACTGTCGCTCTTCCTTTTCTCCGGAAGAACGGTCCCAAAGGAACTGGTCGATCCGCTGGTCCTGGATCATGACAGGAACATCGGGAGATTGATCGGCGCCCTGGAATTGAAAGGCAACGGGATCTACATTCCGGCAGGGGGAAGATTGAAGGAGGAGCGTGTTTACATTCCTGCCGAGGAGAAAAGACTCCCGCTCCCACGGTTGATCGCCGAACAGGTACTTATTGTTGGGACGACCGGACCATCGATGGGCATCTCCATGATCCCTCCCGGATCGGATCTTGTAAACCGCATCGAGCGTGATACCGGCAAAAAGTTCGCTGAGGATGAGCTTGCCGACCTTCCAGAAGCCCTGGAGCGTCTTACCAAAGGCTCGGGTCTGATACGCTCCATCTCCGCAAGGATAAAAGGGGACCGCATATTCCTCGACATCACCCATTCCAGGTTCAAGGATGTTTGCGATGAGAGCTGGAGGTACGATCCCATGCTGCATCTGAAGACCGGCTGCCCCGGCTGCTCCGCTGTCCTCTCTGCAACTGCAAGGGTATCGAGGTTACCCCTGAGGATAGAGGGTGTGGAGCATAAAGGCGGGAAGGTCCTGTACGAGCTCGAGAGGTGGTGATTCTGGACCCAGAAGCCCGTCTCGTTCTGGCACTCGGAGCCTGGATCTCCATTTGCCTGGTGTTCGTTGGATCGCTGGAGGTGTTCTTCGTCATGGTACTCCTGGGGATCCTGGTCCTGAGAGAGCTTACGGACATGTACACCTCGAAGCCACTCAAGGACAGATTGAACTTCTTCATCTACACCTTCCTCTTCATATTCACCTTCATCGTCATAAGAAAGGTTTATCTCATACTGCAAGT
>JBLIRF010000061.1:0-9233 GCA_049472175.1 Thermoplasmatota archaeon
GCCATGACTGTGGAGCCCGGGTGGTCAAGTTCGAGGTTGAAGCGGTATCCCGACTCATCGATTTCTATATATGCGCCAGGCAAGGCTGCAATTGGCACGGTCTGAGCTATGAGGACCTTGACGATATTATTCTCGAAGATAGCAGAGAATGGTGATCGGCCCCAGGTATTGCTCATCCTTCAGCATCAAGATGTTCAGGTAAAAGGGGAATCGAGACCCCAGGGAGGACACACCCATGGAAACCAGGAGAGAATATGACGACGAGAACACGATAAGGATCATTGAGGAACACGGCACCGACGTGAAGAACCTGATCCCAATACTGCAGGACGTCCAGGAGATATATGGGTATCTCCCATCGGCAGCGATCAGCAGGATCGCCGAAAAACTCCAGATATCCGAGGATGTGATATTCGGCGTGGCCACCTTCTATACCCATTTCAAGTTCACAAAACCCGGAGAGCACACGATCAAGGCCTGCTTGGGAACGGCATGCTTTGTGAAGGGGTCCGAGAACCTGCTCGAGATCCTCAAGGATAGGTTCGGGATCGAACCGGGAGAGACATCGAAGGACAACAGCGTATCCCTGGAAAGGGTGGCCTGCCTTGGATGTTGCGCCCTTGCCCCGACCATAGTTGTGGACGACGAGGTCCATGGTAACATGAGCTCCGTCAAGCTTACCAAGATCATCGACGAGCTCAAGAGCAGCAGACCTTCCGAGGGAGGGGATAATTGATGAAGAGCACACTTCTTGTGTGCCAGGGAACCGGGTGTATGTCCTCCCGATCCCACAAGATCACGGCAGCCTTATCATCTCTCATCGAGGAAAAAGGACTGACTGACAGGGTGGAGGTCAAACTGACCGGATGTCACGGATTCTGCCAGAGAGGCCCGATAGTGATCGTCGAGCCGGAGGGGACCTTTTATTGCACGGTGAGCCCTGACGATGCCGATGAGATGCTCGAGGAGCATATCATCAAAGGAAGACCTCTTGAACGTCTGTTCTACACCGATCCGGTGACCAACGAGAAGGTCCAGTGCTACAAGGATATACCGTTCTACAAAGAGCAACAACGGCTGATCCTTCGCAACTGCGGACATATCAATCCGGAGAACATCGATGATTACATCGAGAAGAAGGGATACGAAGCGTTGAAGAAAGTGCTCTCGGGCATGTCCAGAAAGGATGTCATCAAGGAGGTCACCGATTCAGGTATCCGAGGCCGCGGTGGTGCGGGTTTCCCGACCGGCTTGAAATGGAAGTTCGCGCACGATGCACCCGGAAATGAAAAATATCTCATCTGCAACGCGGACGAGGGAGACCCCGGTGCATTCATGGACCGAAGCACCCTCGAAGCGGACCCGAACAGCCTGTTGGAAGGAATGATCATCGCGGGATATGCGATCGGTGCGGAAAAAGGGTACATCTATGCAAGGAAGGAGTATCCCTTGGCCATCCTCCGCCTCCATATTGCTATTAGACAGGCCAAGGAAAAGGGTTTCCTTGGCGAGAACATTCTCGGGTCCGGTTTCAACTTCGACATAGAGATCATGGAAGGGGCCGGAGCCTTCGTCTGCGGAGAGGAAACGGCTTTGATAGCTTCCATCATGGGAAAGAGAGGGATGCCAAGTCCAAGGCCCCCCTTCCCCGCCCAGAGTGGACTCTGGGGCAAACCTACCAACATCAACAACGTAAAAACGCTGGCCTCGATACCCCCGATCATTCTCAACGGAGCGAAGTGGTACTCCACTATCGGTACGGAAGGGACCAAGGGGACGGCGGTTTTCGCCCTTACCGGGAAGATCCGGAACTCGGGTCTCGTCGAGGTACCTATGGGGGTCACCCTCCGCCATATCATCGAGGATATTGGAGGCGGTATCCCCGACGGAAAGAAGTTCAAAGCTGTCCAGACGGGGGGCCCCTCAGGGGGTTGCCTTCCCGAATCGGCCCTTGATTACATCGTAGACTTCGAGTCATTGAAGGAAGCGGGGACCATCATGGGTTCGGGCGGTATGATAGTAATGGACGAGGACACTTGCGTCGTTGATGTTGCCCATTATTTCATCTCCTTCACCCAGGAGGAATCCTGCGGAAAGTGCTCTCCCTGCAGGATCGGCACCAAACAGATGCTGGACATACTGACCAGGATAAAGAACGGCAGATCCAGCGAGAAGGACCTTGACGAGCTGGGAAAGCTGGCATGGACAGTCTCCAACGGGTCCTTGTGTGCTCTGGGTCAGACCGCTCCTAACCCTGTCCTCACAACTCTCCGGTATTTCATGGAGGAATACGAGGAGCACATCTTCCAGAAGAAATGCAGGGCCAAGGTATGCAAAGCTCTAATCAAATACACGATCGACCCGCTAAGATGTATCGGCTGCGGTTCTTGCGAGAAAAGATGCCCGGTGAAGGCGATCTCACCGACGGAGCAGCCTGTCACATCCATCAAGGGCTCGAAGAACCGGGTCCGGAATATAGATCCCTCGATCTGCATAAGATGCGGTCTCTGCATAGAGACCTGTCCCCCGAAAGTGTCGGCCATCAGCAAGCTCTCGCCGGTTCATGATGGGACGAAGGACCCCATGCGAGGTGGTGGAAGATGAAGATCACCATCGACGGCAGGGAGATCCCGCTCAAGGAAGGACAGACCATCCTTGACGCTGCAAGGGATGCCAATGTCTATATACCGACACTCTGCGCTCACAAGGAGCTCCCGGCCTTCGGAGCATGCCGCCTCTGCATCGTGAAGGTGGATGGTATGAGAGGCTTTCCACCGGCATGCTCGACACCTGCAAAGGACGGAATGGTGGTCCACAGCGAGGAGAAGGAGGTCAGGGAGCTCAGGAGGAACATCCTGAGGCTTATCCTCATCGAACACCCTCATTCATGCATCGTCTGCTCTTCCCGGGCGGAATGCGAGGATACACGAGGAGGCCCCTTGAAAGCCGGAAGGATAACTGGATGCTCGATGTGCCCGAACAGGGAGATCTGCGAGATCAGGGAGGTCAGCCATTATCTCGGGATCGCTGATATTGAGATCCCGATGGAATACAAGAACCTCCCCCTGGAAAGATACGACCCGTTCTTCGACCGTGACTACAATCTATGCATCCTGTGCGGAAGATGCGTCAGGATGTGCCAGCAGATAAGAGGGGTCGGGGCCATAGCTTTCACAAAGAGAAGCCATAACACGAAGGTGGGGACCATATTCGGAAGGACCCATCTTGAAGGTGCCTGCCGCTTCTGTGGCGCTTGCATCGATGCCTGCCCCACCGGGGCCCTTTCCGCCAAGGGAAGCAAATGGCATGGAAAGGCCGACAGCTCAATAGAATCTATATGCACGTTCTGCTCGATGAACTGCGCAATGGTCCTCGAGGAGAAATGGGGCCGGGTGATGGCGGCCATCCCGGACAGGAGCAAATCCTACAGCAGGGCTTACGCCTGCGTCTATGGCCGGTTCTGTATACCTGCATTTGTCAACGGTTCCGACAGGTTCCACTATCCATTGATACGAAAGGGGGGCAGGTTGACACCGGTCTCCTGGGAGGAGGCATTCGATTACATCTCCCTCTCCCTGAAGAGGTTCGCACCGGAGGAGATAGGGTTCCTTGTATCCCCCTACATCACGAACGAGAGCGCTTATCTCTTGAACAAGCTCGCGCGTGATGTGATAGGAACGCACAACATCGATGTCCTGTCCCGCTTCGGCAGGATCGTCCTCCAGTATCTGGCGGAAAAAGGAAGGGCGACCTCACAGTGGACCAAGCTAGAGGACGTTGAGGATGCGGACTGGATAATGCTTGTGAACAACGATATGGTGTTCACGCACCCCGGGATGCCCGTGGCCATACACAAAGCCAGGGAAAGAGGAGCGAACATCATCATAGTGGATGATACCCAGAACGACCTCGATGTGGAATCCGACATGCACGTCAGGATCGAACCCGGCTCTCTGAGGTCTTTCCTTGCAACCCTGACAAAGCTCATTTTGTACAGTACGAAGATGGTGCAGTTCGAGGAATACCCGACCTTCGTTGACTTCAGAAGGTCCCTTGACGGTCTCAAGATGATCGATGCCATCAGGCTCACGGGTGTCATGGAGAAGGAGTTCGCAAGCATCGCCGAGATCCTGAGGTCCTCCAAGAAGGGTGTTATCATGGTGGGATCGAGGATACTCGGAGATCCTGTCCCAACAAATATACTGGCCGAGATCAACAACATACTGACCCTCCTTGGAATGGACCGCGGCTTCATACCGCTGCTCGAGGAGGGGAACACAAGGGGTGTATCGGATTCCGGTTGCATATACGGCTTCAGACCCGGATATGCCAGGGATCGCACCATGGGAAAGGATTACCTCAGAATGCTGACAGGCATCAGAAGAGGGGATCTTCAAGCCCTCTTCGTGAACGAGGCCTCGGTCCCGCCGGAGCAGCTGAGGGGGGCCAAGTTCGTCGTACTGTCGGAGATTTATCCTTCCGAGCTCGATTCGATGGCGGATGTCATACTTCCATCAGCAGCCTTTACCGAGGAGAGCGGGCATTTCACATCCTTCGACGGAAGGGAGTACGAGCTCAGGAAGGCGGTAGATCCCCCCGGAATGTCCCTCCCCGAATGGGAGATCGTCAAGGGGATCGCGATCGGCCTTGGATCCACAGAGTTCGGTTATTCTTCTGTTGATGATATCACCAAGGAGATGAAGGATACGGTTCCTTTCTTCGGCGGTCAGGGAAGACCTCCCGTACCGGAAAGGAAAGAGCTGATACCGGTATCCGAACCGGCCTCGCTCCATCTTATCGAGCATCCACTGTACGTGGTCAGATACAGGGGGACCCCGATACACGAGCTCGTGGAAGACCTGAGGGTCTATCTTGAAGAGAACGAGCGCATTCCCAAGGAGGACGGAGTCGTTCCCGAGGACATCACCCCGGGAAGGAGGGGGGTGGGTGCATGACCAGGGAATACAAGATACTGGAGAAGTACGAGGTGGTCCCCAACGTCCATAAGTTCGTCATCAGGGACCCGAGGATCGCAAAGAAGGCCAAGGCGGGGCAGTTCGTGCTTGCCATGGCCAACGAGAAAGGTGAGAGGATACCATTGACCCTCTCCGACTGGGACCCTGTTGAAGGCACCATCACGCTCTATGTCCTCGAGCTCGGTGTCTCCACCATGGAGCTTGTGTCTTTGTCCAAAGGAGATTCCCTCTTCAGCCTCGCCGGGCCGCTTGGGCATCCGGCGAAGGTGGAGAAGTTCGGCAACGTGCTGCTTGGGGGCGGGTGCTTCGGTATCGGAGGGATATATCCGATCGCCAAGGCGATGAAGGAAACGGGAAATCATGTGACTGTCATCATGGAGGCGAGGAGCAATTACCTGTTATATAACAGGGAGAACCTCGAAAATGTTGCCGATGAGTTCTACATGACGACCTCCGACGGTTCTGAAGGGATAAGAGGACACGTTCAGGACAAGCTCGCTGAGCTGCTGAGGGAGGGGAAGAAGTTCGACAGGGCATATTTCATGGGCTGCACCTTCATGCTGATGCAGTGCTCAAAGGCCACCATGCCCCACAAGATCCCCACGGGGGTCGCCCTTAATGCCATAATGCTTGATGGAACTGGAATGTGCGGGTGCTGCAGGGTCACGGTCGGCGGGCATACCAGGTTCGTGTGCGTGGACGGACCTGAACTGGACGGCCACCTGGTCGACTGGGACGAACTTTTCATAAGGAAGCACATCTACCGCGAGGAGGAAGCGGTATCCTACCAGTCGCATGCGTGCAGATCTGCCACCGGTTATGAAAGAGCTGACAAGGACGGAGGTGGGGTCTGATGGGTATGACGGACAGGGTCAGGATGCCGGAGCAGCCTCCCGAGATCAGGGCAAGGAACTTCCAGGAGGTACCCTTCGGGCTCACTGAGGAGCTTGCGTTGAAGGAAGCGAACAGGTGCCTCAACTGCAAGAATCCGCTATGCAGGACCGGATGCCCGGTCGCTGTCAAGATCCCGGAGTTCATCCAGCTGATAAAGCAGGAGAAATATGCGGCAGCAGCAAGGAAGATCAAGGAAACGAATGCACTTCCCGCGGTGTGCGGTCGAGTATGCCCCCAGGAGGTTCAATGCGAATCGAAATGCGTCCTTGGCATCAAAGGGAAGCCAGTCGCCATCGGATACCTCGAAAGGTTCTGCGCTGATTACGAGAGGGAGATGGGGCTGACCGAGATCCCCGAAGCGGCGCATCCGACAGGAAAGAAGGTGGCTGTCGTTGGCTCCGGACCTTCCGGGCTGACCGTAGCCGGAGACCTGATCAAGCTGGGACACGAGGTGGTGATATTCGAAGCCCTCCACCAGCCTGGCGGTGTCCTGACCTACGGCATTCCCGAGTTCAGGCTCCCCAAGAAGATCGTCCAGGCCGAGGTGGAGAACCTTCTGAAGCAGGGGGTCCGGCTGGAACTGGATTCGGTCATAGGGCGGGTACGGACCGTTGACGAGCTCATGGAGGAGGACGGGTTCGATGCGGTCTACATCGGTGTTGGAGCAGGGCTTCCCACCTTCATGAACATCCCCGGTGAGAACCTCAACAACATCTATTCTGCCAACGAATACCTTACAAGGGCCAACCTCATGAAGGCCTACAAGTTCCCTGAATACGGGACTCCGGTCGAGAGGGGGAAGCATGTGGTGGTCATAGGTGGTGGCAATGTCGCCATGGATTCTGTGAGAACCGCCCTGAGACTCGGAGCAGAGATCGCCACCGTGGTTTACCGGCGGGCAAAAGAGCAGCTTCCCGCAAGGGCGGAGGAGGTGCATCATGGGGAGCAGGAGGGGGTCAAGTTCAACCTGCTAACGAATCCGGTCAGGTACATCGGCGATAAGCACGGTTGCGTCAAGGCAATGGAATGTATCAAGATGGAGCTTGGAGAGCCTGACAGCTCCGGGAGGAGACGACCCGTTCCCATCCCCGGTTCCGAGTTCATCATCGACTGTGACATGGTGATCGTATCCATCGGAACAGGTGCCAATCCCGTGATATTCTCGTCCCTGGAAGGGGTTGAGCGGAACAAGTGGGGATATATCGTTGTCAACGATGAGACCAACGAGACGACGAAGTGCAACGTCTTTGCAGGAGGCGATATCGTCACCGGTTCTGCCACGGTCATCGGCGCCATGGGTGCGGGGCGTATCGCTGCAAAAGCCATCCATGAAAAGCTGGAAGGTAAAAAGGCCGTATGAGCGAATAAGAAGGAAATGTTGCCTCAAGAATATTAAAGGAACATTGATTCATCAACCATTTTATCATATAGGAACCAATATATCCCTGATCGGCTAGTATTGCCTCGAGTGGATGGTCCAGATGGTAACTTTCTTCTTCGTTTCTGACCTTCATGGAAGTGCAAGAAGATATGCGAAGCTCTTCCAGATCATTGAGGATGAAGGGCCGGAGGCTGTACTTCTCGGAGGAGATATCCTGCCCCATTTTGGGGATATCGAGGGTTTCATCGACGATCTCTTTCTCAGGATCTCATCCATCAGGGAAAGGACAGCCTCATCGACAGAGTTCGTGATGATCCTCGGAAACGACGATCCCAGGATCTTCGAAGAGCGTTTTAAGGAGGCCGACAGATCAGGGACCATCAAGTATGCCAGCATGAGAAAGGTACAGATCGGAGGAACAGTGATATTTGGATATCCTTTTGTGCCGCCATCCCCCTTTTTACTGAAGGACTGGGAGCTTTATGACATCTCGGCATATACCGACCCTGGGAGTGTTCCTCCCGAAGAAGGTCATTTCACCGTCGAGATCGACAGGAGAGCTCTTCGCTTCAGGACGATCATGCAGGATCTGAACGATCTTTCCCGGAACGAGAACCTGTCGGATGCGATAATGCTGTTCCATGCACCCCCTTACGATACTGAGCTTGACATCGCTGACATCAAAGGGGTGATGTACGAACATGCACCCCTGGACCCCCATGTTGGCTCCATTGCGATCAGGAGGTTCATCGAGAACCGCTCTCCCAGATCGACCCTTCATGGTCACATCCACGAATCCGCCCGGTTGAGCGGAAAGTGGATGGAGAAGATCGGCCGGACGGTATGTATAACAGCTGCCCATGATGGAAGGGGCCTGGCATTGGTAAGGTTCGATCCCAGGTCCGTGGAGGAGGCGACCAGGGAGATCATCACCTGTTGATCGGCAATTTTCGAGCAGGATTGTAGATCGATCGAATATGTGATGCCCAGGATGTCTTTTCAGCAAGGTCCTGATGCGTCACCACATGCAGGTCGATGAGCCCTCCCGTTCTAATACCGGTCCTCTGGAAGTTCTCTTCGTCGATCCTCTCGCTCCAGTCCTGCATGAAATCCTCTAGCCTCCCGTACTGGGTCTGGTTCCCATTGAAAAGGACTATCAGGTCTATATCGGACGCAGGTCCGGCACTGTTCTCCTTCACACTTCCGACCAGGTAAATGGCCTCCACACCAAGGGCTTTCGCATCCATGTCCGAGAGGATCTCTTCGATCTTCCTCTGCCTCCATGAAGTGTGGTCGGGCGAGGTGAGATAGGCCAATGCCTCTCCCCTTTCCCCATCCATGACCACCGTCATCGATCCACCGCCGGACAGGTCTGAGGTCCTGATGAGCTTGACGACATTCGAGATCTCGGCGGGCAATCCCGGAACCAGCTCACCTGTCCTGTTCTCGCTCAAGTCCAGTAGAGCTTCGTTCAGGAACGAGCCCTCCTCTTCGGGGTAGAGCGGGAGGTAATGAATGTTCGTCTCAACGAGGTCCTGGAAGAAGTGGGTCCCGAAGGAAAGCTCCGGGACATATCCATGCTTTGAACGGGCAATCTCGATCAGGATCGACGTGTTGTTTATATCACCATACTGGACGGGGACCCCGAGCTTAATATCGCCCCGGCTCCCCCATCGACCCGGTCCTATCAGAACGAACTTCCTTTTCGGCAGGGCGAGGTTCAACCGGGAGACCACGTTCGCTATCATCAGCATATCCTCCCGGCTCTCGAGCCTCTCGTACAGTTCCGGCACGACATAGACGATATGATCGATATTCTCGACCAACCCGGAGGTAACGTATCTGTTGGCCCTGAAGATCGTATCCTTTTTCTTTACGTCCACCGGGATAGCGATCTTTCCTGGAATCACCCCCTCGATCTGGGGTCTGCACTGGAGTATGTAAAGCTTGTTACCATCGTGAGCGAATTCAATATCGACAGG
>JBLIRF010000062.1:0-9219 GCA_049472175.1 Thermoplasmatota archaeon
AGGTTCAAATCCCGACCCGATCCTATTCTTGGATACAACATTAATCATGAAGAATAGGATAGGTGCGGATGCCGGGACATTGAGGTCGTCCAGTTATTTACGGCAATCAAGACCTCAATGTCCAGTAAAATAAGAAATTGTTAATGTATCAGTTTATTTTGCGTGTATAATCATATTACAGCACTCATTTTCGCATCAATGATTAGATGACGAGAGAAAATGAGTGCGGATGCCGGGATTTGATGTAGACATAATTCCTTAATGGTTTCGTGAATAGTGGCGGAATTAGTCGCACTTGCAAGTTTGGAGCCGTGGAACCTCCAAACTTCCAAGACCGAGGTTCAAATCCCGACCCGATCCTATTCTTGGATACAACATTAATCATGAAGAATAGGATAGGTGCGGATGCCGGGATTTGAACCCGGGCAAGTAGCTTGGGAAGCTACGGTCCTACCGAGCTAGACCACATCCGCATCGAGAGGTTTCGCGAAAAGCCAAGATATATTTTAATCCTTTCCAACAACCTTCAGAGATCACCCTTCTTGGCCTTGTCCTTGAGCCTTTTAAGCCTCTCCTTGGATGTGAAACCGGTGGCCTTTTCGAGAAAGAAGTTCCTCTTTCTCATGGTATCCAGGACCTGGTCCTCGGGTATATCCACTGTGTTGATCTCCATGGCAAGCTCGGATTTGGACAAGACCTTGATCTTGATAGGTTTCATGGCCCCGTACTCGGACCGGTACCACTCGCCATCGTGTTCGCAATTGCCGAATACCTCTTTCATAAGCTCGAAAAGATTGTCACCTTCCACATTGCGGTAATAACCCTTTCTTATGTCCAGCTTTTCCATGGGGAACCCTCGGATTGGGACATGTATGGGCAAACATCATCAAAACCCTTTTCCTCGGGTCAATCCCGTATACCTTCCTCGGAGACGGTGAACACCGCTTCCCCTTCAGGAAGGTTCGGGGAATCTATCAATCGGGCTATCCTCCTGTTCCCTTTGGATTTTCTCAGATAGAGCCTGAAGGTCGAGGTATGGCCGAGCACATGTCCCCCGATGGCCCTTGTGGGGTCTCCGAAAAAGGCGTCGGGTTTGGCCGAGACCTGGTTGGTGACAGCAACTGCAGACTTGTTGATATCCGCGAACTGGAGAATGGCATGCAGATGCTTGTTAAGCTTCTGCTGTCTTTCCGCAAGGGAGCCTCTTCCGATATATTCCGCTCTGAAATGAGCTGTCAGGGAATCCACCACCAGTAATCTGATGGGGAACTCCTTTCCAATCTCCTTGGCCTTCTCAACAAGGAGCATCTGATGATGTGAATTGAATGCCCTTGCAACATGGATCGTCTGAAGGACCTCGGTGGGATCGAGGTCGTAGGCCATCGCCATCTGGACGATCCTCTCCGGTCTGAAAGTGTTCTCGGTGTCTATGAAGATCGAGTGACCGTTGAGACCTCCGTCCTCCCCCGACCTGCAGACGTTGACGCATAGCTGATGGGTGATCTGTGTCTTTCCCGACCCGAACTCACCGAAGAACTCGGTTATGGCACAGGTCTCTATCCCTCCCCCCAGAAGCTCATCCAGCGCCTTCGATCCGGTAAGGAGCTTCGATATGCTCTTCCTTTTTTCCATTATGACATCACCGGTCACGAATCCTCCGATATCGGCCATTTTCTTGGCGGCGGCGATTATCTTGACCGCAGTTGACTCTCCGATCTCCGCGGCCTCCACCAGGGCAGAGGGTGAGGACACTGCGATCGACATGAGGTCGTCGAAACCCGCTTCCTTCAACTTCTCCGCCGTTGCCGGACCTACGCCCGGGAGGTCTTCCACCGTTCTCTCCTCGTCCATCAAGGATCACCTGTGTTTACTTCACTCCGATTACTTCGATATAAATGTTGGGCAACAGGGAGGGATGAGTGAAAGTGTCAGAGTCAATGGTCCTTGAGAAAATCCTCCACCAATGGGAGGTACTCCTGATGTTTCAGAGTGATGGTTCCCTTGGGGGAGTAAAGGTTGATGTAGGGGTCCGGGTGAAGGTCGCAGAACCTCTTCATCGCTTCCAGGTAGATCTGCTTGCTCTCCGTGAACTGGTCAAAATCCTTGAATAGCGAAAGCGAAACGGTCTCGGAGTTGCCGTAAACGGCAAAGAAACTGGGGAGATGGAACCGTTTCACATCCGGGCCGCCCTTTTCAACGTCCCCCATCTTGTTGTAATGCCCCTCCACAAGGCACAGGATCTCGAATCCAAGTTTTCCGTAGTCGATGACCCTTGTCTTCCTGATGACCCCGAGCTCCAGCAGCTCCTTTTTATGTCTGGCGACCGCCTGACGGGTGGTATCGAGCATCGCTGCGATCTTGTTATCGGGCATATCGGGGGCTTCGAGGATGCCTTTAATGATGGTCTTTTCTTTTCTGGTCAAGTGGTGGATCTTGTCCCTTGCCTTCTGGTGATCTATCTCGACCCCCTGATCCTTGTCGCTCCCGGGTTTTATCCCGAATGCCCTCTCGAGAACGGCCGTGTAATCGAAGTTCTTGCTGATCTGGGATATCGAAAGCGGGTATAGTGTCGTATGCAGTTTATCGTCCTTGATGAGCTGCCTTCCCCTGAGCTCTGAGATCATCTTGTGCTCCGCTTTTCTGAAATCCGTATAATTTTTATAGAGTGAAAGCACGAGCAGGGTCTCGCCAAAGACCATTGCCGTATAGGTGTTTATCTGGGATTCGAAGACCCCCTTGAGGAACTTCAGGTCGTTTGGGTCGTTGATCCCCCGGGTCAAAGAGGTCCAGCAGACCGTGAGGATCTCGTAGTCCATTATCTCCACGTTTGGTACTATCCTGTCGAAGATCAATCCGTTCCTCTTCATCTTGTTCTTGATGGCATTTAGGGTCGACATGCGGACCTGTATCTTATCGCTTAGCTGTCTGTCATTGAGCATGGGGAACTTCACAAGCCCCCATAGAATGACCTTCTCATTCTTGGACAGTTTCATTTTCAAGGCCTCCGTGGACAATGGACAAACAACCCTCATAGCTAGGATGCTAATAAAATTTTTCTGGAAAGTCTACTTGATTTTGGAGATATTCCGGGTATTGTGGATAAAGAATTACATTATTTCGAAAGCCGAAGGGATTAATCCGATAACGGGGAGTGTCTCAGATCACCCCTTCCATCCCATCTATCCCTTTCTCGAACCTTTCTATCCTCTCCTCGATCTCCGGGTTCCCCTCCGGTTTAACCCGTATCCCCTCCTCGCCTTTGAGGGTCCCGTCGATAACGGTGTCTGATGTGAAGCTGATGTTCCTTGCCCGAACATCGCCGGAGATCCTAGCGGCATGATGGATCGTGATGTCCCCGAATGCCTTGATATTGCCGTTGATGACAACGTTCTCCCCGAGGAAGAGGTCGCTTGCGGTCTCGATATCTCCGAAGATCTGCGTTTCTCCATCAATATCGAGTGATCCTCCAACCTTGAGGTCGCCGACTATCTGACAATCAGGCCCTATGTTCATGTCGCCCGGTATCTCGATCCTCTCGGGGCCGATGCTCGATCCCCTCGGAAAATAGGTGAAATTGCGGGAGACCAGTATCTTATCCTCCTCTCCATCCTCCAGCTCCTTGAAGAAGTTCTCCACCTCCTTCGAGTCATCTCTTCTAAGCAGCTCCAGAAGGTAAAGCAGGATGTAGACTATGACCGAAATGGGATTCCGTATGTTGATACGGCCCCTGGAGTCTATGGCACTCGGGTCCAACTCCACCCCTTCACCGATATCGAGGTTCTTCCCGACGATGACCTCTCCAGCGATGATGGACCTCTCTCCGATGTATATATCTGCGTCCCCGGTGATGTCTCCCTTTATCTTGCCGCCCTTATCGATCCTGATATCTCCGATGGCAATGATGTCCCCCTCGAGCTCTACGAATTCCCCCATGAACACACGGCCTTCGGACATCACCCCGCGTTTTATCTGTGATTTGTCGGCAAAGATAACATCTCCCTTGCACCGTACATTCTTTTCCTCGATCACCGTAGCTTCGGGTAGATGACAAAGCGATCTGTCGAATACCATGAGAGGATCCCATTCCCCTGATGGGACCGTCAATGGATTCTCAACTATATTTAACTATATCTCAAGCTCCAATGATGGGCTCAAGAATACGAGTTTGGGAATGTCAAATGTCCAGAAGGACCTTTGAGTACCAAATGCCATCTTTCATCACGAGACCGGACCCATGAAAGGTCGCTGCCTTTACCTCCATTCCCCCTTTTCCTTCCGGAATTATACATTTCGACCGCGAGAATTCGAGCACCCAACGGTCTTCCCCTTCCTTTTTCAGGGAGATGTCCAGCATCAAAGCGCTCTCGGAATCGAAAAGGAAGAGAGCCTCGGAGAGGACATCGACGACCAGAAGCTCAATGCTTTCGTCGTCAAGGACGATGGAGTCCCTCACAGTCCCGGTTATGAAGAATTCCTGAGCCATCACATGATACAGACCGAGGATCGACCTCGACACACAGTCCTCGATCGAGGTTCCCATGACCTCGAGCCACAGGTCCGCCGTGTGCTCTCCAAGAGCAAATCCCTCTGTGGGTGGTATGAAGATACCTTTCATGAGTACCCATTGATGTCCAGGTTATAAATCCTCGCACATGTTTAATATCAATTCGAAGATTCATACCGATAGGACAAGGTAACATGGAGACCATCGGAAATCGGGTCGAGCTGAATGAACCAGGGGTGTCCTTTCAATGAGGATCATCGATAGGATCGAAACAAAGGGTATGTTCAAGGTCAGGGTGGATACCATGGACGATCTATGGTACCTCCATCAGGCCATACAGCCCGGTACCGTCGTCGGGACACTTACCTTCAGGAAACTGGAGGCCAAGGAGGACCAGGTAAGAGCGGATTCACAGCCGCGGGTCAGGGTATACCTCAGGATAACGGTGTTATCCACGGAGTTCCACCCCTTCACGGATGTCCTCAGGGTCCGCGGTATTGTTCTGGAAGGCCCTCCTGAGATTTCAGGGCATCATACCTTCAATGTCGATGTGGGGACCGTGTTGGACCGGCAATTCACCGAGGACAGTACGGAAGTGATCTCTATTCTTGAGGACGCACAGAGGAATGCACGAGGGACCGTGGCCCTCGCGGTCTCCATGGATGATGAGACAGCTGACCTCTTCCGGCTCAGGGATTACGGTATGGAGAAGGTAGGAACCATCCGTACCCAGGGAGGGGGTAAATGGACCGGAAAGGGGGGGAGTTGGGACAGCTATTACAGGGAGATCTCCGATCTTGTCTCCCTGAACCTTGGGGTGGGTATGCTTCTGATAATATCTGGTCCCGGGTTCTTCAAGGAGTCCCTGGCAAAGCTCCTTAGGGACGAGGGTGTCATCGATAATTCGAGGATATATGTTATGCAGTCATCATCCGCAGGACCAGGGGGCATCAGGGAAGCCCTGAGCAAGGGAGGTTCTGCATCCAAGACCCTTGAGGGCCTCCGGTTCATTCAGGAGAACGAGCTCCTGGAGGAGTTCATGGCAAGGATAGGGAAAGGGAAGGGGGCGACCTACGGGCTGGAAGAGGTGAAGAGGGCACTGTCGAAGGGTGCGGTCGAGGTTCTGCTGATATCCGAGCGCCTCTTCAGGGAAGGTCCCGGCAAGGTTTTGATGGGAGAAGCTTCGGAGACTGGGTCAAGGACCATGGTCACCTCCACCTCGCACGAGCTCGGGGATATGCTCGACAGGATGGGGGGAGCGGGGGCGCTGCTGAGGTTCGAGGTATGATAAAAGCAGGAGTTAAGGCCGGAACCCTGCCCCTTTGCGCGGTCATTATAGAACGCATCAGGATCTGGACGAGCAAGAATGTTCATCACCCCGCCCTCATAGGTTATCCTCTGATCATCCTATCGGGACTATTTGCCCTACTGCTGATATCCTCTCCTTTCCTAGCGAAGAATGGGTCCTTGGACCTTGGAAGCGAGGGCTCCGTCGGCGAGATCGACCACGATGAGGCGATATCGGATATCGATAACTCCCTGGCAAGGTTCTACTATAGGTTCGGCGACCTTTACTGCCATCAGAAGGACCACCGGTCATACTTCCTGAACGGGAACCAGATGCCGGTATGCTCACGTGATTTGGGTCTTTTCTGCGGCATATTCCTCGGATGTGTCGCAGGATCCATGTATCGAAAAGGGATCAAGCTATGGGTCCTGGCCATCTTTCTCGCTCCGATGGTGGTCGACGGATCGCTGCAGGCGATCACCCCCTATGAATCCTTCAATATCCTGAGGCTTATCACGGGGTCCATTGGAGGACTGGGCATAGGAGCCTACTTGAACGGTTCCCTTGTTCAGACCTTTGGTCTGCTGCTTCGCAGGACCGAAAAGGGATAGCTATATATCAGTTCAATTTATACAAGGTCAAAGGGGTGTTCTTAATGAAGGTACTGATAACTGATGGGACAGCTCCCGAGGCTGTAAAGATGCTTGAAGAGGCCGGTCACGAGGTAGTTCTGGATGAGGCAAGCCCGGAAAGGCTGAAGGAGATCATAGGTGATTACGACGCTCTTATCGTCAGGTCCAGGACGAAGGTCAGACAGGATGACCTGGACAAAGCGTTCAGGATGAAGGTCATAGGAAGGGCAGGGATCGGGGTGGACAACATTGATATCAATTACGCGAAGGAAAAGGGGATAAAGGTGGTCAATGCACCTCTTGGGAGTACCCTTTCCGTTGCCGAGCTTGCGCTCTCCCACATGCTGGCCCTTGCAAGGGGTCTGGTCAAGGGAACCAACGGAATTAGGTCGCAGCAGTGGCTCAAGAAACAGCTCAAGGGTATGGAGCTCGATGGCAAGACCGTCGGGATCATCGGGTGCGGTAGGATCGGACAGGCACTCGCATCCAGATGTCAGGCCTTTGGAATGACGACCATTGGCCACGACCCCTATCTACCTCCGGAGGTTGCCGAAAAGGCAGGCATACGCCTTGTAGGGCTTGACGAGTTGTACCGGACATCCGATTTCATCTCCCTGCATGTGGCGCTGACGGATGAGACAAGGCATATGATCTCCAGACCGCAGCTTGACATGATGAAGAAGACCGTGTTCATTATCAACTGTGCCAGGGGAGGAGTGGTCGACGAGGAGGCCCTTTACAATGCCCTCAAGGAGGGAAGGATCGGAGGGGCCGGAATGGATGTTTACGAGACGGAACCACCTGGGGAGACCAGGTTCATGGAGTTCGACAATGTCACCATGACCCCCCATATAGGGGCAAACACGGTCGACGCCCAGTTCAAGGCCGGGACCATGGTTTCAGAGCAGGTGATAATGGCGCTGAAAGGTGAGACCCCGACATTCTGGGTCAATAAATAGACCCTGAAATAATGCAGAAATGGAAGCATACCTCATGGGAACCTGTCGATGACCTTGCCTCCAATGAACTCTCTGAAAGCCCTCTGGGCCATGAACAGTTTGTATAGGACGATCATGGCATATGCCCTCAGGCCGAAATTGCGTTTCAGGAATATGAAGTGGTTCCTGCTGTCCCTTTTTCTCCTTTCCCTGAGGGACCGAACGTTCTTTCCGCTTTTATTCTCGATATGCCAAAGGTAAGCGTCGGGCAATGCGACGAATTTCCTTGGAGGGGACAGCTTCCTGAGCCTAAGGTAAAGGTCCGTCTCCTCTCTGAGACCGGAGCCGGGAAAATGATGCCATACCTCGTCCAGGCCATCAAAGAACTTCCTGTAACAGAAGAACTGGTTATGGGATATGTGCTCGTCGCTCCGTTTGGACCTTTTTTTTGGAAGGCCCGTGAATAAACCTATCTTTGGATGAGGGTTGTCTGGACGGCTCTTGGGGGGCCTCATCTCTTCCAACGAGGGTGTCTGAATGTACATGCCGAAGATGCAGGTGTTTTCGTCGTGCTCCTTGAGCTTGCGGTATAGCCTCGAGATGAAATCCGGATGCCATATCATGTCATCCTCGTTGTTGACTATGATGTTACCAGTGGAAAGCTCCAAACCTTTTGACCAGTTCGGCCCTCCGGCCCCTTTCTTTTCCTTGTTCCGGTGGATGATGAACCTCGTGTCACATTCGTACTGACGAAGTATGTCCCCGGTCTCCTGATCGGATTGGTCATCCACGATCACTATCTCGAGCTCGAGACCTTCGGGGATGTTGGAATCGAGTATCGACCTTATTGACAGATCTAGAAGTTCTGGACGGTTGTAGCTGCTGATTATTATGCTCAGCTTGTCCATGGAGCGTAAACCTCAGTCTCATATAATAATCTCTAGAAACGGGCCCTCGTGATAAGGTCAAGACATACCTTCAACGCTTGCCCAGTACATGGAGAAATAACCCTGGCCATTGCTTGATGTTCCGCATCAGAAGCGCGATGGACGTCAGGTTCCGATTGGAGACCACCTGCCCTGTCAACAGGGAAAGATACTTCTTCCTTGCTATCCTCCCAGCCACATTACGGTCCATCCAATCATCCGATCTCTCGACGAACCTGGAATTTATCTTTTCGAGGGTCTTGAGCGAGGAGAGGACCGATCCAAGAGGCAGCCCCCTGATCGAATGATCGATGTAAAGATGGAGTGCTTCTTCGGGGACCGAGATACCAAGTTTTCGTTCGATGTTCTTTTTCATTACCGTGGAAATGCTCTCTCTCATCCTATCTGTCAATATCGATGTGTACGAAGCTCTATGCTGCCTCCAGCTTACCAACGCCTCTGATATCATGTGAACACGGCCGTGTTCCATGATCCTCAGATAGAGGTCATAGTCCTCCCCGTAGCTCAGTTCCTCATTGTAAGCCCCCACCTTATCGATCACCTCCCTGCGGTACATGACCGAGCTGTGGGGGAATTGATTGGCGAAAAGCAGGTTGTAGTACAGCTGCTCGGTGGCGGGAATTGCTTCCCCCTTCTTTATGGTCTTCCCCTCTCCGTCGATGATATTGCACGGGGAGCCCACCATTGCATGGTCGGGATGCTCTTCAAGGAAATCCACCTCCTTCTGCAAACGGTCCCTCTCGGAGATGTCATCGGAATCCATGATGGCGATGTATCTCCCACGAGATGCCCTCAATCCTTTGTTCCTTGACCTGACAAGCCCTTCCCGCTCCCTGTTCTCTATCAGCCGTATCCGCTCGTCCCCCAGTCTCTGGACCTGTTCCCTGCAGATGTCCTCATCGTGTGGGTC
>JBLIRF010000063.1:0-9204 GCA_049472175.1 Thermoplasmatota archaeon
GGTTAGGTTTATTGGTCGATATGGCGATCTGTTTCCTGCTTTCGATATCAATATAGAAATTTCCCTTCTTCCCTCCGACATCATAGCTTCTGTAATTGAAAAATACACGACCCTGGTCGACGAATCGAAGGTCCAAACCCCCTTCATCTTTTTTGATCATCTCTTCCTTACCCGTTTCCAGGTCAAGAATATAAATGTCTCTGGTATTGTTGATCGGGTCTCTTCTCTCATCCTCCCAGGCTATATATCTGCCATCGAAACCTCCAACGAATTGATCTGCCTCGTTAATTGTTATCCTTTCCATCGTACCATTGTCAATATCACAGAGGAATACATCATAATTCCCGTATCTATTCTCCGAAAATACGAATTTTCTATCATGAAGGATCGGATTGATCCTGTTATACTCCCCCTCCAAAGGCAACCAACTGTTCGACGTTATAGTGGGATGGGCCTCCCCATTTTCGGCTACCGGGAGATAACTGGAGGATAGCATCAACAATAGAATAAATATGATCGATGGAGTGATAATTCTCCAATCTCCCATAAGGCAACAAAGTATTGCGAAAATAAAAATGTTATCCATTCATCTCTCCGACCTGAATGGAAAAATGGAGCCACCAGAGGGATTCGAACCCCCGGCCTGCTGATTACAAGTCAGCCGCTCAACCGGGCTAAGCTATGGTGGCATTTTTTTTCGGGGTAAATATACTTTCAGTATTAAGTATTTGGGAACCGGGACCATCAGCTTAGCCCGGGGCTCCCAAAGGGAGCAAAAAGAATCTCGAGGTGGGGGGACATGTTCAACGAAGTTCGGAGAACGGAGTTGAACCTTCATAAAATTTGGTCAATTTTTTTCGGGTGAAAAAAATTGGGGCTAAGCTATGGTGGCAATTTTTTTCAAGATAGAGTATCTTCCTTCATGATCATTTGGGCAGGGACAAATTATATTCTGAAACATGCTTATCATATTGCGGGAATATCCTCCTCCCATCTCGGAATGTCACTGCCGTACTCATATACACTCACTCGATAACTCTTTCCCGCTTCCGGGTCCCACATCATTCCAGTGAACATCGCAGTGTCTCCTGGGCCTGAGTCCGAAGAGAGTGTGGTCAGTTCATGACCGTCAACCACTACCCTTTGTTCATTCCAGTTCACGTTTCCGCTGATAACTTCAAGCTCGAGCGTATCGGTGGTCCCGTCGATCGTAGCATGGAGGTTGAGGTACGTCACCTCATTTCCACTATCGCTCGTGAAGCTGTTCGCCCAAAGAAATGTAATTCCCATTATCACAACACCCACGACCGCAAGCGCCACGACGGCTCCAACCACGATCAACACGATAGTAGTCGTTGACAGACCTTTCTTATCTTCAGACCCTTTCATTCAAACACCCTGGCTGACATATGAAAGTCCTTATCTGATTTGAACCTTATTGGTATAAATCTTCATCTGGGGCTTCATTTCATCCTTTGACGGCTTCGGGAACAAACAATAAATACTGCTTTTCATCGATTATTGGTTTTTCAATTCCACATATATACATTCGCCGCTGATGTTCAATACCATCAAGGAAGGAGCCTGAAAGTATGATCCGGAAAGCGATGTCCATCAATCGGCATCGTTGACACGGATTCGTACGATGATCCAAGACCTTTCCTTGTGATATTGTGCGCCGATGGGGGCGCATTGAAAGAAATTCCCAATATCTGAACAGGAGGGATCTAATGTCAAAAAAGATAAGGAAAAAGAATGGGCGCCGAGAGAGGTACAGGGAGTCCAAGCTGGTCCTCTCACTCGTTAAGGCAGGCCTTGATAAACACACTGCAAGGTCGGTTGCGGAATCTCTCAGGGTTAAAAACGGCATGTATACAAGAGAGATCAAGTGCAGGATATTCGATTATCTCGATGAGATCGATCCAGAAATAGCCCAGAGATACTTCTCGACCATGGGTATGAAAGTGACCGCCGAAACATTTGATGTTAATGGATATGCCCTAATGTCGCCCGAAACGATGAAAGACCTGGAAATCCGACCCGGGGATACAATTGATATCTTCAATGGAAATCGGTCCGAAACGGAAAGGGTCTTCCCCGGAAAGGGAATCCGAAAGGCAGGTGAGACCCTATCAATAAGCCATCATGATATGCATAACATTGGAGTCCACGATGGTTCACGGGTGGCAGTCAGAAAGCATTACGGATTTGCTTTAGCTTCCATGGTCTAGAGCAGACCCATTGAATTACATACGTTCCAAGTTTCCAATAAATTTTTAACTAGGTCCCGATCTCCGTTAAACATATTCCCCCGCTATACGGTTGATATCAAATGAAAAAATATTGGACCCATTATATGAAAGAAAAAAAGATCCGCCCGATTAGTAACGTCTATTCCTTGTTCCTGTTCTTAAGTTCAGCAAGTCCCTGATCGCCATAGCCGTTCTCGGGTTCATAAGGGTTGAAGGCGGGGTCGCCGAAAAGCGTTCTGACGAAATATGTCGGAACCTCTGGATTATCCCTTTTATCCTTTCTTATGGCCTCACCGACCGAAAGGTCCTCGAAGAGGAGGGCTTCCTCTATGGGTCCTGCCTTTGCCTCGGACCCTGTCGATCGGGTAGCACAGAAGAATGCATTGATGCCTGAATGGAAAAATGCCTGGGTTATGGACTGCTCCGGTCTGAGGCCTCCGAACCTTCCGAGAAGACAGACACCTGAATTGAAGATCGAGGGCCCGAGCTCCCAATCATCAGGATGACCTATGAGGTCCGTTACCTTCACACCAGTTGAATACCTGTCGATCCCGTTCAATTCCGGGGAGAACCACGACCAGTCACCGTGAAGGACCATCTCGAAGTAATTAGCCCTCTCGTAGGCTCCCTTCAATATCATTGTCTGTCTGTCGTTCTCGTAATCCTGCATATAGACCTCGGTATCGAACCCGTGGTCCCTGGCAATAGAGGAGAACTCCCTCTGATGGAAGAGCCAGCCGGTCCTTCCGCCGCCCTCGCCTGCAAGGAAGTGGAAATGGTCCTTCCAGCTTCCGGATGATCCATATTCCTCCATGAGGTCCTGTATGAACCCCTCCGTGTATTCCTCGTAGAAAATTGTCCTTGCGATCAGGCCGGATACATCGGAGAGAGACCTTCCAAGGGGTCTACCAACGGAAAGGGAGAGGTTCAGGCTGTAGGGAAGGTCAGTTGCCCATCCGGTGCCCCAAACAGGGTCCTCCTCCCAGGATGGGTCTTTTTCCTCGTAGTACATGGGGAGCATATTGCCTCCCCCGAGGAGCGCCAGCCACCCACGTCCCTCCAGGTAACCCTCTGCCAATCCCTCCTTATCAGCAATATCAATAACATGTCGTAGCTTCACCACATTCTGCTCGACTTTTTCCCTTCCCGCATCGAGAAGCTCATTTTCATACCAGGGACCGGTCCCGAAACCGCTTGCCTTGTCAGCATAATCGACCGATGTGAGCTCGAGGTCCCTGTCAGCGAGAACGAATCCTCCCCTGGCCGCTGCCAGATAGGGAGCCATGAAGGAGAGGCCTTCGAACATAGGCAGGTGGGGTGTGGATTGAACGGCGGCTTTAGATTCCAGGGTGTACGTCCCGGTAATTCTCGACGCTCCGAGCGAGGTACCCATCATGGTCGAGAGACCTTTGAGTCCAAAATAGACCTTCAATTCGAGCTCGTAGGTGCCCGGATCATCGATCACCAGGGTCTCCAGATAGTTCTTTTCCGGTTCCACTGCGAAGCTGGGTGAGTAGGCGACCAATCTCCCCTCCTGATCCCTCAGAGTCCCGAAGGACAAGGGCTCCACACCAAAATTCTCCTTCAAAGGATCGAGAGGCGACCCGCTGATCTCCGTGAAGTTGACGTATACTTTCAGGTCCACGATCCCTTCAGGAACTTCGATCGCATGGAAATATGTGGAAGATCCGATTATATCCATATCGACGGTCGCAGTATCTATCAGAAGCGAGTCGACTTCCTGTTCAGTGGTATCGCACAGGATATCGATGACCTCGGGACCTATGGTGTCCCCCGGGTTCGTCATTACACCGTAATCCAGCCTGCCAAACCGGTCGTCAATTACCTTGAAGACGGCTGAATGGACCCGGTCCATGTCCTCCAGTACTATCCTGTCCATCCCAGTTTCGGATCCGAGGTCAGAGGCGGATCTGCCAACGAGCAGCAGGTATTCCGCATCGATCTCCCCTGCTACCCTGGATATATCCATACCGTCGTTCGACCCGTCGATGATCACTATCGGAATATCAAGATAGGATGCAAGAGGGGCTGCGGTCAACCCGAGTTCATAGTCATCATCGGTGGTTCCCATCACCATCAATCCAGAGCTTTTCTCGAAGAGCTCCACTGCGAGACTGGTGGTAGGGTCGAACATACTCTCCCCATCTTTCCCTTTCAGTTCCTGGGGCTGCTCTTTCCCCGTATATTCGATGAACCTTCTGACCCCCGGGTCTCCATCTACGAGCAACGGTATGACATGTTGTACTCCATCATCGATCTCATACCAGCATGCGGCCGGAACGGAGGCGATCCCCCACATCCGATTTTCTCCTTGGATCGAAACATGATCATACTTGACTTCCTTCCTTTCCGAGGTCAAATGGAGGATCTCCTCTATCTCGATCTCCAAACCGGAATTGCCTTCTGAGGATATCTCTCTGAAGATCATCACACCGGCTGCTATCACTACAAGGACGACAGCTGCGGTCATGATCCTTTTTCGGGTCAGCCTCCGATCTCCATTTTCGCCCACTGGAACCGTTATTATAACCTGCAATTATACCTATAAGGGTTATCATAGGTTTTACTACATTCTGATACATCACAAGAATTTCCAGTTATGGTGTGCTTACTTGGTCATGACCAAGGCTTATATATGAAAAGTATAATGCTCCCCCCCAATCCATCGGAGTCGATGAAATATGGCTAGGATGCATGCAAGGAGAAGGGGGCGATCCTCCTCCACCAAACCCTTCCGGACCTCGAAGCCTGAATGGCTCGAGGTTGACCGCAAGGAGATCATGGACCTGGTAGTGAAGCTCTACCACAAGGGCTATTCCACTTCAATGATCGGGATAGAGCTCCGCGATCTCCACGGCATCCCAGACATCAAGACGGCTCTCGGTATTTCCATGTACGAACTCCTCAAGCAGCAGGGAGAGAAGATGGACTACCCCGAGGACATCACCAACCTGATGAGGAAGGCGGTGCGCATGCACAGGCACATGTCCGTGAACAGGAAGGACATACACAACAAGAGGGCCCTTCAGCTCACCGAGGCCAAGATAAGGAGGCTCGGCAGGTATTACTCCCGCAAAGGGGTTCTTCCTGAGCGCTGGAGCTACAGGCTGGACATGGCCAAGCTGATCGTGGCAGATTGATCCTGCCTATCTTTTAATATGTTCTCTGCTTTCACTCTAATGGTCAGCCCGGGGTCTAGAACATGGACAACCCTCTGAAATGGATGAAGGTCCCCCAACCTCTGGTGGAGCGACTGGGGGACGCCGCTGCTGTCATCGAATCCTCATCAGGAATGGTGAGGGTAATATCTCATTACGACGGTGACGGTATATCATCAGCAGGTATGATCTCCAAGGCCTTGGGAAGGCTTGGTCTGAGATTCCACACGACGATGACCAACGTTCTTAAGGAGGAGGATTTCTCGGACCTTGACGGAGGTTTCGAGCTCCTGATAGTGTCCGACATGGGGTCGTCCCAGGCAGAAATGATATCGAAAAAGGTCCTTGCTCTGGGGGCAAGGGCGATAATCCTGGACCACCATAACATCGATGGGAGGAGGAATCCCTTTTCAATATCTGACGGAGGAGGTGTGGTCGAGATCAACCCAAGGTTCCACAGGATAGATGGTACAACCGGATGCTCTGGCTCCACTCTTTCCTTTCTTCTCGCGATAACGCTTTCCCCCGAAAACGTCGACCTGTGCATATTTTCGCTCGCTGGATCGCTCGCGGACAGGCAGCATGTCCCCAACTTTTCGGAGCTGAACTACAGCATCCGCAACCTTGCCATAGAGAATGGCTACCTTACGTCCTCCAAGGGGATGCCTTTCTCGGGAAGGTCCATCTCGGAGGCGCTGGTGACCTCGAACGACCCTTTCATCGATGGGGTCTCCAGCGACGAGGATGCTGTCAGGGCATTACTGTCCCATATGTCCATCAATCCGTTCATTCCCATCGAGGAGGTCGAGAGCGAGAAGATGAAGGTCCTCCAGTCGTACGTTTACATGCGTCTCCTTCGCAACGGTGTGAAAAAGTCGCTTGTCCACGAGCTCTTCAGGGAGAACTTCCATTCAAAGGATTACGGTTCCCTTCAGGACCTTGCGTACGCCATCGACGGGTGTGGGAGGTTCGGGAAGGCCTCACTCGGATTCCAGGTCGTCTGGGGGGACATGGAAGCCTATAAAAAGGCCCTTGATGACCGGTACGAGTACAAGAAAAATATCCAGGAGCTTCTCCTGAAAAGGAAGAAGGAGGGTGTCAAGGACCTCGAATATATTCAATGGTTCGAGATGGATGAGGACACGCTCTCTGGCACCATCGCAGGTCTCGGTCACAACTACATCTTCGACCACGAGAAGCCCATGATCGCCATAGCTCCGGGTGACAACGGGATGATGAAGGTATCCTCGCGGGGGGACCGGGAGATGTGCCGGAAGGGACTTGACCTTTCACTGGTCATGAGGGAAGCGGGAAAGAAGGTAGGGGGTGGTGGAGGCGGTCACAACGTGGCGGCCGGGGGCCACTTCCCAAGGGACCGTATTGAAGAATTTCTAAAGACCTGCGACCGTCTTGTCGGGGAGCAGCTGAGAAAGAAGGGTGGTTGAATGTCTCCCGACGGCACGAAGGGAGTTCAGTCGAGGATCGTTCTGACAATAACGCTCGACACAGAAGAAGAAGCACGGCGTGTGGTGGAAGCCCTGAAGGTCGATGACGACGATTACGTCAGGACCAGCGTGGAGGGATGCATGGTCAGGGGTGAGGTGGGAGCGGATTCTGTGGAAGGGGTACGAAGGGCAGCTGATGACTGGCTTGCCTGCCTCATGGCGGTGGTCAAGGAAGATCGGAGCGACACCGCCAAAGATGTTTGAACATTCGTTCCCCCCATCAGAAGTTTTCATATAATCGTATGTTATCCATTACCACGGGGATATGATGTCTGCAGCGAGGGGTAAGGATGCAGGAAAGGTCACAAGAAGAAGGACAGCCGGGCTCATGTCCCTGATCGTCGGGATCCCCAATTTCATCCTTGCCGTTCTCACGACGTTCGGGGGGATCGCCGTTACGATCGCCCTGGGGCTAGTTGTATTCGGGCTGTTGACCGATGGGGGCGGCGACGACCCCTGGAGGGAGTTGTGCATAGTCCTCATGCTGATCTTATTCATCGCACTGCTGATCGCAGCGGTCATCTTCACCATCATATCACTGGTATTCGCCATTTGTGTGGGAGGTCAGACCATAGGCGGATGGTACGCGTACAAGGGGACGCATTATAGCAGATCCGTTGCACTGACCTTGATCGGTTCCATCGTATCGCTCTGTGCGGGTGTGGGTCTACTGGGGTTCGGGGCCTTCGGGGACATCTCCACGGAGGGAAGGATAGGCATGATAGTCCTCGGTATGTACGAGATCGCGGCATTCGCCGTCACTCTCGCAAGCTTCATCATGATAATCGGGACCAAGGAGACCTTCAAGAGACCTGACAGGAAGCAGAAGAAGGGGAAAAAGAAGAAGAAAAAGAAATGATCCGAAGCGGAACCATATTACCTGGATACATTATTTACTGAAACTCAAAATCCATGACCTGCAAGGTAATAGCTGTTGATCATGGTCATGTCCTTGTAGACGACCTTGACATCGTACTCCTGGTCCTCTATCAGATCGATGGGAGAGTCGACTTTCAGTGTGGAGCCGGCAGAGAGTTCCGTGATCTCCACATCCGAGATGTCCGCCATATTCCCATCTATATTCAATTTGAGGAGGGAAACCTTTAGGGGGCTGCCGTCCGTGAGAGACATCTGGATCCGATCGCTCGCCCCGTCCAGCTTGACATCAAGAGTGTAGAACATATCGTTATCCGAGTTCATGTAAAGCTGGTAGGCGAATATTGCAGCGATCCCCGAGAATATCAGGAATATTGATAATATCAACAGCACGACGACAGCGGTCGATGCTCCCTTTCCATCGTTCAAAAAGCACTTCATTTCAAAAATCCATTTGGAACAAGGATATAAAAGGGTTATGCTCAAATTGGAAAAAATAAAAAAAAACCCTCCCCGGAAAGGGGAGGGCGGAAAGTTCATTCAAACAATTCAAGGATTCTTGCACAAGACGGTTCCGGAAGCTATTGTCTTATCATTTTCTGTGTCGACTATCTTGTAGTCATATTCAGTTCCAACTGTGTAAGTCCCAGTGACAGTATAATCCATTCCGGTACTTGTGATTCCATCGGTATCAGCGTCGGCCTTTGCTCCGTCAAAAATTAGGTCATATACTGCCCAATCAAGATTTCCGGTCGTTGGGGTTATAGTAAGTGTAGTGGGATTTAATGCCGCATCTACAGTTACCAAATCACCTGCATCATCTCTGTCGCCGGTCAAGCTCGATGCCCACAGGAACACGACGCCCGCGAGCACCACCGTGATCGCAACCATCAGGATCACGGCGATGACGGGCGACACGCCCATATCGTTCTTTTTCAATGCTTTCATGTTTAGTCCTCCGTGTCCCCTATTCGGAACACAGTGTGACCATGAAATGTTTTAATATATAAATATTGTTAAAAATATTGGTGTTTTTTGGGATATCCCCATATGAAAAATATGGGATATGGACGCCAACTCTTAAATATATAGTATCGAAAACGATAACAGTGCGGCCCGTTCTTGATTGATAATAAGATAGGAATCGGAACAGATTTTACTGATGTTAAATTGATGGTCCTTATGACCAACCTCAGGGAGAATTCCCCCCGTTATTTCCATTTCCTCCCACTTCCTTACGGATTTCCATATTGCTTCCATTGATGCCAATATAACCTCAGAGATATAGCTGAGCGATAGGGTTCGATGATGCTCCTGCTTCGAAGGTTTTATAGGGGCCCCTCCGTTCCCCTTATTATAATTCGCCCCGGTAGGGTAGCATGGATATCCTGG
>JBLIRF010000064.1:0-9019 GCA_049472175.1 Thermoplasmatota archaeon
TATCTGCGAAAATATATTTCTTTCATCATCATTCTTGAACTTTTGATATCGACATAAATTACCTTATTAAAAGCATATTATTCAATGTATGATAAGATCGCATTCTTTATGTAACCCTCACATTTGACATTTCCACTGGAAATGCACCTCTCTCTCAATCTTCAAATTGCTCCATTATCCTTTTCAGGACCTCGTTCACATACTTTCTTCTAGTATCCAGTATATTCGATATGGTATCTGCATCCAGGACCCGGTTCTTGACATACAATGATAGGATCTCTCTCTCAAGATAATTCTTCGACATCTCTGATATTATCCTGTTGACATCCTCGAAAGCGCGTTCCCTGATGGCCAGAAGTCGTTTTCTTCTGGATTCAATTCTCTCAATATCACCATTGAGATCCAGTATCAAATTCTTCAGGTCCTTCAATTTTTCACGGTCTTCATCTATGTTGAGAGCCTTCTCAAGTTTTATCCGATAGTTCTCAAGAAGAGGATCCGTGAATGCTGGTAATGCACCCGCAATCTCACTCTTCATCTCACCTGTTACCCTGCCATCGAATTCAACCGCCATATCATTCGACAGTCTCTGAACGTTCTTTCCTTCCTTACGTATGTCGTACTCTCTGAAAGAATAGATCTCTTCATTATATGTATGGGGACCTATATCGATCCTGACACAATATCTCTTCCTTGGCACGTATATTTTTCTTGGAGCCCCCCCCTTGTCCGATCTTTCGTCGTAGGAGACCACAAAATCATTATCCTCCAGTACCTTGAGATGCTTCATAATAGCCTGCTGGCTGACGTTCAGCTCCTTTGAAAGCTGCAATGGGTAGTTCATCTCCCTGGAAAGCTTCTGAAGGATCTTTCGACGTATCGGATTCTCAAGAACCGCCAGTATCCTGTCGAGCTCCATGAGGTCTTCTTCCCCGGGCATACTATACAACCAATGGTTGTAGTGTTATATCAATATTTTCCTTTTATATTCATCGGAGGTCTTTCTTTCACTATCTTCTCTTGGAACTTTCGATAGAAGTTCGTATCGAATCTGACGAAACGGGTCTTATCCTTGGACCTTGTGAACAGAAGCTGGTCCTTGTTCCTGATGGTCTTTCTGAATGTTCCATCTATTACAAGTTGCGCGGTCCTCGCCCTGTGTGTGACCTTAAGGCTGATAATACTTTGATCGGGTATGATGATCGGCCTGGAATTGATCCTGAAAGGAGCAATGGGAACGATCTCAAGAGCGCTAAGCCTGGGATCCAGTACAGATCCGCCAGCAGATAAGGCATAGCTCGTAGAGCCTGTTGGAGTTGAGATTATGATGCCGTCCGCCCTTAGGGTCTGCACCCACCCCATGTCGATATAGAATTCGAACTCCTGGATCTTTGAAGGCGTACTCGTGGCAATGACCGCTTCGTTCGTTGCATCGGGCATCCTTTCACCATTAAGAACGGTCTTCAATCTTACCCTTTCCTCAATGGTGTAATTACCTTCCCCAAGTTCGTTGAGTGTGCTCTCTATGTCCTTTGGCATAATTTCCATCAGAAAACCAAGGGATCCAACATTCACACCAAGAACAGGCAGAGCTGTCCGTTGAAGTGTTCCGAGAAGTGTTCCGTCACCTCCGATGCAGATGATGATCCGGGGATTCATCTTCTCCACGGATGCTCCCGGGAACCGTTCCTCCTTTAGAACATCCCTCAATTCTTTTTCGATGATAAGTGATATCCCTTTGCCTTCCTTCTCCATTTTTTGGATCAGCTCAACGACCTCACCTGCGACTTTGATGGCCTCCCTTTTCTTGACGTTGGCCACTAGTCCCAACTTCATGATCTCACACCTCCTCTTGAGGCCGAATGGCCTTGCATAACTCGATCATCCTATCAGCAGCATTTGGGTCCCCTATTGCGAGGACCCCCCTGATATCGCTTTCTTTGACGGGGTAATACTCCGCCCATGTTCCATCTTTTCGGACCTTCAGATGTACTCCCCCCGCTTCCTTGAGAATGAGGTAGGATGCAGCAAGGTCCGTGATCCTTGGTAACCTCGAGAAAAGAGCGAAAAGGTCGAAAGAACCTTTTGCAACGAAGCAGACCTCCAATGAGACAGCTCCGAAGTAACGGCTTCTCTTTGGCCATGACAATAGGAAACGGTTCTTCTCCATGGAGCCCGGGTCCAGAAAGGAAGAGAACACCGAGCGTGATTCGATATACTCCCGGGTGCTGATCCGATCGCCGTCAAGGTAGGCGCCTTTTCCTCTTTCGGCGTAGAAGGACCGTCGCATGGGTATATCACAGACGACACCCGCTTCTATTTCGCCCTCTGCGCCTCTGATCGCGAGGGATGTGGAATAGAAGGGCAGCCCGTTAACGGCATTATAGGTCCCGTCGATAGGATCCATGATAAGGGTCTTCTCCGCACCTCTGTCAAGGTAACCCATCTCCTCAGAAAGTATGTTCCAATCCATCCCCATGTCACGGATCTTATTCAGGGCGATGGTCTCTGCTTGCTGATCTATCTCCTTGGTCCAATCCCCGCTGGCACCGAGACTGATGCGCTCCCCACCGCCCCCATATGGAAAAGTTGCACGAATATGATCTGAGACCGCAGAAGCGATCGACCTTAAATGCTGAAGGTCGGACACGTCCATAAAAGAAGGTTAGAAGGTAGTTATATCTTGCTATTGCTTCCTACTGGATTTCATCATCGATGATGAGCCCTTTCCTTCTCATGGATATCCGGCGGACCTCTTCGATGAAATCATGATCAATGGGGATCCCGGTATTTTTACGAAGTGTGGAGTAACTCATGATCCATCGATGGATATTGCATATATTAAAACGGACAGGGGGATATCCCGCGGGGTCCCATTTCATTCATGGGCCATATTGGCCTTTAATCCGTTGTCGAAGAATACCCTGCAATAACCTACCCTCTCGAACTGTATCATGTCACCCTCCGATACGGTATCTGCTATTCCCGGTTCGACAAGCCCTTTCAGGACCTCACCTTCCGGAGTGAATATTTCCATAGGTTCCGAACCCTCTCCAACCCATTGGACGATCCTTCCTTTTACCTCCCGAATAATGGAGACATCCATACCGGCAAATTCACCGATCCCATTTGTAATGTCCACCAATTTCACATTGCAGAGGTCCTTGAGCCGTACAGTCGAACCGTTCCCGTTTTCTCTAATGTCTTTTTCGGGAATATAGAGATTGATGGCCCCGTCATGAGAGGTGATCAGATGTACTCTACTCCCCATCTCCGGGATCTCGGGGTGATATGGTATGTTCGCTTTGAGAACCCCTTCATACTCAAATGTAAGTGGAGAGGGAGATGGAACGAAGAAGAACCTGCGGGCATTATGATCTATAAGGGTACGGTTCTTTGCATAGAGAGTGTCCCATGAGAAGTTGATATCGACAGATTTTATACCGACCTCGGTCCAGTAATCCCTGAGGGATCTGGGATCAAAGCCCCTTGCAGCCAGTGCTTGAAGGGTTCCCAGCCTTACATCCGACCATCCGGAATAGATACCGTTCGTTATCTCCTGCCTGATAAGCGAGGTCTTCAGAACAGATTCAGGGATGGATACAAGGCCGTAGTGTATGAACTTTGGCAGTTCCCAGCCAAGATGATGATAGACATATTCCTGCCTCAATGTATTGTTCAGATGGTCCTTTCCCCGGAGGATGTGTGTGCATCCCATCATATGGTCATCTATGGCAACGGATAGGTTGTACAAGGGATAAACCCGGAACCGGTCCCCCGTACGGGGGTGAGGGACGTCCTTGATCCTCATACCTATAAAGTCCCTAACCGCTGGGTTCCTATGATCGAGGTCGGTCTTGACGACGAAGGATGCTTCTCCCTCGGAGTAAGTACCGTTCAGCATTCGCTCCCATCTCTCGAGCTGGACGTCCGGACCATCATCTCTTTCTTCAACGGCCTTTCCGGCGAGCTTCATGCTTCTCCAGACCTCTGTGTCACTGGTGCATATGTATGCGGCACCTGCTGAGATAAGATCCCTTGCAACCTGATAATATATATTGAAACGGTCCGATTGGACGAATACCTCATCAATGTTAACCCCGAGCCATTCCAGGTCCTGTGGTATCATCTCGTAAGCTTCCGGGTCTATACGATCCGGGTTCGTGTCCTCGAGTCTGAGAATGAACTTCCCGTGATATCTCCTGCAATACTCATCATTCAGGACCGCCGCCCTCGAATGTCCGATGTGGAGAGGGCCGGAAGGCCCTGGGGCGAACCTCATAACGACCTTCCCGGTTACTGCATTTTCAAGGTCCGGAAGGCCGGTCTTCCTTTCTCTTTTGATCGTTTCCCTCGGACCCCCTAAAAGCAATAGCCTTTCTCGTTGCATTTCGGCTGTGAGGGAGTTCACCTCTTCCACGATCTTGCTTACCTTGACGGAAGCATTTTTTGGGTCCTTTCTCAGGTCCGGGAACAGTGCCATGGCCTTTCCCATCACCGAACCCACTTGGGCTTTTCCTTCATGCTCAATAGCGTTCTGGAGGGCAAAAACGAGGATCTCCTCATCCATGGACTCTCTGCATGATTTCATTTGATATAATCCTATCATTTGTCATAATCAAGCCGTGATAATAATTTATTTTACTAGTTGCGCGCGTACGCGCGCGAGAGGATTTATATATACCCATCACAATGTCGGGCCTGGCAAAAACATCTCGATGGGATGCGCTCAGAGTCACTTCGATATTGCCATTTATTCAGTCTTTCGTACGGCGGTCGATGGATCATGACAGAAGAAACACCTCTCGAAGGGAAGAAAAGGGGAAGCGGAGATTACGATTCGTCACAGATCGAGGTATTGGAAGGACTCGAAGGGGTCCGGATCAGACCCGCAATGTATATAGGGTCCACCGATTCCCACGGGCTGCACCATCTTGTTTACGAGGTCGTTGATAATTCCATAGACGAGGCGATGGCCGGATTCTGTGAGAATATCTTTGTGAAACTGGCGAAGGATGGCACGGTGATAGTGGAAGATGATGGTAGAGGCATACCTGTAAAGATACATCCCAAGTATAATGTACCTGCCGTTGAGATCGTTATGACAAGACTGCATGCGGGAGGCAAGTTCAGGAAAGATGCATACAAGGTCTCTGGCGGACTGCACGGGGTCGGTGTGTCGGTTGTGAACGCTCTTTCCAGATGGCTCGAAGTAAAGGTTAAAAGAGAAGGAAAGGTGCATTTTCAGAGGTATGAGCGTGGGAAACCGGTCACCGGGGTCGAATTGATCGGGGAAGCCCCGGAAGATGTTTCTGGAACCATTATTCAATTCAAACCTGATGAGGCCATCTTCTCGACACTCGAGTTCAAACGTGACATCCTTGAATACAGATTGAGGGAATTGGCGTTTCTCAACAGGGGAGTAAAGATCACTCTCCAGGAAGAATCAACCGGAGAGGAGGAGCTGTTCCATTACGAAGGGGGGCTCATATCCTTCATTGACTACATCGATAGGAACAGAACACCGCTTATTGACACTCCGATGTTCTTTTCAGGTGGAGGTGAGGGAGTGGTCGTTGATATAGCAATGGAGTGGACCGATGGGTACACTGAGAACATATTCGCCTATGCAAACAATATCAACACTTCCGAGGGTGGAACCCATCTGAGCGGCTTCAAGGGTGCACTTACCCGAACCTTCAATGATTATGCCCGGAAAGAGGACCTGTTCAAGAAGGACCAGCAGCTTCAGGGCGAGGACATCAGAGAGGGTATAACAGCTGTCGTTTCGGTAAAGGTCCCCGAACCCCAGTTCGAGGGGCAGACCAAGACGAAGCTGGGGAATTCCGAGGTAAGGGGCATAGTCGAGACATTCCTTAACGATAAGCTCAAGGAATATCTGGAAGAGCATCCCAAAGATGCACAGAAGATACTTGAGAAAGCCCTTCAGGCCTCCCAGGCGAGGGAAGCTGCCAGAAAGGCCCGGGAACTGACAAGAAGAAAAGGGATCCTTGAAGGATCTGGGCTACCCGGAAAACTCGCAGACTGCCAGTCGAGGGATCCCGCAACCTCGGAGCTCTACCTTGTCGAGGGGGATTCAGCAGGAGGATCTGCGAAACAGGGCAGGGACAGGGGATTCCAGGCCATACTTCCTCTCAGGGGGAAGATACTGAACGTGGAGAAGGCCAGACTGGACAAGGTTCTCTCCAACAACGAGATAAGGTCCATGGTCACAGCACTCGGTTGCGGCATAGGCGACGAGTTCGATATAGATTCACTTCGCTATCATAGGATAATAATTATGACCGATGCCGATGTGGACGGGGCACATATCCGGACACTGCTGCTGACCTTTTTCTACAGATATATGCCAGACCTGATAACGAGCGGACATCTGTATATCGCCCAGCCCCCTCTTTACAAATTGAAGAAAGGGAAACAGGAGTTCTACTGTTTTTCCGATGAGAGGAAGGATGAGCTCATGAAGATGCTGGGGGGGCAGGGAATGACCATTCAAAGGTACAAAGGCTTGGGAGAAATGAATCCGGGCCAGCTCTGGGAAACGACCATGGACCCCGGGTCCCGTACCCTCTTGCGCGTTACCGTGGAGGACGCTGTTCTGGCAGATGAGATGTTCACCATACTGATGGGTGATCAGGTCCAGCCCAGGAAGGAGTTCATAGAGGCACATGCCACGGAGGTGACCGATCTTGACATCTGAGGGGGCAGGGGAGCAGTTGGACAGGATAGAGAAAGGGGGCGTAATGGGTAAGGAACTGGTGGAAGAGCTCAGCACCTCTTATCTGAACTATTCGATGTCCGTCATAGTGGGGAGGGCACTTCCAGACGCCAGGGATGGATTGAAACCGGTTCATCGGAGGATCCTTCATGCTATGAACGAGGGCGGGATGGTTTTCGGCAAGCCCTACAAGAAATCTGCAAGGGTGGTGGGGGACGTTCTTGGTAAATACCATCCACACGGGGATATGGCGGTTTACGACGCCCTTGTCCGAATGGCTCAGGACTTCTCTCTCAGGTATCCACTCATTGACGGACAGGGTAACTTCGGTTCCATTGACGGCGATTCAGCGGCGGCCATGAGATACACTGAATCACGCACGACGAAGATAGCAATGGAATTGCTCCAGGACATCGACCGGGAAACCGTTGACCACGTACCCAACTATGACGGCAGTCTCGAGGAGCCGACGGTCCTTCCGGGAAAACTCCCCAATCTGCTGGTCAACGGGACTTCGGGCATTGCGGTGGGAATGGCCACAAACATGCCCCCGCACAATCTGGGCGAAGTTGTCGATGGGCTTTTAGCACTTCTCGAGGATCCTGAAATGGATTCCCTTGGATTGATGGAGTACATACCCGCGCCCGATTTCCCGACCGGAGGAACGGTCTATGGTAAGAATGGTGTATACCAGGCATATTCCACCGGTCGGGGGAAGATAGTCATAAGGGCAAAAGCAGAGATAGAGGGAAATGAGGGTGAGAGGCAGCGAATAGTGGTCTCTGAGATACCATATATGGTCAACAAGTCGAACATGCTCCAGAAGATCGCGGAACTCGTTAAGGCGAAGTTGTTCGAGGGCATATCTGACATAAGGGATGAGAGTGACAAGGACGGGATGAGGGTAGTATTCGAGCTAAAGAAGGATGCGGTCCCCGAGGTCATCCTCAACAAACTGTATGCTCACTCGGACATGCAGACAACGTTCGGCGTCATCAACCTTGCAATAGTCAACGGCAAACCCAGAGTGATGACCTTGAAGGAGCTTCTCAAGGTCTATCTGGAGCATAGACGTGAGGTCATCAGGAGGAGGGTCACCTTTGACCTCAAGAAAGCCCGAGAGAGACTTCACATTATTGAAGGGCTCATCATTGCGCTCGACAGTATAGATGAGGTCATTAAACTGATCAGGGCCTCTGAGAACGTTGCTGGGGCACAGGCGGGGCTGATGGAGAAGTTCGAACTGTCGGAGTTACAGGCAAAAGCCATCCTGGATATGAGGCTCCAGAAGCTGACTTCATTGGAAAGTGATGCGATCAAAGAGGAGGGAAAGAAGCTTGTTGAGACCATCGCCGATTACGTGGACATCCTCGAGAGGCCGGAAAGGGTCGATGGATTGATCTCGGAGGACCTGGTGTATCTAAAGGAGAAATACAACGATCCCAGAAGGACCAGGATAGAGGTCGACGCGGAGGAGATGGACCTCGAGGACCTGATCGTTCGCAGGGATATCGTGGTGACGATCACCAATACGGGTTATATCAAAAGGATGGACCTTGACACGTACAAGATACAGAACCGCGGAGGCAAGGGTTTAAGGGGGATGGGGATAAAGGATGAGGATTACGTTGTTGACATGTTCATCTGTTCTAGCCACGATTACATTCTGCTGTTCACTTCCCTGGGAAAGGTATTCTGGGTCAAGGGTTATGATGTCCCCTCGGGATCCAGACAGGCGAAGGGAAGGCCGATCATCCATCTCCTACCGAACCTGGAAGATAGCGAAGTGGTGAGGTCCTTCATCTCGGTTTCCGATTTCGATACGGACCGATATCTGCTCTTCGCCACAATGAACGGTCTCGTTAAAAGAACAAGCCTTGAATTATATTCACGCCCTCGATCCACCGGTATAAAGGCGATCATACTGAACGAAGGGGACGAGCTTGTCTCGACCCAGCTCTGCAGCGAGGACAACGAGGCCGTTCTTGCCACCAATGAGGGTATGGCAAACAGGTTTCGAGTTTCAGACGTGAGGGCAATGGGCAGGACGTCGATGGGTGTCATTGGGATGAGGATGAAGTACGACAACGACAGGGTAGTATCGCTTGCGGTCATACCGAGCGCGGGAGGTGAGCCTTCAGAGGAGAACGGAGAGGATGAGTTGCCGGAGGAGCCCGGGGAAGAGACGGAGGAGACGGGGGAAGGCCCGCTCCTGCTGACCATCACCGAGAACGGTTACGGCAAGAGGGCCTATGCACAGAAATACCGGTTGACACGGAG
>JBLIRF010000065.1:0-8961 GCA_049472175.1 Thermoplasmatota archaeon
ACTCAGCGTGAGGAGGGAAGGAGGCTGTATTGGCAATGTCAAAGTTGAGTTTTCTTAATGCGGATGTCACTCATTCTATTCCTTTTTTGCCTTATGGTGTTACTTCTATCGAATTCACCGCTGATAAGCCCGGATATGTTACGAATGGTCTGTGCGAAATCCTGTCCCTTCTGATATTTCTCCACGGATTCTTGGTCCCCTCCGGGCAATGTGAAGTAGATATGATCGAATAGAAGCGCAGCACGGACCTTTTTTTCACCTCTGAGGAGCAAACCGTTCGTCGAGGTGAATAATTCGATGTCAGGATTCTCCTTTTTGAGTATAGTAAGCTCCTCCAGGATATTCGGGGAGAGGAACGGCTCTCCGAGATTGTAGTAATTTACCCTTAGGATTCCTAGTTCCTTTACGGTCTTTGCGACTATTTCCATGTCCTCCAGCGACATCTGGACCTGTTTGCGGTGTTCCCGTACATCCCTCCTGTTGCATTGAGTGCATCTTAGGTTGCATCCGGATATGTTCTCCACAAGTATTCGCTTTGGTGCAACGATTTGATTTTCCAAAGCTCCCTTCTTCAATTTTTCCAGGTCGGCACAGCCGATGCATCGGTCAATGGGAAGGCGCCCTCTGCCGAGACTTTCCCGGAATGCATTTGCCTTAACTCCGCGGAGGATTTCCATGAATGGTTGCGTCTTAAGGCTCCCGAGCTGACCCTCGCCTTTGTAGTCGGAGCAGTTGCATGTAAGCGTAAGGTCGGAATTTATTGTGAGCCCGTGGTCCGATTCACCGGTCAGTGATCTGCATCTGAACCTGTAACCGAAAAGATGTGCGAACAGCCATAACTGTCGTTTCTTGATTTTGAAATAGATTCTTTTAACGACCTCATATGCTCCTCTGCTCATCCATCATACTAACACATCCGTCCTTTTAGCTCTATCTTAGATATGACGCGTTGGAGTGTCGATATGGAAGAGGGTTCGAATTGACGGGAATTAAAAAGCGCGGAGAGCTTGTAGTGGCCTTTAAAGAGGAAGACTCCGAAAAGCTTCTTTGAGACTTATTATCAACCTTCGCCCAACTGCTTTTTCCAAGTTCTATTATCGTCATGGACCCTTGATTCAGGGATGAAAAAGCTGTGAAATTTTCCGCTTTGTGGCGGAAAACGGAAAATGTGCTCCCTTGGTCATTTTTCAATAATCAAGATTATTTCAATATTTTTTAAAATAAAAAAATCATAACCATAGGGTTGGAAAAAAGGTCCGAATCAGCGTTTCTTTTCCGACTTCTTCACAAATCATACACATAGCGGCAAATGCAAGCATTTCCCTGATGTTCAGAAAAACTTCGTTTTTCTCAACAAAACGGAAACGAAAATCCCCGAAATCGGCGTTCCGGCGCCGCAGGATTTTTCATTCTGGCTAGAAAAACAGACATTTCAGAGTTCTTAAGATTTTCCTACCTGATTCCGGCGATCTGCCATCTTCGGGGGGTGTCGGAAAAATTTCAGCTATAGCTTTTAAGCTAAGGAGATACTATTTTGCAGTATTTTTTATTGAGACTGATCAATTCAGAGTCATAGGTGACCAATGTTAATTTCTTTCGCTTAGCAATGGTGATCATCAATGTGTCGATCGGGGTTGTAAATACCTCGGCGGTGATCTCATAAGCCTCCAAGGCATCATACTCATCAGGAGTATGTATGGAAATCGAATTCCGCATAGTCGAAAGTACCGTGGTTATTTTCTTCTTTTTCCATTTGTATTTTCTGGAAAGCACAGATGCTATTTCCATCAGATTATACAGAGTAGTGGATATCTGATCCTTGTTGCGGTCAAGGAATTTCTTTGCCTCTTTTTCTTCTGATGTTTTTAAAAGGACATGGAGAAATACGTTCGAATCCACGAGATACATATTAAGCCCCTGATCTAATTTCTTTAATATCAGCTACTGGATCCGCACCTTTTTCCTTTTTAGCCAATTTGGATAGTAAAGTTCCAAGTGGGGAATTTTCTTTTTTCCCATCTATTATCTGGGCATAATGCCTGATCTCTTCGAGGGTTATTGACAAATACTGCACCTCCTAATTTTATTGGCATGAGAGTATATATTCTTTCTTGTTTGATATATGTAAAATCTGCTCGGGTGGTCTTAATGAGGAACAGCTTTTCAGAGGAACATATCAATGCCTTATCCGTCTAAAAACGGAAACGCCTTGGTGACAAGAAAAGACCGGTAAAAGTTCCTTGGCTTCACTCCTTCATTTGCATTCAGGATATAGTATCCGTTTTCATGAGAGTTTAAGTTCATATATTGGAGCGTTCCTTTTCTGTCTCCCTATTGGTCAAGTCGTGAACGGGAAAACGAACTCCACATCGAGGCCCCATGCCTCCACTGTGACGTTCCTCCCCCACAGTCCAAGAGCCAGCAGGGTCGTTGTGGGCATCTCCACCTTGCCATGACCCACACCAGCGTTCGTGAGCTCCAGGTGCCTGAGATCGATCTTCCCTTCGCTGATACCGTTCGATATCGTCGCTTCCGTGTTGTTGGCGTAGAGGTTCACCTCCCGCTCCATCTCCGCCGTAAGATCGAAATTCACAACGGTGATCAGAGGAAACCTCGTCGATAAGGTCACGTTCTCTATCTCTATCCCGCTCAGAACCTCCCCCAGGAACGAAAGGTCAACCATTGTATCGATGTCCCTGTCATGACGTGTTCCGATCATTGACCTGTAAGAGACAGTACCATGGACCGATATCTCCTCCTCCCGGACTATCTCAGCGAACTGCTCCTCGTCGAGTATGGCGAATACGGTCCTGTCTACGTTTCCAAGAGGGACGTCCCCCCCCTCCAATCTAACCCAGAGAGGTCCCGCTTCTACATCCAGGTCCGGGTCGTAGCAGAATTCGGCCGATACATTGCATTCATCCCCATCGATATCTATCGTCACGGCCCCGACATCGATGGAAACATCGTGTGGTATCAAGATCACGAGAATGACGGCCAGGGCGGTGATGAGCACCAAGGCCGATGCAATGGCAAGGATGATAATGATCATCCTCTTCCTATCCAGCTCGATCCCCCCGCTCTTGCTCTTTCGAGGTCCCTTTGACCTTGCCGTCGAGTACCTTTCTGACGATGGCACCCGCGAACCGGTTCGCATGATAGGTGGCTTTCGATGCCGCATCCGGGAACACAAGGAACTCTTCAGAAATGATGGCCCCGATCACTGCCCTTGCGACCTTTTCAGGCTGGATGGGTCTGATGGTCTTCGAGATGGCTTTCAGCTCATCGGGTTTGGAGAGATCCTCGCCCATTAGCTGGGGTGTATCCGTGTCAGGTGGGAAAACCACGGAAACTCCGATACCCCTCATGTTGAGCTCCATCCTGAGGGCCTCCGAGAATCCCCTGACGCCAAACTTTGCCGCGCTGTATGCAGTGTATCCGAAAAGACCGATGATGCCCGCCATTGAGGATATGTTGACGATATAACCAGGGGGTTCCATCAGGGGGGAGAAGGTCTTGCAGATGTAGATGGTACCCTTCAGATCGATATCTATGATCGAATCTATCTGTTCCGTCGTAAGCTCGGAGAGGGGTCCCGGATGTACTATCCCTGCGGAATTTATTATGATATTCGGAACACCGTGATCCTTTACGATCCTCTTCGAGACCTCGGAGACGGCTTCCTTATCGGACACATCCGTGACGTAAGTGCCTATCACACCATCTATACCCGATGCAGCCTTCTCGAGTTTCTCCTGGTCCCTCCCGAGGAGAATGATCCGGCATCCCCTGGCAGCGAGCGATCTTGCCGTGGCAAGTCCGATGCCGCTGGACCCTCCTGTTACAAGAGCAAGGCTTTCGCCAAGGTCCTTCAGGGATACCATACCTCCTCAAGCTGGGATTCCATATAAAAAGATTCTAGATAGATAAGGCCAAGTTCAAATGCCTCCAGTTGCATCTCCCTTTCGATGGAACGGCCTTCATACCTTGCTCTGTTCAGGTCTGGGGGGCTTCAGAAGAGGATAGACCAGTGCAATGAATTGCTGAAGTCCTGCAGGGTCTGTCCCCGCTGCTGTGGCGTGGACAGGTCCATCGAAAATATTGGCTTCTGCAGGACAGGGAGCAAAGCCGTCGTATCAAGTTACGGTCCTCATTTCGGAGAGGAGCCTCCTCTTGTCGGGAGGAAAGGCTCCGGGACCATATTCTTTTCAGGATGTAATCTGGGGTGCCAGTTCTGTCAGAACTGGGATATCAGCCAGAGAATATCGGGGGAGAAAGTTGACGCAATTAGACTTTCGGACATCATGATGAGCATCCAGGGTTTCGGCTGCCACAACCTCAATCTCGTCTCACCGACCCATGTGGTTCCCCAGATACTCGAAGCTTTGGAGCTCGCTTGCATGAAGGGTTTCGAACTGCCGATCGTCTACAATACGGGAGGATACGATTCCCTGGATACCCTCAGGCTTCTTGACGGCATCATTGACATATATATGCCGGATATGAAATATTCAGACCCGGCCAAGGGTTCTAGGTATTCCCTGGTCGACGATTACCCTGAAGTCAATCTCTCAGCGGTAAAGGAAATGCACCGCCAGGTGGGGGACCTCACGATCGACGATGATGGGGTGGCCATGAGGGGGTTGCTGGTAAGGCATCTAGTGCTCCCGAACGACATTGCAGGGACCAGTTCTATAATGAGGTTCCTTGCCGATGAGGTGTCCATGGACACCTACGTGAACATCATGGCCCAGTACCGGCCGGAATACAAGGCCATGGAATGCGATGGACTGGAAAGGAGACCCACGAGAGAAGAGTACTTGAGAGCTGGAAAAGCTGCTAGAGATGCAGGACTCATGAGGTTCGATCGAACCTATTGATCATCCAGGTCTCAGGGTGCCTGCGAACACCTGCCATGCAAGAAGGGATTTCGCGACGAGGCTGAGGACGATATACATAGTTTCACCGAAGAGATAGTTCCTCCACTTCCAGACCTTCTTGTACTGGAGGACCATGTTTATAGCGAAACAGTTGAAGAACACTGCGATCGAGACGTAGATGTAGTATACGAAGGTCGGAGGTCCCCCGTCGCCTCCTCCCGCACCGAAGAGATGGAAAGCGATGGCTATCCACGGTATCACACCTGCTATGCATCCGTAGAGGAACGGAGCCCAGTCCAATTCCTTCCTTCCCTGATTGTGGACCTCCATCCGGAGACCGAATAGTATCATCATCGTGTTCATGAAGAATATCAGGATGAGCGTTCCTATGTCATATATACCTGTAAGCATGGCAATGGCGACGATCATGACCGAAGCACTGATGGAGTATTCGTACCACCTGAACCGGTTCATCCCTCTCTTGAGGTCGCTCACGTACTTTTTAAAGAGTCCGGTCCCGATAAGAAGGTGGGCAATTGCCGACATGAAGAGAAACGAAGCAATGAACGGACCGAGCCTGATATCCATCACATGGGCCGATGCAGGAAAGAGCTTCTCAAGGACCGGGTCGTAGTCGAGGAAACCTCTTGTCACCTCGATGGTCAGGTCGTTGCTTATCATGACCATGACGAGCCCCTGCAGGAAGTGCAGGACCGCCATGACGAGGTTGAATATCCTTAGCTTCCTGAATGCAATGTCAATTTCCTTTCCCATGGAAAACCCCCTGAGAATAATGTAACTTCAGGTAATTATATTTCATTTTCTCTCTGAAGGGTATCAGCTCCCAGCCATCAAAGCGTAGCTGCCGAGGATCCTTCCTCCTATCTGAAGGGATTCGTCATTCAGGCTAGAGAGATCGTCCTTGTAAGTGTGATATTCGACACATCCAGAGCCCCAACCGCCCATTGCATTATGTCCTCCGCTTACGAAGGGCCAGTGATCGGAAGCCGCCCATCTCATATCATCGTAGACCACGGAGATCTCGTATCTGCTGAGGGCCGGCTCCTTCCTGAGCAGTTCGTTCCTGATATCCTCAAGGACAGGTATTGTCGAGTTCCTGGTCGTCGTTACCGTGAACCTGTTCGTATCGAGGTCCACATGGGCCATGTCGAAGTTTATGTAAAGGTCAATGGTGTTCTGGAACTCCGCCTTGTGGGCATTGTAGTATTCTATTGAGCCGTACAAACCTTCCTCTTCCCCGCCGAAGGTAGCGAACCTGATGGTGTTCCTCGGGGTTTCGCCACGCATTCCCCTTGCGATCTCTATCAACGTTGCGGGGCCAACCGTATTGTCCACTGCTCCGATGGTGTTGTAGCACGTATCATGATGCGCCCCAAAAACGATCATCCCATCATCACTTCTACCTTTGAGGTCCCCTACAACCACCCTGCAGTCCATCTCACCTGTTCGGACCTCCATGTTCATCCTGAGCTTGAAGTTGCCGGATGTTCTTTGCAGGATCTCGTCCCCGCAGTCCTTGGAGACCATCATAAAAGGGATGTCCCGCACGGCCTGCTCCGGTTCGTGGTACTGGCTTGTCTTGAACATGGGAAGGTAGCCTATCTCCTCTCCCCTCATGAGGTTCTGAAGGATTATAGCCCGTGCCCCTGCAGAATATGCGTTCTCGTAGACCGCAATATTTCCGGGAGTATCCGCTGTCTGTTCTATGAAACAGACCATGCCCTGGCTCCTGGAATATGAATCAGGGTCCGTCCCGTTCCCTATATTAACGACCTCGAGGTCATCCCTGAGGTCCGACCAGTCGAGAGAACCTGAATATCCCTGAAGCACGAACTCCTCCATGTGCGTGAATTCGATGGTCTGTCCGAAAGGTCTTGGGATGTTTTTAAAAGGGTAATATTCGACAAGGGAGAGTTCTGCTGTGATCACCTCGAACAGGGGGACCTCGAAGGTCTCGATGTGAACGTCCTGAAGGCCTGCATCCTCGAACTGCCTTGAAATGTACTCCGCACCAAGCCCTTCAGCCTCGGACCCGGTCATCCGTGGACCCCATTGGACGAGGTTCCTGACATGGGTTCCGGCCATCGCATGGTCGAAATCTATGACAATTATCTCCTCATCGCTCCCGATCAGGGAGTTGACGGAGATGACGACGGTGGTCACCAGGAGGATGGCTATCGCCACCGCGGGGATGCCGAATACCAGTCTCCTGTCCATGACTCCCCTATCATGCTCTCTCTTATTAAATGATACAGTGCGTCTTTGATATCATCGGAAAGTTAACATTTCAGGAACTCATGATATCAACAACTTCATATGTCACAAGACCTGTAAATGGATAGGGTTCCATAGGTGAAGAACATGAAGATATGCGAAGTTTACAAGACAGCGGAGAACGAAGGAAAGGAAAAGCATGTACCCCAGATGGAGATAATGAAGGGTCAGGGAAAGGGTGGCAAGGACATAGTAAGGATAATGGTCGGAAAGGAGGTGGCACACCCCAACCTTGTGGAGCATCATATCGCTTGGGTGCAGCTTACGGGCGTCAAGCAGAACGGGATGGTGGTAGACCTCGGCAAGGTGAACTTTGCCCCGGTGTATACGGACCCGGTGGCTGATTTCCACGTGAACCTGTCGGACCTCAGATCACTAATTGCTACGGAATACTGCAACATTCACGGTCTCTGGGAGAATTCCGTGGACCTCTAACCGATCCACCTTCGATCGGGATGGACACTCAATTCACCTCTCGCTGTTCCTCTGATCCCAGACCAGGGTAGCTATCACTATTGTTAGCAGGGAAACGAACAGAGTGACGACGACCGCTGCAGCTACATACCATCCGTTGTTGTCAACATCTTCCTCGATCGATACCTGTTCGTTTTCCGGAGCGTCATCCTCAGCCTGGGTGATATCCATCAATTCGATATCGATTATCTCCGAGGTGCCGAACTCGTCCCATATCAGTATCTTGATCTGTTGAGTTACCTTTGGGGGATGACCGGCGACCAGATGCAAGGTGGCGTTTTCTTGGGCAGGACCTTGCTCGACATGGACACCCGGGATGCTGTTCACCTGGATATAGTTGACATTGTCAAGGACCCTCCCGTCACGTTCGACGGTGATGAAAATGTCGGTTACGGGGTCCATCGGGTCGCTGCCTCTTACGGTCATATAAGAAGCTTCGAGACCCAAGGAAGTCTGAACCATGGTCCCAGGATCCTCAACAACGCTCAACCATGCATGGACGGAGCCAACTAGGTCGGTCTCCATGTGAACAAGAACAGAGATACTGACAGGTCCGGGGTTCGAGGGGGCAAAGTAATCCAAGACCATAAGCGACCCTGACAATGTCCTGAAGTTGGAGAATGCTCCCCCTCTCCCGTTATCATCACACATCACCCTAAGGTCATCCGGTCGCTCCGTTTTCGAAAATGGTATGAAAATAAGAGCCTGATCTCCCGGACCGACGACAGCGGGGAAGACCTGAGGATCTCCGAGGATGATCTCCTCTTTCTCATCTTCGATCATGGGGGCCATGAGGTCTATGGACCACGCCTGTCTCTTTATGAGTTCATCGTTGTATCTCACCTCGAGAAGCAGACTGGCCATATCCACATCACGTACAGGGATGAAGGAGCCGATGTACCTGTTCTCATATGTTTTCATGGGCTGCGAAACGATCCCGCACAGGCTAAGGTCGAATAACTTCATGGATAGGAGTAAGGGGTCATGGGTGCCGGTGATGTCCACCTGCACCAGTACCGGTTCGTTAAGCTCCACGCTCCTCTTGCTGATACTGGGGTATATATTTATGGAGGAAACCTCTTCTATTATATTCGGTCTTTTAAGCACAGTAAAGGTTTTCCTCGCTTCCGAAAAGGGCATGCCTTCGATAATGACCCTTGCCGTGATCGTCACCTCTCCAGTATAGGTGCTGGGGGCTTTCCATTCGAACGAGTACAGACCTGGAAGGACCTGTCTGAGGTTCATGAAATTGCCCATTGCCAGGTTACATGATAGCTCAATGTTGTCCAGGTTCGCCGGGATGGAGTCATCC